>JAGFJK010000172.1 GCA_024102795.1 Pirellulaceae bacterium
GGCCGGTGCGGTGGCCGCCGGCGGAGTGACCGCCGGTTCGGGCTGCCCGGCCAGCGGCGGCGCCACGCTCAGCATCCAGATCAGCGAAAGCACGATAATCCCGGCGCCGCGTCGCCTGTCCCACTGCATGGAGCTACCTCGCCTGATGCCGATCTGTCGTATGCTCGCGCCCGCCCGTGTGCTCGCGCCCGTCTTGCTTGCTGGCTGGCATTTGCCTCGCCCGCGCCCGGCCCGCTCACCACCGGGCCGCCGTGAGCATCGCATACCGCGGGGCGAACTTCAAGTTCGCGTCGGGCGCGCGGGACGACTTGGCCCGGTAGCGGCGACAAGCTACGATGAGGCGCGAAGTGGACGGGCGTATTTCCAGGAGGCCAGGGACGCGATGAGCGGATTTCGGATCGAGCGGGATTCGATGGGCGAAGTGCAGGTGCCCGCGAATGCCTATTACGGTGCCCAGACGCAGAGGGCCGTGGAGAACTTTCCCATCTCCGGGTGGTCGCTGCCGCCGGCGTTGATCCACGCCATGGGGTTGGTCAAGTACGCCTGCGCGGTCGCCAACCGGGACCTGGGCAAGCTGACCGGTTCGGGCAAGCACCCGCTCAGCGACCAGCAGGTGGAGGCTCTGCTGGCTGCCTGCCGCGAGGTGTCCGATGGCAAGCTGGACGACCAGTTCCCGGTGGACGTGTTCCAGACCGGTTCGGGCACGTCCAGCAACATGAACGTGAACGAGGTGATCGCCAACCGGGCGATCGAACTACTGGGCGGCGACCGCTTTCTGGCCGAGAAGCCGGTGCACCCGAACGATCACGTCAACATGGGGCAGAGCACCAATGACACGTTTCCGACCGCCATTCACGTCGCGGTGGGATGCGAAATCCAGCGCGACCTGATTCCGGCTCTCCGCCGCCTGGCCGACGTACTGGCCGAGAAAGCTCGCCGCTGGGACCGGGTAATCAAGATCGGCCGAACGCACCTGATGGACGCCACGCCGCTGCGGCTGGGACAGGAAGTCGGGGGCCTGGCGCGGCAACTGGAGCTGTCGATCGCTCGCGCCGGGCGGGCCATCGAGGCGGTGCACGAGTTGCCCGTCGGCGGCACGGCCGTCGGGTCCGGGATCAACACGCACCCACAGTTCGGGCGCCGCGTGGCCGAGGTGCTGGCGCGGGAGACCGGTTTGGGATTTATCGAGGCGGTGGATCATTTCGAGGGCAATGCCCAGCGCGACGGCCTGGTCGACTGCCACGGACATCTGCGGACGGTCGCTACCACGCTGTTCAACGTGGCCAACAACATCCGCTGGCTCGGCTCCGGCCCTCGGTGCGGATTCTTCGAAGTTCTGCTGCCCGACCGCCAGCCGGGCAGTTCCATCATGCCCGGCAAGGTCAATCCGGTGATGTGCGAAAGCCTGATGCAGGTGGCCGCCCGCGTCCTGGGCAACGACCAGACGGTGACCATCAGCGGCGCGGCCGGCGGCCAGTTCCAGTTGAACATCATGATGCCCGTCATGGGGCAGGCCGTGCTGGAGAGCATCTTTCTGATGGCGGCGGCCACGCGGGCCTTCGTGGACTTTTGCGCGGAGGGCCTGGAGGCCAACGAGGATGTCTGCGAGGCCTCGGTGGAGAAAAGCCTCTCGATGGTCACCAGCCTCAATCCGTACATCGGATACGAGCAGGCGGCCAAGCTGGCCAAGGAGGCCTTTGCTTCGGGAAAAACGATTCGCACGTTGTGCCGCGAACAGGGGATTCTGCCCGAAGGCACGCTGCGGGAAGCCCTGGATCCGATGCGGATGACCGAACCTCAGGAGTAGTAGCGGCCGCCGTTGCCGCCGCGAATTCACACCTCTAGGAGACTCACGATGGACCGTTCCCCTCGTCTCTGGCGGATCGCCCTGGTTCTGGGCCTGCTTGCCACCCTGGCCTGCGGAGGGTCCGGAGCCAGTGGGCTCATGGGGATCGCTGCCGCACAGGATGCAGCCGCCCCCGCCCAGTCTCCGGTGACCGCCGCCTACCAGCGGGCCCAGCAAGCGACGACGGTCGACGAGATGAGCGAGGTGATTGCGGAGTGCGAGCGGCTGCGGGGCACGGAACTCTCGGAGGCGAATGCCGACTACGTCGTGCGTCTGCTGGCCTTCGTGCAGAATCGCCGGGGAGAATTGTACGCCAACCAGGCGACCGACCTGCAGGAACAGGGTGGCGCTCAGCGGGCCGCCGAACTGGACGCGTTGGCACTGGCCGATTTTGAAGCGTCGGTCGCCAACGATCCGTCCCGCTGGAAGTCGGTTCACAACCGGGGCGTGAGTTACGCCGTTCAAGGGGAATACGAGAAGGCCGTGCGAGACTTCAGCCGGGCCGTCGAACTCAAGCCGGACTACCCGAACGCGTGGTTCAACCGGGGTGAAATCCGTTATGAACTGGGGCAGTTCGAGGAGGCGGCAAGAGACTATACGCGAGCCATTCAACTGAACCCCCAGGACGAAGGATCTTACACCAGCCGCGGGCACTGCTATTTCCAACTGGGGCGCTACAACCCGGCGCTGGCCGACTACAACCGGGCCGTGCAGTTGGCTCCCGAGAGCGCCGTCGCCCGCGTGAACCGGGGGGATGCCTATCGCAGCTTGTCGAGCTGGCAACAGGCGGCGGCCGACTACCGGCAGGCGATTCAATTGGATGGACGTTCCAGCCGGGCGTACCAGAGCGCGGCCTGGCTGATGGCGACCTGCCCGGACGCCCGCTATCGGAACCCGGAGCTGGCGGTGCAGGCGGCGGAGCGCGCCGTGCAGTTGGAGGGGCGGGACGATCACCGGCTGCTGGACACCCTGGCCGCCGCCTATGCCAACGCCAACCGGTTCGACGAGGCGGTGGCGAGCCTGGAGAAAGCTCTGCCGCTGGCCCCGGAAGGCGAGTCCGAGATGCTCGAGCGGCGCCTGAAGCTGTACCAGGCTCGGCAGCCCTACCGCCAGTCCGCCAGCTCCCAGTAAAACCGCCTCCCGGCGAGACCGCCTCCCTGATTGACACCTCCCAGCGGGACCGCCTGCCAGGTGGTGTCTGGCGGAAATCGGTTTCTGGCCGGCCAGTCTGGGTCCGTGGACCTGGCTGGCCGGAGGCTCGTCACCACCGGCTTCACCAACTGTCCAGGCGGAAAACGGGCGTCTCTGCCAGTTCCCCGTCCATAAAGAGTTGGCGAAGCGCGTAATCTGACCTTTCCTCGGCGTCGATTTCAAGTAAGATATGCGTTACAGCAGGGCCGCCAGCCCACGGAGGGAAGGTTGCCCGGTTGAGCCGCCGCCTGCCCGCCTGCGTCGGGTTTCTCTCCGACCCGCATCGTGTGCCGCCCCCAATCGGGACCCTTGGGTCCGCCTGTGCGGACGGTGTGTCCCATGAGAACGGCCGGTGGCGAACCACGCAGGTCGGTAATCCGTTTTCGTTTCCAGTCCGCAAAAGTTCTCGACCCATTGGTGAAACGGGGCGAGGGAAGAGCCATGAACCTAGATCAAGTCCGTAACATTGGTATTTCGGCCCACATCGACTCGGGCAAAACGACGCTCAGCGAGCGGATCCTCTACTACACGGGGCGGATTCACAAGATCGAGGAGGTCCGGGGGGACGGCAGCGGCGCCACCATGGACCACATGGAGCTGGAGCGGGAGCGGGGGATCACGATCACCAGTGCCGCGACCACGGTGCAGTGGCAGGACCACGTGATCAACCTGATCGACACGCCCGGGCACGTGGATTTCACGGTCGAGGTGGAACGGAGCCTGCGGGTGCTGGACGGAGCGATCCTGGTGTTGTGCGCGGTGGGCGGCGTGCAGTCGCAGTCGATGACGGTCGACCGGCAGATGAAGCGCTATCACGTCCCTCGGCTGGCGTTCATCAACAAGATGGACCGGACCGGTGCCGACGCCGCGCGCGTCTGTCGCGAACTGCGGGAGAAACTGGCCGCCGACGCCATTTTGATGCAGTTGCCGATCGGGGCGGGCGAGAAATTCGCCGGCATCATCGACCTGATCGAGCGGCGGGCGATCTACTTTGATGGTTCGAACGGCGAAAACGTCCGGTACGGGGAGATTCCGGCCGAGATGCAGGCGGAAGCCGAGGCCGCCCGCAGCCATATGCTCGAACAGTTGGCCATGTACAGCGACGAGATGATGGAGCTGCTGCTGAGCGAGGAGGAGGTGCCGATCGACCTGATCCACTCGGTCACGCGGGCGGCCGTGCAGCAGCAGGACGCCACTCCCGTGTTCGTGGGCACCGCCTACCGCAACAAGGGAGTGCAGCCTTTGCTGGATGCCATCATCCGCTACCTGCCCTCGCCGAACAACCGCGAGATCAAGGCCCATACGTTCGGCGACGAGTCCACCGAGATCAAGCTCCGGCCGGATCCCAGCCAGCCGTTCGTCGGCATGGCGTTCAAGATCGTGGACGACCCCTACGGCCAGTTGACCTTCATGCGGGTCTACCAGGGGAAGGCCGAAAAGGGCAGCACGTACGTCAACCAGCGAACCGGTCGCAAGGACCGCTTCAGCCGCATCCTGCGGATGCACGCCGACAAGCGCGAAGAGATCGACAGCGCCGAGGCGGGCGACATCGTGGCGATCATGGGTATCGATGCGGCCAGCGGCGACACGTACGCCCCGGAACGCAACTACTGCACGCTGGAGAGCATGTTCATTCCCGATCCGGTGATCAAGGTCGCCGTGTCACCCAAGAATCGCGCGGACGCGGACAAGCTGGGCAAGGCCCTGGCCCGGTTCCGCAAGGAAGACCCCACGTTCCACGTCAACACGGACGAGGAAACGGGCGAAATCCTGCTGGCTGGCATGGGCGAACTGCACCTGGAAGTGTACGTCGAACGGATCAAGCGCGAGTACAAGGTCGAGGTGGAAGTCGGCGCGCCCAAGGTCAGCTACCGCGAGGCGCCGACGGTGGTGGCCGAGTACAACTACAAGCACAAGAAGCAGACGGGCGGTTCCGGCCAGTACGCCCATATCGTGGGGCGCTTCGAGCCGCTGCCGGCCGATGCCGAGGAATCGTACGAGTTCGAGGAGAAAGTGGTCGGTGGCCGGATTCCCAAGCAGTACCTGCCGTCGGTCGAAAAGGGCTTCCGCGATTGCCTGATGAAGGGTCCCGTCGCGCAGTTCCCGGTTGTCGGGCTGAAGACGATCGTCGAAGACGGTTCGTATCACGAAGTGGACAGCAGCGACAAGGCGTTCCAGATCTGCGGCCAGGGCTGCTTCCGGGAGACGTTCCCCAAGACTCGCCCCGTACTGCTGGAACCGATCATGAAGATCGAGATCGAGTGCCCGGAGAACTTCCAGGGGGCCGTGGTGGGTGACATCACGGGGCGCCGCGGGATCATTATGTCGACCGACATGCGCAGCGGAGTGACGGCCATCACCGCCGAAGTCCCGCTGGCCGAAACGTTTGGCTACGCGACCGACTTGCGGAGCATGACGCAGGGCCAGGGCACCTTCACCATGGAACTGTCGACCTACCGCCGGGTACCGCCCAGCATTCAGGAAGAAGTGATCGCCGAAAAGAAGCAGGCCCAACTGGTGGGAGCCAAGTAGGGCCAGGCGTGCCCGGCTGTTGCAGGGGACCGGCAGGACCAGGATGGTACGGGCCGCTGGCTGGGGCGTCATGGCGTCGGCCGCGACCGTGGACAGCACCGGTCCATTTCGTCCTTCCGGAATCCTCTGCCACCAGGACTGCCATGGTTACGGACCCCGGCGATCGTGACGACCTCCCAGCCGCAAGTCCACCGGCAGACAATCCGTCCGCCGGCCGTTCTCCCGCCGCGGACGGTCTTCCAGCCGCGGAACTGGAGGCGCCGCTGGTGGCCGAGCTGGTGGTCGCGGAGTCCGTCCCCGCGCCGAAGTCGGTTGCCCGCCTGCCACACCCCAACTGGATTCTGGCCATTCTGTGGTGCCTGGCGCTGCTGATGGTCCAGTTGACCGTCGGCGTGGCGGTTGGCATTGGGCTGATGATCGTCCACTTTGTCCGCGGAGCGACGGCGCCGCCTGCCCAGGCGGCGTTCAACGACCAGTTCATGACGCTGCTGGTCCCGCTTGGTACCGCCACCACGGTTCTCGTGGCCGTGGCCATCTGCGTGCTGTTCTACGGCCGCCAGACGGGCCGGCGGATCGCCTGGCGAGGGATGACGGCCCTGCAATACGTGGCCGTCCTGCTGTGCGTCCTGCCGCTGGCGGTCTTGGCCAGCGAGGTGACCAACTGGGCCGCCTACGTGCTGCCGGAGCTGCAGCTTTCCGAGCTGATGGAGTTTGGCGAGTCGTTCTGGTTGATCGTGTTCGTGGGCGGCTGCCTGTTTCCAGGTGTGGGGGAAGAAATCTTCTTCCGCGGATTTCTCGGCCGTGGGCTGCTGGCCAGATACGGCGCGGTCTTTGGCACGCTGTGGACCGCTTTGCTGTTCGGGCTGATCCACATCGAGCCGATCCAGGCGTGCGGAGCGTTTGTCTTGGGAGTCGCGATGCACTTCCTGCTGCTCACGACCCGTTCGCTGCTGGCCCCGATCATCCTGCACACGTTGAACAACTCGCTGGCTTTCGCGCTGTACCGCTGGAACGAAACCTTGCCGATCCCAGGCGTGTCAACTTTGCCGGCCGAAGAGGAAGTGGTCCACACGCCGCTGCTGCTGCTGGCGGCCGCGGTGCTGGCGCTGGGTTCGCTGGGCGGGCTGCTGTATCAGACCCGCACGCGCTGGCGTTTGCCCGACGGGAGTCTTTGGACGCCGGGCTACGTCACGGGAGAATCGCCGGAAGCCAGCACGGGCGCGGTGGCGGAATCTCCGGCTCCGCATGCCGGTCTGTTGTTGCTGGCCGTGTTGAGCAGTGCCGCGCTGGTGGGCTGCATCCTGCTGGTGCAGCGGAATTACGTCGGGGGCTGAGAATCGTAGCCAGCCGGTTCAGCGGGCAACCGTGGGCGGCCAATCGTAGGTTTGCCGCATGGCCCGGCTGACCAGGCTGGTGATGTCGGCCGAGCGGAACGGTTTGGCGAGAACCGAGAAGGCGTCGGCCCGCCGCGCCTCCTCGGCCAGCGCGTCGCTCAGCGCGGCAGACAGCAGGATGCAGGGCAACCGGTTGTGACGCTGCCGCACTCGGCGGATCGTCTCCAGCCCGGTCAGGCGCGGCATGTGCATGTCGAGCAGGAGCAGGTGGATCCGCTCCCGCTCGACAATCTCCAGGGCTTCCTCGCCATTGCCGGCCGTCAGCGTGCGGAAACCGCGAGGTTCGAACAGCCCGCACAATGTTTGCCGCATGGCGGCATCATCGTCGGTAATCAGGAGCGAGGGGTGCTCGAGTTTCACATCTTTACCCCAGTATCCCGGTGGTTCTTCCCCAGCATCCCGGTGGTGACGAGTCTCTGGCTGCCGATCTTTTCGGCCCGGCCCGGAGTGCCCGTCGAAGCGCCTGTCGAAACGACAGGCCCCATCTTGAGTTTACGTCCTGAGCAACTTTGGTGCCAATCCCATTTAGGGGACGGATCCCGCGTCAGGGCGGCCAGACCGGGGCAGGCAGCGGAAAATCGTGGTCCATGTAGTCGCGGTACCGACCCGAGGCACTTCACGCAAGGGTATTTCACATAATAACTTACGTCGAACGTGCCCGTCCCGAAGGCCGCTTGTCAGCGCCGTGGGGATGCCTATACTAACGAGGACTTAAGGTTTTGGGTGGCTGGGAAACCCCGTCTCCCGGAACGAGCGACACGGCCAACGACTTGCGGCTGCCTCTGTCACATCGGCCGGCGGTGTCCAATCAGGCCGGCGGGCAGGATTCTAACGGGGGTTCAAGGTGAGCGACGACACGTCGGCTTCGTTTCTGGTCCGCCATGAGTTTCTGATCCGGCGCTTGCATTCGCTCAGCGGTCTGATTCCCGTGGGCGCGTATATGGTGGTTCACTTGCTGGTCAACGCCAGCGTGTTGAATTCGCCAGCCACATTCCAGACCGCCGTCTATCAGATTCACTCCCTGGGGAGTCTGCTGCCGCTGGTGGAGTGGACGTTCATTTTCCTGCCGATCTTGTTCCATGCCATTTTGGGCGTGGTGATCATCCGCGGCGGCCTGCCAAACAACAGCTCGTACCGATACGTGAGCAATTTCCGGTACACGTTGCAGCGGGCGACCGGGATGATCGCCTTCGTGTTCATTGCCTGGCACGTGTTTCACATGCACGGCTGGTTTCACTTCGAGTGGTGGCATGTCAACGTGTCGGAGCCGTTTGGCGGGGCGCAGTTCGCTCCGTACCGGGCGGCGTCGACGGTGGGCGAGGCGATGCGGGGCTTCTTCTATCCGGCATTTTACGCCCTGGGCGTCTTGTCCTGCGTGTTCCACCTGGCCAACGGCCTGTGGACGATGGGCATTACCTGGGGCGTATGGGTCACTCCGCGAGCGCAGGCTCGGGCAAGCTGGGTCTGCCTGGTGCTCGGTCTGGGGTTGGCGGTGGTGGGACTGAGTGCCTTGGCCGGAGCGGTCGGCGTGGGCGGGAAGGAAGCGGTCGAGCGAGCTCGGCAAGTGGAGGACAAGATGTTCGAGGCCAAGGTGCGGTCCGGGGAGCTGGATCCGGAGAGCGAGTTGGTCAAGTCCAAGCGGCGTGACGCTCACGAGAGTCACCAGGATTCGAACCAGCAGCCAGGCGAGAAGCAGGCGGGTGGCGACAAGGCCACGAGTGGCGTCTTGAGCAGCAGCCAATCAGCAAGGTAATGGTGCGATGTCGAAGCAGCGGGTAGCGGTGGTAGGTGGCGGCCTGGCCGGGTTGGCGGCCACGATGAAGCTGGCCGAACTGGGCGTCCAGGTCGACCTGATCAGCCTGGTGCCGGTGAAGCGGTCCCACAGCGTGTGCGCTCAGGGCGGCATCAACTCGTGCAACGACCAGACTCGGCAGTTGGGCGACAGCGAGTGGAAGCATTTCGACGACACGGTGTACGGCGGCGACTTCCTGCAGCATCAGCCGCCGGTCAAGGAGATGTCCGACTGGGCTCCGAAGGTCATCGACCTGATGGACCGGCTGGGGGTGACCTTCAACCGGACGACGGAAGGATATCTGGATCGCCGGCGGTTCGGCGGCACGCTGTACAAGCGGACGGCGTTCGCGGGCGCCACGACGGGCCAGCAGTTGCTGTACGCCCTGGACGAACAGGTGCGGCGGTGGGAAACGGCGGGCCTGGTGAAGAAGTACGAATTCTGGGACTTCCTGGGGCCGGTGCTGGACGAGCGGGGCGTTTGCCGGGGCTGCGTCGCGCAGGACTTGGTGAGCATGGAAATCCGCAGTTTTCCGGCGGATGCCGTGATCATTGCCAGCGGCGGGTGCGGCCTGATTTACGGCCGCAGTACGATGTCGATGGTCTGTACGGGCAGCGCCGTCAGCCGTTGCTTTCAGAGAGGCGCCAAGTACGGGAACGGGGAGTTCATTCAGGTCCATCCCACGGCGATTCCCGGCGCCGACAAGCTGCGGCTGATGAGTGAGTCCGCTCGGGGGGAAGGGGGCCGGGTGTGGGTGCCGCGCAAGCCGCAGGACCCGCGCGATCCCCTGGAGATCCCCGAAGCCGAACGCTACTACTTTCTGGAGGACCGCTACCCGCAGTACGGCAACCTGGTGCCGCGGGACATCGCCACTCGCGAGATTTTCAACATCTGCGTCAACGAGCACCTGAGTGTCGAGAAGGGCAAGCAGTGCGTCTACCTGGACCTGACGCATATCCCGCGTCACGAGCTGGATCGCAAGCTGGGCGGCATCCTGGAAATCTACGAGAAGTTCCAGGGGGTCGACCCGCGCGACACGCCGATGAAGATTTTCCCGGCCGTGCATTACTCGATGGGCGGCATCTGGGTCGATTACGAACGGACGGCCGAGGGCGGCCTGCGGCCCGGCTCGCCCCGCAACCAGGTGACGAGCATCCCGGGGCTGTACGCCATCGGGGAGTGCGACTATCAATACCATGGAGCGAATCGGCTGGGGGCCAATGCGCTGCTGAGCTGCATTTTCAGCGGGCTGTTCGTGGCCCCCGGCGTGAGGAACCTGCTGGCGTCGCAGAAATCGGCCGCGGCCGAACTGCCCGCTTCGCTTTTCGAGTCGGCTCGGCGCGAGCATCAGCGGGAGCACGACCAGTTGCTGGGTCGGCAGGGCGGCGGCGAAAACCCCTACTTGATCCACCAGGAATTGGGCGACGTGCTGACCAGTGCCGCCACGGTCGTCCGTTTTAACGATCAACTGCGGGCGGCCATCGGCAAGGTCCAGGAGCTGCGGGAGCGGGCCGCCCGCTGCTCGCTGTCGGATACCGGGAACTGGACCAATCAGAATGTCGTGTTCACGAAAGCCTTGCAGGACATGTTCCCCCTGGCCTTGACGATTCTGCAGGGCGCGCTGCAGCGGGACGAGTGCCGCGGCGCGCATTTCAAGCCCGATTTCGCCTTGCCCAGCCTGACGGCGGAAGATCCGGCCGGGCGCCGGCGGGAGGCGGTGGAGTGGTGTGAGCGGTTCGAGCAGAGTACGGCCAGGTGGTGTAAGTCGACTATCGCCACCTGGGACGGCGAGTTGCCGGAAATTACGTACGAGGACGTGGATACGTCGTTGATTCCGCCGCGTCCGAGGCTGTACGGTCTGGTGGGCGCCGACGTGATTGAACAGGTGTGGAACGAGCGGCAGGCGGCTCGCCAGCAGGGCGCCGGCGGGAACGGCGCGGCGGCGGCGGCCGGTGCCGAGGCGGTGACGCACTAGGTACGACAGCACCAGTTGGGATTCCAATGTAGCCCGAAGCGTAAGGTTTGAAGTTGTGCACTACTTGTTTGTGAACAGCAGGTGTGTTGGGTTTTCACGCAACAACAATTGTTCGGGCGTTTAAATAGACAACGGACAAGAATTTGAAGTCCCTCTGGCTCCCTCCCCGCTTCGGGGAGGGCTGGGGAGGGGTCTTCGGGACTGGATGTACAATGCACGTAGTGGCTGCCACGGCGCGTTTTCGGTTTGTTTGAATCGCGTATCGGAATCAAGAGCTTGATGTACGCAACCAGCCGACAGTTGGGCTGATGCGGCGGGTGCGGGTCGAGTTTGAAACGAGTGCCAAGAGCCCCTCCCCAGCCCTCCCCGAAGCGGGGAGGGAGCCAGAAGTGATTTATGGGAGGGCCGCCGAAGCGGAGTCCACAGCCCCGTTCGAGAAACCCACTACATTTCCGCGAGACGAAGATTCGACTCATGGCAGAACCATCTTCCAACGGCAAGCAGCGTCCGGACACGTTCGAGGTCCGCATCCTTCGTCAGGACAAGCCCGGGTCGCCGAGCTACTGGGAGCGGCACCGGGTTCGTTACGAGCCGGAGATGAACGTGATCAGCGTGTTGCAGCGAATTGCCGCCCAGCCCAAGACGGTCGACGGCAAGCAAGTGGCGCCGGTGGCCTGGGACTGCAACTGTCTGGAGGAGGTCTGCGGAGCCTGCACGATGGTCATCAATGGCCGGGTGCGCCAATCCTGCTCGGCCCTGGTCGATCGCCTGCTGGACGAGAATCCGGACGAGATCGAACTGCAGCCGATGAGCAAGTTCCCCGTCGTGCGGGACCTGGTTGTCGACCGGCGCCGGTTGTTCCGGGCCCTGCAGAAGACAAGCTGCTGGATCCCGGCGGATGGCTACTATGACATGGGAGCCGGACCCCGCCAGCCACCGGCGCTGCAGGAGCAGAACTACCCGCTCAGCCAGTGCATGAGTTGCGGGTGCTGCCTGGAGGCCTGTCCGCAATACACCAAGGTCGAACTCGCTCGGCGACCCGACGAGACGGAGGAGCAGTTCGAGCAGCGGAAGCAGCAAGCCTACGATCAGGCGTTCGTCGGTCCGCACGCGATCAGCCAGGTGATGTTGTTCAACAGCCACCCCACCGGCAAGTTCAACGCCGGCGAGCGGCTGGAAGCCCTGACGGCGCCGGGCGGGATCCAGATCTGCGGCAACGCTCAGAACTGCGTGGCGGTCTGTCCCAAGCAGATTCCGCTGACCACGTCGATCGCTCGCGCCGGCCGAGCCACCACCCTCCACTCGCTCAAGAAGTGGTTCGGATCCTGACCCTCGGCGCTGCCTTCCTGACAACTGACAACTCCCACCTCCCATCCCTACACGTTGCCGCTCCCGATGAGCTATACTATCCGCCGCGCGGTATAGCCGGAACCTTTGCCGGGGCGGACATTCATGCTGGAGACACGGGCGGGAACGCTGTACGATTATCCCGGATACTACGATCTGGTATTCGGTTCGGACTGGAAGTCCGAGTTTGATTTTCTGCGGGCCTGTTTCGCTCGCCACGCTCAGCGTCCCGTACGGCACGTGTTTGAACCGGCTTGCGGCACGGGACGGCTGCTGTACCGGTTGGCGCGGGCCGGTTACCGAGCGAGCGGTCTGGATCTGAATGCTCGCGCGGTGAAGTATTGCAACGACCGGCTGCGGCGATACGGTTTGCCGGCGACGATCCGCGTGGGCGACATGACGGACTTTCGAGTCCGCTCGCCGGCGGACGCCGCCTTCAACATGATCAACAGCTTTCGTCACTTGCAATCGCAGGGCGAGGCTCGGGCGCATCTGCAGTGCATGAGCGGCGCGGTCGCGCCGGGTGGCGTGTACGTCATCGGGCTGCATTTGACGCCGACGGTCGGGAGGGCGATGGAGGAGGAAACGTGGTCGGCGCGGCGAGGCCACCTCTGCGTCGCGACCCATTTGCGCACGATCAGCCGGGATCCTCGCCGAAGGCTGGAACGGTTTCGCATGACGTGCGACGTTTACACGCCGCGCCGCTGTTTCCGCCTGGCCGAGGAGATCGACTTTCGGACCTATACGGCGCCGCAGTTCCTGAGCCTGGTGCGCAGCGTGCCGGCTTGGGAGATCGCCGAAACGTACGACTTTGCCTACCGGCTGGATCGGCCGGTCCAGTTGCAGCCAGACACCGAGGACGTGGTGTTCGTGCTGCGGAAGCGGCCCGCGAAGAGTTGACCGCTCGCCGGACATAGGCGTGTCTGTTCGCCAGCACCCGCTAGCCAGAACGAGTTGGCCGTGACTACCAGCCAGTTGACGAGTACCGCGGTGGACGCCCAGGCGACGCGCAGTTTCACCTTATGGGCCCTGCGAACGATCGGGTTGCGGGTGGAGCCGGAGGGCGAGCACGTCTTCCGGTTTCTGGCGCCGGAGGATCGGCGCGAGTCGCTGAACGGGGCCGGCACGGTCCGGTTCACGTTTGTGGAACCGGCGGGTGTTGGCAAGCCGGGTGCGATCGAGTACGTGACGCCCGCGGCGAGGATGTTTCAGTGGCTCTTGGACCAGCTCAAGACCAGCCGGCAGCCGACGCTGGCCGTTCCGGTCGCGGACGTGACGGGCGTGGAGCAGTTGGCGGAACGACTGTTCGCGGCATATTCCCTGGAGGGAGGCGCGGCGGTCCGCCTGGGTGGTTGCGACTTGGAACCGCGGTCGCTGCTGCGGCTCTCCTTCCGTTTAGGCGCCGTCGATGATACGCGGACGCCGCGGCTCCGTCATTTGAATTTTCTCCACGACGGAACGTTGCTCGACGACGAATCGGTGACCCAACTGCGGCTTGACGATCTGGCTCCGGCAGGTCCGGAGCTGCTGGCCGACCAGCGGGGGTTGCCGGAGAGGTTCGACGAGTGGCTCGACGCATGTCAGGCCGCGGCCCGCGAGTCGTTGCGGGCCGAGTTTCCGGACCGGTCCGCGGAACTGCTCGCCACGTGTCGCGTGCTCTGCAACCACGCCGCGGGAACGTTGCTGTTTGACTGCGGGGGGCAAGCGATCGAGGTGCCGTTTGAGGGCTGGGCGTTGCCGTTGGCCCACGGGCAGCAGTTGCCGCCTCCGTTGACTTGTCCCGCCACGGGCCGGCAGTCGTACCATGTCGCCGCGACCTGCGACGGGCGTGTCACGGTGCGCGAGGCGTTGGAAACGTGCGGCGAATCCGGCAAGACGGGATTGCCGGACCAGTTCGAAACCTGCGAGGCGACCGGGACGCGAGCTTTGAGGGAGTTTCTGTCGACGTGCCCGGTCAGCGACGGCAGGGTCCTGACGTCGCGTCTGGTGGCTTGTCCGACTTGCCGGCAGCGGGTCAGCCCAGGCGCCGTGTCGCACGGCCACTGCCAGGCTTGCCGGGCGCTGCAGCCGATCAGCAAGGACGATCCCCGGCTGGCGCAGATCTTTGGCGAGTATCCGAAGCTGGATCGTTGGAGCCATTGGAAGCTGAGTGAAACGAGCAGCGCGTATGTGCTGAGCGCCGCGGCCTGGGGCCGGCGGTTGCTGGTCGTACTGCAGAAGGATTCGCTGGAGGTGCGTCACCTGGCCGCTGCCGGCCGCTGGAGTGCTGCCTGGTCCGAAGTCCCGTTGTCGCAGCGGGCTGAACTGTTGCGGTAACGACCTGTCCGCTACTTTCGCGGAGCGTATTGTCGCCATTCGCTCCGCGAAAGTAGCGCGTGCGGCGACAGCAGTGGGCCATCACGTTTCGGTGGAAGCCGGTACCACGATGCCCGCTACTTTCGCGGAGCGCATTGTCGCCTTTCGCTCCGCGAAAGTAGCGCGTGCGGCGACAGAAGTGCGCCATCACGTTTCGGTGGAAGCTGGTACCGCGATGCCCGCTACTTTCGCGGAGCGAAAGGCGACGATGCTGTACCAGGCTATTCGGGACCGGCGGAGCCGCGCGAGGCCCACCAGGGCAGGCTGATCCCGCCGTCGACCAGCAGGGTGGCGCCGGTCATGTATTCGTGGCGGGGATCGCACAGAAACAGGATGGCGTCGGCGATCTCTTCGGGTTGTCCCAGGCGGCCCAGGGGGATGTTCCGGCCGGCTCGCTGTAAGATCTCCTCGCTGGCGAACTTGCGTTCGCCGGGCGTATCGATCCAGCCGGGCTGGATCATGTTGACGCGAATCCGCTGTTCGGCCAGTTCGATGGCGGCCGTCTTACCCATGTGCTCCAGTGCGGCTTTCGACATGTTGTAGGCCATGGAACGCGGGACGGGCAGGAAGGCGTGGGGCGAGCTGACCAGGACGACGGCCCCCCCATCCCCCTGTTGGATCATTTGCTGGGCAGCGGCTCGCAGCAGGTAAAAAGCCCCCCACATGGTGACATCAATGGTCCGGCGGAAGCCGTCCATTTCGGCCGTGTGGAACGGCTGTCGGTCGCTGTAAGCGGCATTGCTGACGGCGATATCCAGTTTGCCGAATGCTTCCACGGTGCGGCGGACAAGTTGTTCGACGGCCAACTGGTCGGCGACATCGGCCTGGACCTTGATCGCCTGCCCGCCGGCGTCCCGGATGGCGTGCACGACTTCGTCGGCCGCATCGGCGTGCGTGTGGTAGTTGACGGCCACGTGGGCCCCGGCGCGTCCCAGCGCCACCGCGGTGGCGCGGCCAATTCCCAGGCTGGCGCCCGTTACCAGTGCGACTCGCCCCTGCAGGTCGATGGACGCCATGTTGGGGAACTGCTTTCTCTCGAGAGGGGGTGGCGAGGGAGGCGATTATTCCGGCCGCGAGGGCGACCGGCAGGCCCTATGCTAGCGGGCTCGCCGGCAGTCGGCAACCAGCGCCCCGGCGGGGCAAAGCGGGCGTTTCCCGCAGGAAAAGTTGGCTTGAAAACCTGTTTTTGAGACTGGACCGGCTTCGGCGCTTGGTTAGAATTGAGACGCCTGCAATGAGCCAAGCCCACCCGGCAAAAACCACTGAGAAATCGCTCTAACAAGGCATCATGTGAAGAACTGCCGCTCGTTCGGCGGGCGGTTGTGGTCGAGGAGCCGTTAGCTCAAACCTTCCTGATGAATGCTGGATCGAAGGGACTGTTGTCGATTCAGTCTTGCCGCAATGATGCTTGATTCCACGGACGCAACATGCAGCCCGTTTGCGCAGCAGCGGTCCCCCGCCTCGTGAAGGCTGATGGCGGACTGCCGGGCCTGAGGGTATCCGCAAACCGGCGGCTGAAAGATTGGGGGATTTGCGAAGACTATGTGGCAGTGGCACAGTTTTCGCAGGATGAATCTCTTTCCAAATGGCGGTCCGGGCAAGTCGGGAACCGAGCAGGGTGGTAGATTTTGCGAGGGCAGTTTTTGGCCTTGCGGCTGACAACCGGGAATTATCAACTCAGGTGCGCAGAAGCGGTGAACCCCAGGTTAACAATCACGTTTCCGGCTTGAGTCACTGTTCCCGTTTTGAAATGGTGAAGTTTCCCCCGAAGTTTGCACAAGCATGATCGAGTGTAGGAGTACTGAGTTGTACGACGCACTACTGGATGATTTTGACGACGACGCGGCCCGCGGCTCCGACGACGAGGACGGCTTTCAGAAGCTGTCGGTGGAGCCTGCCGACGACGACGACGTGGACGACGACCTGGTCGATCCGGGCGACGACGACTCGGATCTGGCCAATGGGGCGGATGACGAGGAAGTGCTGGCTTCGGGCGAGGACGGCGAGTCCTGGTCGGACGACCCAGTGCGGATGTATCTGACCCAGATGGGCGAGATCCCGTTGCTCACGCGCCAGGAAGAAATCCGCCTGGCCAAGAAGATCGAAGTCACTCGCCGCCGCTTCCGGGCCCGGTTGCTGGAATGCGATTACGTGATTCAGGCAGCCTACAAGGTGTTGAAGCGGGTCCACGACGGCGAGCTGCCGTTCGACCGCACCGTGCAGGTGTCGGTGACGGACCGGCTGGAGAAAGAGCAGATCCTGGGCCGGTTGCCTCACAACCTGCGTACGCTCGAAGTGTTGCTCAAACGCAACCGGCGGGACTACCGCATCGCGCTCAGCAAGTCCCAGCCGAAGGCCCACCGCAGCCGGGCCTGGATCCGCTTGTCGCGGCGCCGCCGCCGAGCGGTGCGGTTGGTGGAGGAACTGGGTTTGCGCACCCAGCGGATCGAACCGATGATCCGCACGCTGGAGGATTTCAGCCGGCGGGTCAGCGAGCTCAAGGCCCGCATCGACCGGCACAAGGCGGACCGCTCGCCCGCCGCCGAACGGGAACCGTGGCTGGCCGAGTATCGCAGCATCCTGATGGCCACCCAGGAGACGCCCCGCAGTCTGGCGGCGCGCGTCCAGTTTCTCAAGCGGGTTTACTCCGATTATCAACAGGCCAAGCGGGAGCTGTCCGAAGGCAACTTGCGGCTGGTCGTGTCGATCGCCAAGAAGTACCGCAACCGCGGGCTGAGCTTCCTGGACTTGATCCAGGAGGGCAACGCCGGCCTGATGCGGGCCGTGGACAAGTTCGAATTTCGCCGCGGCTTCAAGTTCTGCACCTATGCCACCTGGTGGATCCGGCAGGCGATTACGCGAGCCGTGGCCGATCAAAGCCGGACGATCCGGATTCCGGTGCACATGGTCGAAACGATGAGCCGCGTGCGGAATGTTTCCCGGCAGTTGTTGCAGGAGCTGGGACGCGAACCGACGCTTGAAGAAACGGCTCGCCGAGCCCGCACGACCGTCGATGAAGCCCGCCGCGTGTTGGCCATGAGCCGCTATCCGATCAGCCTGGACCGGCCGGTCGGCAACAGCGAGGACAGCCATTTTGGCGATCTGCTGCCGGATGGGGCGGCCGAGAGTCCCGCCACGGGCGCCTCGCAGGAGATGCTTCGCGGCCGCATCAACAAGGTGCTCAAGACGCTCAGCTACCGCGAGCGGGAGATTATCAAGCTGCGTTACGGCCTGGGCGACGGCTACAGTTACACGCTGGAGGAGGTTGGGCATATTTTCAAGGTGACGCGGGAACGCATTCGGCAGATCGAGGCCAAGGCGGTCCGCAAGCTGCAGCAACCCAGCCGCAGCCAGGAGCTGGTCGGCTTCCTCGACTAAGCGGCGACGGGCCTCTGGCCCGCCAGATCGCTTGATTCTGGCCTTTCGCACCCCCGGTTGCCCCGGCAACCGGGGGTGTTTTCTTTCTCCCCCGCCGCCCGGCACCCGAATTCCCAACATCCGCCCAAATTCAGTGTTGTCGGGACCCGGCCGCCTGGGCCACAATGGGCCGCCTGGGCCACAATGGGCCCAGAACGATCCCCCGCGAAGGGGTCGGCCGCCGACGCCTTGCGGCCGGTTCAGTACCTCCCTGCCCATTCCTCCTTGCCGAAATCCAGGACCGCGCGTTCATGTCCAGCGAGCCTCTGATTGCCGTCTTTATTGACTTCGAAAACCTGGCGATCGGCGTGCGGGACATGAAGTGGGGCGACTTCGAGATCCGCCTGGTGTTGAAGCGGCTCCTGGAAAAAGGCCGCCTGGTCTACAAGCGGGCCTATTGCGACTGGAGCAACTACGCCACGGCGGTGCGGGAATTTCACGGCCAGGGGATCGAGCTGATTGACATTCCGCAGAGCAAGATGAGCGGCAAGAACAGCGCGGACATCCGGATGGTCGTTGACGCCCTCGACCTCTGCTACTCCAAGGATCACATCGACGTGTTCGCCCTGCTGTCAGGCGACAGCGACTTTTCGCCGCTGGTCTCGAAGCTCAAGGAAAACAACAAGCGGGTGATCGGCTGCGGCGTGAAAAGCTCCACGTCGGACCTGCTGATCAGCAACTGCGACGAGTTCATCTACTACGACGACCTGGTCCGGGCCGCCCAGAAACGCCGGCCGCAGCAGCGCAAGGGCAAGACCAAGGAGGGCAACAAGAAGGACGAGGCGGCGGATCAGTTGGTCGAGGTGCTGCAGTCGCTCGAACAGGATTACGATCCCGTCTGGGGCTCGATGCTCAAACAGGCCCTGCGCCGAGTGTACCCCGGCTTCAACGAAACCTACTATGGCTACGCCAGCTTTTCGGAACTGCTCAAGGACATCGCCGCTCAAGGGCTGATCGAGCTGGAATACGACGAGAGCCGCGGCAACTTTCAGATCCGGCGCAAGAAGGATTAAGCGGGCCGGGGGCCGGGCACTCGCCCTCCCGGGAAGCCCAACGCGTCAACGAGGGACGCGCCAGGCACTCGCATTCCAGGTAGCGCTGTTCCGCGCGCGAGGTGTCGCCACGACGCTCGGATCAGCGCTGCAGCAGGTTATCCAGCAGCAGATTGTCCTGGCCTTCGATTTCGATCAGCGAGCGGGTGTTCTGGCCAGGCCGGTCGTCGCGGATCAGGCAGTCCGACACCCGGCTCCGCGAGACGCCGCGCAGCAGCAGCCCGGCGCCGTCGCAGTCCAGGATTGTGCAGCCCGTCACGTTGAACCGTTCGCACTGTTCGAGTACCAGTCCGGCCTCCTGGCGCCAGACGTTGCTGATGTGCAGGCCGCTGAGCGTGCAGTCCCGGCAGTTGCGGAATACCACGGCGTTGTTCGCCTGGGAAGTGTTGCCGTAATCGTATCGCGGATTGCGGTCCAGGTTGTTCGGGCCGACCACGATGTGCTCACAGTCCTCGACCAGCAGATTGTGAGCGTAGCCTTGCCAGAACGTGTTGCCCGTGATCGCCACTCCCCGGCATTCGGACAGGTGCACGTTCACTTGCACGTCGCTGAGCACGTTGCCGCTGATGGTGACGTTTCCTTCCCGCACCCGCGCCAAGTTCCGGCTCGGCAGGCTGCCGCCCAGAATGCGGATGTTGGCCGAGTCCGGCGAGGGATTGTTGTGCTGGATTGTGCAGCCGGTGATCGCCACCTCGGCCGTCCCGTACAGGCTGTCTCGGCAGTCGATCAGCACGTTGGCCGTGGGTGGCGAGTCCGGATGCATGTTGCTCTCCAGGTCGCAGCCCGTGATATGCACGTTGCGGACGTTCCCTTTTCGCGACACGATCCCGCCGCCGGCGTTGTAGCTGATGTGGCAGTTGGCGATGTTCGACTGGTGCAGGTTCACGTCGTCATAGTAGATGCCGACGCCGCGGTTTTCGTACAGATGGCAGTCCGAAATCGTCAGGTTGCGGTTGTTCTGGATCAGGTGGATCCCGTGCAGCGCCCCGCGAACGTGGACGCGCGTGATGGTCAACTGCATGGTGCCGGTCACCTCGATGCCAACCGCTTCGGGATGAGCCCCCTGGATGGCGATGCCGTCGATCAGCGGCATCCGTTGCCGGTCCCAGACCGCGTCGGCGAATCCGCCCGGATCGGCCGACTTGAAGTGAGTGCCCACGACTCGCAACGCGGGTCCGGCCCCCTCCATGACCAGCCGGGCCACGCCCCCTCCTTGGATCGCCGTGTAGCCGACCCGGTCCAGGTCGATCACAAGGGGCCGGGTGAGCCGATAAACGCCCTTGGGCAGTTCGATCAGGCCCGCCCCCGAATCCACGGCCCGCTGCAGGGCCGCGGTATCGTCGGCCTGGCCGTCTCCGCGAACGCCAAAATCCAGGACGTTCCCCGATGGCACGCTGGCGACCACCGCCTGGCGAGCGGCGGCGGGCAGGGTCCCTGGGTTGTTCAGCCAGACCGTGCCCAGCAGTGCGGCACACCCCAGCAACAATCCGCCAATGGTCCAGCGGTTCATGTCAACCTCCACGAACTGAGTAAACGAGGGATTCTTGGCAGTTCAGCGACAAACGGGTTTGGCGTTTCGAATGCAAACTCTATTCAGCAAAGCAGATACGAGTTTTTGAATGTAGTCCGCCGCAGGCTGAATTACCAGCATGCGGGCGAGTTTTGGCGGCCGGACCAAGGATTTCAGGGAACCAATCTTGGCACGCCAGCGACGAACAGTTACAGACGTGGCCCCGGATGCGGAATGCCATGGAAGGAAATGGGGACGCATCCGAGACGGATCCGGTGAACCTGCCACGCGTGGTGACGGTCTACGGTGTGGTAGCTTGCCGTGGGCGACGAATCTGACTGCCATGGGACGGCTGAGGCCCTGGACGGAATTTGCCGAGAGAGGCTCGCAGAACGATGAATTGTGAACAACTGGCCAACTGGAATTCGCCCTTGGGGGCGACTGGCACGGTCCCCTCGCTGACGATCTGGTCGGGTGGCGAACAGCCGTGGCGACAGCAACCGGTGCCCGAGGAAGTCCGGCGGCGGATTCGCCGGCAGGCGGCTCAAGCTTCACCGGGGCAGCTAGGCGACCTGATTGCCGCGACGCTGATCGAGTGCGAACTGGATTGGCGTCGGATCTCGCTGGACGACATGAAAAGCCTGGTGCTGGAGGCCGTCTTGGCTTCGCGTGGCGAGCGGGGGGCTTGAACCCCCTGTTTCTGCCGCCCATCACGGCGGCCGCCACGGCGATCGTCTCGGCGAGCGGGGGGCGTGAGCCCCCTGTTTCTCCCTGTTTCTCCGGCCGCCACGGCGATCGTCTCGGCGAGCGGGGGGCGTCAGCCCCCTGTTTCTCCCTGTTTCTCCGGCCGCCACGGCGATCGTCTCGGCGAGCGGGGGGCGTCAGCCCCCTGTTTCTCCGGCCGCCACGGACCTCGGCCCTGCCCACGGGTCGCGGCCAGGCCGAGCGCCCTCCCCCACCCACTCGAACCGCCTCTTTTTCGAGCCAGACCGTTCCGAGTTGGATCGGTCTGGTGGTAGGATAGCGAGCAGTTGTCGTTGGTCCGCTCGGGCAGACAGACAGGAAAGCGAGGGTTGGCAGCCGTGCAGCAGGTCAAGATTTTCAAGAGCATCGAGAGCGAACTCTGGTCCATGGAGAACGAGATCAACACCTGGATCAAGGAATCCGGGGCGAAGGTGATCAGTGTGACGGGGAACATTGCGCCGCAAAGTGGCGGAGCGTCCGCCATGGGCGGCACGTTCTCGGCGTCGGACGTGCTGGTAATTGTGACCTACGAGAAGTAGGCGCGCGGCGAGCGATGCCGTGGCCCCGCCGCTCCCGGATGGAAACCGCTTGATGCCCGTCAAATGCCCGCATTGCCAGTCGCTCACGGTGGTTCAGCCGGGAGGGATCTGCGCCCGTTGCGGCCAACCACTGTCCGAGCCGCCGCCTGGCGGGAACCGCCCTCAGCCGGCCGATCGCGCGTCGGACCAGCCCGCCGCGTCATCGTGGCCGGAAGGCGGGCACGTCGCGATGGTCCACGCCTGGACGACACCCGTGGAGGATCCGACGGTCCGCTTCCAGCGAACCATCCTGCAGCTCACGCCGCGCACGTTCGTCACTCAGGCGCTGATCGCCGCCAACGTCATCGTCTTTGTGTTGATGGTGTTGAGCGGCGCCGGGTTGATGATGCCCGGCATCGACCAGTTGCTCGGCTGGGGCGCCAATTTTGGTCCCAGGACGCTGGACGGCCAGTGGTGGCGATTGCTGAGCTGCATGTTTGTGCATATCGGCCTGGTGCACCTGGCATTCAACATGTGGGTCCTCTGGCAGATCGGGCAACTGGTGGAGCGGCTGGTGGGCAACACGGGTTTCGCCGTGTTGTATCTGGTGTCTGGTGTGGGTGGCAGCCTGGCCAGTCTGCTGTGGCATCCGGACAAGGTCAGTGCCGGCGCGTCGGGGGCCGTGTTTGGACTGTTCGGAGGTTTGCTGGGCTTCGTGCTGCTGTGCCGGCACACGATTCCGATGCGGATTTTTCGCTCGCTGTTGGAGACCACGCTGAGTTTCGTGGCCTTTAACATCGTGATTGGGATGATGATTCCGGCGATCGACATGGCGGCCCACGTGGGCGGTCTGGCCGCGGGATTCCTGTGCGGTGTGGGTTTGAGCCAGCCGGTGGAGTCGGAGTCGGGGCGGCGGCGTCCGCTGCGGAATCTGCTCGTGGCCCTGGTTGGCGGCGGCGTTCTGGCCGGTGGTTTTCAGTTCATTCCCGCACCGCCCGCGAAGAACCGGGCCGACGTGCCGCGGCTCCCGCCAGTGGCGCAAGCCGTTTCGGTCAGCCCGCCTGGGCTTCATCCGCCGGACGCTTCGGGCAGCGGAACCAGCGCAACGCGAAGGCGGCCAGCATCCCGCCCAGCGACAGGGCCGCCAGGATCCAGAAGATCTGCTGGTATCCCGCCAGCACATCGCCCTGCTGCCGCGCCTCGCGGATCAGCCAGCCCGTCAGCGGTCCCATGAAGATTTCCGGCGTATACCCGACGAACGAGATGACGCCGACCGCCGTGCCGGTCAGCTCGCGGGGCGTCCCCGACTCTTCCAGCAGGGCGAAGTAAATGCCTCGCAAGGCGAAGAAGCCCAGGCAACTGACCGTCATGTTCACGATCATCAGCCAGACCAGGCCGGCGTGCGGCGTGACCAGCAGAAACATCGCGTAGGCGGCCAGCAGCATCGCGAAACAGACCTGGATCGTGGCCCGGACTCCCAGGCACTTGTCGGCGATCCAGCCCGCGCCGAGCGCGGCGCCCACGCGCGTGTAGCTGATGTAGGCGATCACCTTGGCCGAGTCGGTGCGCGACAGACCGTACGCGTCCTCGGCAAAGATGCCGTAGTTGTCGATCATCTTGAATGCGCTGTAGGCGGCAATGATGACCACGGCCTGCAGCCAGATCGCCGGCGTTCTCAGCACCCGGCCCAGACGTTGCAGAACAGCCAGCTTGGGAACCTGCCTGGCGTCCTGGTCAGGCTGACTGGCTATCGAGGCTGGCCGCGAGTCCGGTACGAAGAACCAGACGCAGACGGCCGACGCCAGGCAGTACACACCGTAAGACAGAATCAGTTTGCGCACGGCATCGGCCTCGCGAGCGGGATCGATCTCCGCCTCGCCGCCAACCATCGCCGCGAACGCGAAGGCGGCCAGCGAGGCGATCACGGCCGAGGCCATGCCGCGACCGCCGTCGAGGATGCCGAACGCCATCCCTTGCTGGTCTTCGCCCGCCCACTCGCGAGTGGCTCGGATCAGCGGAGCCCAGAAGGCCAGAATCGTCGTGATTCCCCAGAAGCCAAACAGCACCTGCAACCCACCGAAGCCGGGAATCGTCGCCATGTACAGGCTGCCCAGCGCGGTGACCACCAGCGAACTGGCCAGCAGTTTCCGCGGCGACCAGCGGTCGGCCAGCGGGCCTCCCAGGAAATAGCAGATCGTCGCGCAAACACCATACACGGCGCCCAGCCGTCCCAATTGAAACTCGTCGATGCCGAACGTTCCCAGCAGCGACGATTTGAAGTACCGGCCCAGGTGAAACGCCGGCAGAAACACCGTCTCGCCCGCCAGAATCAGGCTCAGCATCGTCAGCGCCCGCCAGCAGCGTTCTGTCAGCAATCTTGGCACGGCGGTTTCGCTCACCAGTTCCCAGGCACCACCCGGCACGAAGCCAGACTACTCGAAGCCAGACTACTCGTCGCCACTCGCCATTCCGCCACCGCCATGTCTCAGTCGGCCAGCCGAGTGAACATCGCGTGTCGTGGTCGGTGGCCGATCCGGCGCATCACGTCGCCCGCTGCGATCGCCTCGCTCAGTTCACCGAATACCATTTCGGCGGCCGCCAGGAAGCGATCCACATGCCGCGGCTCATGAGCCAGCGTGGGGCTGAATCCGCTGGCGGCCAGGAATCCATGGTCCAGCATCCGCGTGGTCAGCAGCGTCATCAGCGCCAGAGCGTCCGGGTGGTCGAAGCCCAGCAGCACGGCTTCCGGCCGTCCGGCGACCGTCAGGGGAATCCGTGCGAGCTGGGCCAACGTCCGGAGGCCGTCCGCGCAGCGCGTTCCGATCCGGGCGATGTGCGCCGGCACGTCCAGGCGGCGGAGTTTCTCGATCGTGGCCACGGCGGCGGCTGGCCCGATGCCCTCGGTCCAGTAGGCGCTGGATATGAACGAGCATTCGGCCGCCGACATCGTGTCCGCGTTGCCGATCACGGCGCTCATCGCATAGCCGTTGCTGATCGTCTTGGCGAACACGGCCAGGTCCGGCTCGACGCCGTAATTCAGGTGGGCTCCGCCCAGGCACAACCGCCACCCGCAGGAAATCTCGTCGAAAATCAGCCGGGCTCCGGCCCGGCGGGTCCGCTCGCGCACGCCTTCCAGAAAACCGGCCTCCGGCTCCGTGTGGCGCGTCGGCTCCATGATCACAGCCGCCAGTTCGTGGCCATGCCCCGCCAAGATGGCATCCAGTTCCTCCAGCCGATTGTAGCGGAACGGCAGGGCGGTGCCGCGCAGCGCGGCGGGAACGCCTGCGGGCTCCAAGCCGGGCAGCAGATGGCCGGCCAGCGAATCGGCCTCTGCCAGGTTGGCGGCCAGGTACCAGTCGTGCCAGCCGTGATAGCCGCAGATCGCGACCTTCTCGCGGCCCGTGGCTGCGCGCGCGATCCGCACGGCCATCGCCGCGGCTTCGCCGCCCGTGCGAGCGAAACGGGCTCGGGCCGCCCACGGATGAATCTCCAGCAGCAATTCGGCCAGCCGCACTTCGTCGTGCGTCTGCTGCGTACTCATCGAACCCAGGTGCACCCGCCGGATCACCGCCGCGTTGACATCCGGATCGGCAAACCCCAGCAAGCAGGCCAGGATCCCATTGGACGACATATCGATGAATCGCCGCCCCGCGGTATCGACCACTTCGCAGCCGATCGCCTGCTCGTAGTAAGCCGGCCAATGGCCAGGAGCATACATCTCAGGTCGCTTGGACAGCAACTGCGTGCCGCCGGGGATCAGTCGCCGGGCGTGCGCGTACTGCTCTTGCACGCGCGCACCGCTGGGCGGCGGATCGATCCGCAGCAACTGCCGCGCGTTCGTGCGGAAGATGCGTTCCACGTCGCCATCCCGCAGGCAGACGGTTCGGCAGGCCTGCCGCAGCGCCAGCAGCGACTCGAGACCCACAACGCTCGCTCGTCCATGCGGCCAGTCGTCCCAGGCGACGTTGTGCTGGTACAGCCACACAAAACCGTCGCCGACGGAGACCGCCTTGCCGCGCAGCTCCGATACCGGAAAGTCGCTGCCGTACATCAGCCGCGTGGTCCCGGTCGCCCGCAGGATCGCCTCGAAAGCCGCCGGTTCGCAAATCGCCGAGCTGTCGAAGTAGACGTTGTCGATCCCTCGCAGCGCGCCGACCGCCTCCACGGTATGCGCCGCGTTGAATCCGCGCGCCGCGTGAGCCAACACCAGGTTCGCATGAGGCCAGGCGCGGCAGCGCTGCTGGATGTAAGCCAGGTTGCGCGGATCGCTCAGCGCCCCTGGCAACACCAGATGCAACGTGATCCACAGTCCGTGCTGGTGCGCCAGATCCCAAGCCCACTCGGGCAGGTACTCGCCCGGTTCGGCCTGAAATGTGTCCTCGCGCCGAGCGAACAGGTGATACACCTTGAAGCCTGAAAACCGCTCCTCGGCCAGCGTCCCTTCGACCTCCGCCGGGTCGTCGTCCGGCCGAATCAGCATCAGTCCGCGACAACCCGGGTTCGCACGAACCTGCTCGGCGACAAACTGGTTCTCCGCCCGGCAGTCCACATCCCGCGTCGGAAAGCCGAAGTACAACCCTTCGGTCGTCGCCCGCTCGCCCATCCAGCGCCGCATGCTGGCGACCATTGCCGAGTGGCCGACTTGGGGATCCGCGATCCGCTGGGCGTCGGCGCCGAGCAGGTGCCGCTGGTCGTACCAGTGAGCGTGTGCGTCAAAGGCGTCGGGCGGCACGAAATCCAGCAGCCGGCGATCGAACAGGTCGCGGTCGGCCGGATCAATCGACCACCGCGCCGGGTCCGTAAAGTCGCGCAACGTCGCCTCGGTCTTCTCAGCGGGCATCAATACTCCAGCATCCGTCGGGTCCAACCGCGTTCGGGAAGCTCATCCCGTGGAAAGCCTGGCAGGGTCAGTGGCGGTATTGTATGCCATAATCCGTTCGGCTGGCAGATTCCTGCTTGCAGCGCGCAGGTGCGATAAAATCCCGCATCGACCGCCAACACCTCGCCGGGCACCGGGCCCGAATCCCGGCACGCTTCAGTCTCCCTTGATTTCAACGCGACGGGGCTTGTAGTCGCCGACGTCCACTACTCGCCGGCCGTCGATCTTCTGAGTGCGAAACGCCTTGATGTCGGACGCTGAATTGACGAAGGGGATCCTGGCGCCGGTCTTCCGCTGGACGATGGACACTTCGGCATAAGTAAGATACGGCTGTCCCCAATGATTCGAGTAGATCTCGACCTCGTACAACCCCTCCGCCAGCGCGATTTCCCCCGCCTCGACCCGCTGCCCATTCAAGCGGAAGTCCACTCCGGCGCCGGGCATCTCGACCGTGTACGTTCCAGAGACGGGGATCCACAGACAGGCCGTGCCGATGTAATCGACTTCCTCGTACGAGAGGGTCCCCTGAAGAGTCCGCTGGATCTCGTCCGTCCACAGGTTGCGCCGAGGTGGTCGAAGATTGATAAACGGCTTCCGGTTGCCGCGAATCGCCCGGCCATAAACGCCCAGCACCGATTCATACCAGACCTCGCCGGCCGCCTTCGCACGAGGCGGTTCCGCTCGCGATGGGCAGACGATGGCGGCCATCACAACGGCTGTCAACAGAATCGTTCGGCACATCGATTGGCTCCTTTGGGAGTGGCTGTCCGCTGCCATCCACGACACTCGGCGGCGGAATGGCGATACGCGATGCGGCGTCCTGTATGGGAGACCTCGCGGAAGAGTTCGACGAGCGTTCCGCCGCCCGAGTTCCCAACCGGCTGAGATCCTCGGACCGGATCCGGTATAATGGGGATCGGCGGAGGAGTTGATACGATGCCGATGCATGACTGGAAGCTGGTGGATGCCGGGATTTTTCACGCCTTTCACCATCGATGGATTTCCGCGCTCAGTGACTATCTGAATGCGGGTTCGCTGCCGGCCGACTATTACGCACTTCCAAAGCAGGTCGCAGCGGGCTTTGGTCCCGACGTGTTGACCTTGCAGGCCCCGCCACCGGTGGCGGCGACGATCGCGGGCACGGCAACCCAGCCTCGCCCGAGGACGCGGTTCATGGCCGAAACGTCCGCCGAGTTCTATCGCCGCAAGAAGAGCTCGGTCGTTGTCCGACACGTCAGCGGCGACCGCATGGTCGCGGTGGTCGAGATTGTCTCGCCTGGCAACAAGTCAACGCGGGACGGCTTTCGCGCGTTCGTCAATAAGGCCTGCGAACTGCTCGAGAATCGGATTCATCTGCTGCTGATCGATCCATTCCCGCCGACCGCGCGCGATCCCGAAGGCATTCACGCCGCGATCTGGGGAGAGGTAACCGACCAGGCGTTTCAGCTTCCGGCGGACAAGCCCTTAACGCTTGTGGCCTACGAAACGGAGCTGGTTACCCGAGCCTACATTGAGCCGATAGCCATCGGGGATTTGCTGCCCGACATGCCGTTGTATCTGGAACCCGACCGCTACGTTTCACTGCCGCTCGAAGCTACCTACGCGACAGCTTTCGCGGCCATGCCCCTGCGCTGGCGCCAAGTGCTGGAGGTCGGCTTGGATTAGTGGTCTGTGGGTGGAGCGATTGTCCTCAATCGCTCGTCCCTATTGGTGGAGCGATTGTCCTCAATCGCTCGTCCCTATTGGTGGAGCGATTGTCCCCAATCGCTCGTCCCTATTGGTGGAGCGATTGTCCCCAATCGCTCGTCCCTATTGGTGGAGCGATTGTCCCCAATCGCTCGTCCGGCGGACCGCCGGACCGCACCCACGGTGCCTTCGGCCCGGAAGATACGATTGAGGACAATCGGGCTACACTTGTTTCCGCTCCCAAAGCAGAAATTCACCAAAAGGTACTCGCGCCCTGGCAGGATTCTCTTTAATGTATTCTTGCAGGTAGCTGAACTGTTCCGGAGTTCGAATGACATGATCGAACGGTTCAGCCTGCCAAAACGCACCGGACGAACCGAGTGCGCGATTGATCCGGCGCGCCGAGTATCTCATCCAGCTTTGACCAACGATCGACAAGCCGCCTTCAGTTCGGAATTGAACCAGAACATGCACGTGGTTGGGCATGACAACAAAGCTATCGAGGTCATAGCTTGTGCCGTCGCCATGAAGGATCGCTTCGGCCACGATGCTTGCCAGTTCATGGCGGCGTAACATGCACTCTCCGTGGCAGTCATCTAGAGCCCCATGGAACCGCCGGTCGACGAATCGGCGAAAGTCCTTGCGATCGGAAGCGTTTAACAACTCCAGGAGGCGCTCGTGCCCAAGCGGCCTGGCGTCGAACGTCCATGTGGCGAGTTCGAGTGGCAGTTTCCGGTTTGCGAGCCACTCTTCCAGTTCACGTTGCATTCGCAGAATCACATCGCGAGGAAGAGAGTCCCCAGTTCGAAAAGTGACGAACATGGCCGCACCTACTTGAAACCAGTGCGGCAGATTGCGGAAGGAAATCTCGATTTCCGCGCTTCGATCCAAGGTGTGGAAGACCGGCCTTGTTTGTCCGTCCATGAAAAGTACTCCAGTATCTGGCAGTATAAACTAATGTCGGGCGATTGTCCCCAAACGCTCGTCTCTATTGGTGGAGCGATTGTCCTCAATCGCTCATCCGGCGGACCGCCGGACCGGGCCTTCGGCCCGGAAGACCCGATTGAGGACAATCGGGCTACACTGTGGGTGGAGCGATTGTCCTCAATCGCTCGTCCGGCGCAGCGCCGGACCGGGCCTTCGGCCCGGAAGACCCGATTGAGGACAATCGGGCTACACGGGGTGACAAGCTATGCCAGCACGTCACTGACGACGTTGCCGTACACGTCCGTCAAGCGGAAGTCGCGGCCCGCGTAGCGATACGTCAACCGCTCGTGGTCCAGGCCCAGCAGATACAGAATGGTCGCGTGCAGGTCGTGCATGTGCACCGGGTTCTCGACCGGCAAGTAGCCGAAGGCGTCGGTCGAACCGTAGGTCAGTCCTCCCCGTACGCCGCCGCCGGCCAGCCACATGGTGAAGGCTTGCGGATGATGCCCTCGACCGTCGCCGTTCTCCACGGTCGGCGTGCGGCCGAATTCGGCCCCCCAGACGACGAGCGTGTCTTCCAGCAGGCCGCGGCGAGCGAGATCGTCCAGCAGTCCCGCGATCGGCCGATCGACCTTGGCCGCCTCGGCAATGTGCCCGTCCTTCACCTTCTGATGGTGATCCCAGGTGTAATCCGTGGAAACCTGGATGTAGCGCACGCCGCGCTCGGCCAGCCGGCGAGCGAGCAGGCACTGGCGGCCAAAGTTGTCGCTCGCTGGAGTACCGATCCCGTAGAGATCGAGCGTGGACTGCGTCTCGTCGTCCAGGTTCATCACCCGCGGCATCGTCGACTGCATGCGGAACGCCAGCTCGTAGCTGTCGATCAGGCCCTCGACGTTGCGGTCGACCACGGTCCGCCGCAGATGCTGCTGGTTGAGTGACTGGATCAGTTCCAACTGCCGGCGCTGCGTGGCGGGCGTCAGCCGCTGGTTGACCAGGTTGGCAACCTTGGCCTGGGCGATCGGGATTTCGGCCGAGCCGATCGCCGTACCCTGATGCACGGCCGGCAGGAACGCGCTGCCGTAATTCTGCACGCCACCATGGCCGCGCGGCGGTGAAATCGTGACGAAGGCGGGCAGGTCCTCGCTTTCGCATCCCAGCCCGTAGCTGATCCAGGCCCCGACACTCGGCCGCACCAGGTTGGCCTGGCCCGTGTGCAGCCGCAGCAGCGCCTCGCCGTGCGCCGTGCCCTCGGTGTGCAGCGAGCGTATCACGCACAGTCGGTCGGCGTGCCGAGCCAGTTGCGGGAACAGCTCGCTGATCCAGATCCCGCCCTGCCCATGCTGGTGGAAGCGGAAGGGCGATCCGAGCAGTTGACCGAGTTCTTTTTGCGGCAGGCCCACCGACTGGCCCGCCAGTGGCTGCCCGGACGCGGCGTTCAGTTCGGGTTTCGGATCGAACAGATCCACGTGGCTCGGACCGCCCCACATGAACAGGAAGATGACGCGCTTGGCTCGCGCTGGAAAATGCGGCGGCCTGGGGGCGAGCGGGCCGCTGGCCGCGGGGCGGTCCGCCAGGGCCCGCGAACCCGCCAGGGCCGCCAGCGCCAGTTGCCCGAAACCGCAAGCGCTGGTCCGCAGCATCTCGCGGCGCGACGTCGACTTCATGAACTGGTGGCACGGCATCATCGGCAGCTACTCCAAGAGCTGAAAACGGCTCGAGGCAAACAGTGCGTGAACGGCCAGCGCCCAGGCCCGCAACCGGGCGTCGGGTTCGCCTTCCGCCGCCAGTTGCTGCTGGGTCTGTTGAATGTAAGCCAGCATCGACTCGTACTCGTCCTCCGTCGGCGGAACGTTCAAGATCCACTCGAACATCCGCCCCAACGCCTCGTGGCTGGCCGTCGCTTCATCCGCCGGCGAACCCGGCGAACTCGGCCAGGGCGTAAGCAGCCGGCGAGCGGTCGCGGTCGCCGCGTCCATGACAAGCTGGTCGTTCAGCAGGAACAGACCCTGAGTCGCCACGGTCGTCTGCGGCCTCATGCCCGTCGCCGCGTGAGGGTTGGCGAAGTCGAAGACGTCGAAGATCTCCGGCAGATCGTTGCGAATCACCGGCAAGTAAACGCTGCGGCAGGGGAAATCGGTGCGGCGGCGGTTCTTGTTGTCGCCCACGGCGGTCGCCTGGTCGCCCAGGTACCAGACCGTCGATTCCATCGGCCGCCAGTCCAGTTGATCGGCGGCGGCCAGCATCGCGTCGCGCATGGCTTCGGGGTCGAGACGCCGCCGGTGAGCGCGCCACAGCAGCGCGTTGTCGGGGTCGATGGCGTGGCCCGCGGCCTGGTGCTCGCTGCTCATCGCAAACGTACGGCTCAACACGATCTTTCGCACCAGCGACTTCAGCGACCAGTCCGCGGAGACCAGCTCGCCGGCCAGGTAATCCAGCAGTTCCGGGTGCGTGGGCGACTCGCCGGTCCGGCCAAAATTGTCGACCGTGCGCACGATGCCGCGGCCGACCAGGTGATGCCAGACTCGGTTGGCCAGCACGCGGGCCGTCAGGTGCCCCGCGCCGTGCCGCGTATCGACCAGCCAGCGGGCCAATTCGACGCGCCCGCTCTGGTCCGCCGGCATCTCGTCCCGCGTGTCGCTCAACACGCGCAGGAGTCCTCGCGGCACCCGCTGTCCCTGGCGGTCGAACTGTCCGGCCACCCGGATAAACTCGTCGGCCGGCGACGGGCGACCCAGCGGAACCATCGCCCGTGGCGGGATCGGCGGCGGATTGGCGACCCAGGCATCCAACTCGGCCACCTTCGCGCGCTGCGCCGCCAGACGTTGTTCCGCCGGCAAATTGACGTCGCGGGCCCCGTCTGCCACCGCGCTCGCGTGCTCCCCGGCAAACGACTCCCAAGCCGCGGCGTCAGCCTGTTCGAGCAACTTCAATGCGGCCTGAGCGTCCTTCTGCTGCTGCAGTTTTTGCGGTCGAGCTCGCCAGTACTCCTCGTACGCCCCGTCCAGCGACTCGCCGTCGGCTCCCAGGCCTACGAGCTGCTCCATCACCCGCTGCTCGCCCAGCATGTACCGCTGTTCCAGTACCTGCGTGGAAGTCAGGATTCCGGCCAGGGCGTAGTAGTCGGCCGTCGGCACCGGATCGAACTTGTGATCGTGGCAGCGTGCACAACCCAGCGTCTGGCCCAGGATGGCTCGGCCGATCGTGTCGAGCTGTTCGTCGGCGACTTCCATCTTCTGGTTTTCGGGGTTGTTCCCCAGTAACACCTTGGGGCCCAGCACCAGAAAGCCGGCCGCGATCCGCTGCGCGTCACGCTGCTCGACCGAGTCCCAGGGCAGCAGGTCGCCGGCAAGTTGCTCCAGCAGAAAGCGGTCGAACGGCAGATCGCGCCGGAAGGCGGCCAGCACCCAGTTGCGGTACCGCCACGCTTCGCGGAACAGGAAGTTCTCGTCCAGCCCGTTGGAGTCGGCATAGCGGGCCAGGTCCAGCCAGTGGCGACCCCAACGCTCGCCGAACTGCGGCGCCTCCAGCAACTGGTCCACCAGCCGTGGCCAGGCGTCCGGGCGCTGGTCGGCCAGGAACGCCGCCACCTGCTCGGAGGTGGGAGGCAGTCCGTGCAGTTGAAAATACAACCGCCGGACCAGGACCCGCCGGTCGGCATCCGGAGCGGGCCGCAGCCCCTCGGCTTCGAGCCGCGCCAGGACAAAGTTGTCGACCGCCGATCGCGGCCAGTCGCTCGCCTGGACCGCGGGGGGAGCCAACGGTCGTAGCGGTCGATAGGCCCAGTGCTGCTTGCCGGCCTCAGGATCGGATGGCTTCGGAGCCGGCGAGCCCGGTGCGGAGGCCTCCAGATTCGAGACGATCGGCGAGGCTGCTGCGGCCCGGTCGCGGGGGTCGGGCGCGCCCAGGCGGACCCACTGTTCCAACTGAGCGACTTCGTGAGGCGGCAGTTTCCGATCGGGGGGCATCTGCAGGTCGTCGCGAGCGTACCGCACCGCCTGGATTAACAGGCTGCCGCCGACATCACCGGGGACAACCGCCGGACCTCGCTCGCCTCCCTCGGCCCAACCCGCTCGGCTGTCCAGCAGCAGGCCGCCCTCCCGCTGCCCTGACCGCTCCGCGTGGCACGCATAGCAGCGTTTCACCAACAGCGGGCGCACGTGATTTTCAAAGTATGCGACACCTTGCGGCGTGTTGGCCGTGGGGTTGGCTTCAGTCGCCAAGAGCAAGGCGCGCGCGGGCAGCCACACCAGCGCAGGCAACCACGCCAGCGCGCACCACCACGACCAGAGTGCCAGACGGTTTCTCATGCACAACATTCTAAGGGGCTGGCCCGGCTCGTGGTAAGTCGGCGCTGTCCGGCGTGCCGCCGGAAGAGCGATTGAGGACAATCGCTCCACCAACTCTGTGTAGCCCGATTGTCCTCAATCGGGTTCTCCGGGCCAACGGCCCGACGGCGCTGTCCGGTGGCGTGCCGCCGGACGAGCGATTGAGGACAATCGCTCCACCAACTGTGTGTAGCCCGATTGTCCTCAATCGGGTTCTCCGGGCCAACGGCCCGACGGCGCTGTCCGGTGGCGTGCCGCCGGAAGAGCGATTGAGGACAATCGCTCCACCAACTGTGCACCAAATCGACCTGAATTGACTGGACACCCGCTCCGGGCTTAGGCTACCCTGGGCGGCGGTGGGGCGGTGTCTCGGCTGACGGGAGCCCGCCCCGGCGTTGACTGTGGCGCACGTCGCGCCGCGATCCTGCGTAAATCGAACGAAGCCAGGTTGTGCCATGAACCGTTATGAACTGAACCGGCGGCAGGCGCTCGTCGCCGCGGGCCTGGGTACGCTTTCGCTGAGCATGCCGGGAGTCGTCCTGGGCAGCGATCAACTCGACGCCAGCGGCACGGCCGTGGCCGCCGAGAAGTCGTGCATCTTCGTATTGCTTTGCGGCGGGCCGAGCCACATCGACACGTGGGACATGAAACCCGACGCGCCGGATACAATCCGCGGACCGTATCGACCGATCGCCACCAAGGTGCCGGGGATGCGGATCAATGAGATGCACACCGAGCTGGCGAAGGTCACCGACCAGTTCACGCTGATCAATTCGATGACCCATCCTGGCGCGATCAGCAATCACTTTGACGCGATGCACAACCTGCTCAGCGGGCAGTCCGCCAAGCGCGTGCAACAGGGCGTGTCGGACGACCAGCCCTATCTCGGTTCGTTCGTCGCCAAACACAACCCCAGCAAGCGGAACATCGTCTCCAATGCCTGGCTGATCAAGTGCGTCGGACCGCCGGTCTTTTGCGCGCCGAACATCGGGATCGGCGGCTACCTCGGCTCGGCCTACGCCCCAGTGTTCGTCGGCTCGGCCCAGAATCACCCGGCGATGGACGACTTCAAGCCGCCGGAGATCTACGACCTGGGCGATACGGATCGCTTGAACCAGCGCCGCGGGCTGCTGAGCAAGATTGAAAGCCACGCGCTGGCGAAAGACGCCGCCGGGACGGACTGGGTGGAGCTGCGCGAGAAGGGCTACGAGGCGATGACCCGGGCCGAGGGGCGGGAGGCATTCCAACTGGACCGCGAGCCGGCGAAGGTGCGCGACCGCTACGGCCGCCATCCGCTGGGGCAGAACCTGCTGCTGGCCCGGCGAATGGTCGAGGCCGGCGTGCGGTTCGTCACGGTCAATGGTTGGACTGGCCAGGCTCCGCACGATACGGCCGGCCCGCCCAGCAGCAGTTGGGACATGCACGGCGGCAACATGGGCATGGGCGACGCCTTTGGTACCGGGTCGTACGGCATGGGATTTTGCTTGCCGAGGTTGGACCAGGCGCTGTCCGCGCTGCTGACCGATCTCAAGGAACGCGGCATGCTCGACAACACGCTGGTGGTGGTGACCGGCGAATTCGGCCGCACGCCGAACGTGTTGACCCAGTTGCCGCCCGGACGACAACACTGGCCGCAATGCTTTTCGGCCATCCTGGCCGGCGCGGGCATCGCCGGCGGCCAGGTGTATGGCAAGTCGAACAAGCACGGCGAGTATCCCACCAGCAACCCGATCCGCCCCGAGGAGTTGGCGGCCACCATCTACCACGCACTCGACATTCCGCTCAATGAGCCGCAGAACAACACCGGCATCTTCCGCCCGCTGACCACGGGCAAACCCGTGTTGGAACTGTTTGCGTAAGGCCGGCGCGGGAGAACTGGTAGAAGAAACTACCACCCGACTCACGGCGACACGAAACCGTGCCGCCGGAAGAGCGATTGGGGACAATCGCTCCACCAACAGTATTTAGCCCGATTGTCCCCAATCGGGTTCGGCGGGCCGAAGGCCCGACGGACTGGTCCGGCGTGCCGCCGGAAGAGCGATTGGGGACAATCGCTCCACTAACTGTGTGTAGCCCGATTGTCCCCAAT
>JAGFJK010000188.1 GCA_024102795.1 Pirellulaceae bacterium
TCGACGCGGGCGCATTGAAACGGCTGACCGACCGCCGCGAGGCCCGGCCCCGCGGCGGCGCCGCGTCCCCCGACGGCCGCTACCGGGCCCTGATCCGCGATGACAACGTCTGGGTGCGAGATCAGACGGACGGCCAGGAGTTTCCGCTCACTCAGGACGGCACGCCCGCCGACACGTATCAAGCGCGCTTTCACTGGTCGCCCGACTCGTCCAGGTTGCTCACGCTGCGGACTCGCCCGGCCGAAACTCGCACCGTGCACTTGATCGAGTCGGCTCCCGGCGACCAGTTGCAACCGCGTCTGCACAGCCTGCCCTACGCCAAACCGGGAGACCCGATCGACCAGTCGCGTCCGGTCGTGTTCGACCTGGCATCGCGGCAGCAAATCGCCATTTCCGACGGCCTGTTTGCCAATCCCTGGAACATCAGCCGCCTGCGCTGGCAGGACGATTCGGCCAGCTTCGACTTCCTGTACAACGAGCGCGGCCATCAGGTCGTGCGCCTGGTGCGGGTCGATGTGCCGTCGGGCCAGGCGCGGGCCGTGATCGACGAGCGCAGCGAAACGTTTATCGATTACGCCCACAAGCAGTTCCTGCACTACGTTGCCGGTACGAACGAAATGGTCTGGATGAGCGAACGCGACGGCTGGAACCATCTGTACCTGGTGGACGGCGCGACGGGAGACGTCCGCCAGCAGATCACCAGCGGACCGTGGGTCGTCCGCGGAGTGGAACGGGTGGACGACCAGCGGCGCCAGGTCTGGTTCACGGCCGGGGGCATGGACCCGCGGGAAGATCCCTACCACGTGCATCTCTGCCGGGTGAATCTCGACGGCACGGGCCTTGTGCGGCTCACGGCCGGCGACGGCACGCACGACTGGCGTTTTTCGCCCGACGAGCGGTTTCTGCTGGACACGTGGTCCCGGGTCGATCAGCCGCCGGTCACGGAGCTGCGCCGCGTGTCGGACGGCTCGCTGGTCTGCGAACTGGAGCGGGCCGACTGGACGGCTCTGCTGGCGACCGGCTGGCGCCCTCCCCAACGCTTTGTCGCCAACGGCCGCGACGGCCAGACGAAAATCCACGGCATCTTGATCCGCCCCAGCAACTTCGATCCCGATCGCAAGTACCCGGTGATCGAGAAAATCTACGCGGGGCCTCAATCGGCTTACGTGCCCAAGGCGTTCGGGCGGCATGTGCGGGAGCACGCCCTGGCCGAACTGGGCTTCATCGTGGTGCAGATCGACGGCATGGGCACCTCCCACCGCTCGAAAGCGTTCCATGACGTGTGCTGGAGAAACCTGGGCGACTCGGGCTTTCCCGACCGGATCGCCTGGTTGCGGGCGGCCGCCGCCGAGCACCCGGAGCTGGACCTGCGGCGAGTCGGCATCTTTGGCGGTTCCGCCGGAGGTCAGAACGCCTTGCGGGCCCTGCTGGCCCACGGCGATTTTTATCACGTGGCGGTGGCCGACTGTGGCTGCCATGACAACCGGATGGACAAGATCTGGTGGAACGAGCTGTGGATGGGCTGGCCCGTGGGACCGCACTACGAGCAACAGTCGAACGTCACGCAGGCCCACCGGCTCAGCGGTAAGTTGCTGCTGATCGTGGGCGAAATGGACCGCAACGTCGACCCCGCCTCGACACTGCAGGTGGCCAGCCGCCTGATCAAGGCCGGCAAGGATTTCGACTTGCTGCTGATGCCGGGCGTCGGGCACGGCGCGGCCGAGACGCCCTACGGAAACCGCCGCCGGATGGATTTCCTGGTCCGGCACTTGTGGCAGGTCGAACCTCGGCGAAATCCTCAGGATGCCGCCCAATGAGCCAGCCGGACGCCAACCCGTATGCCGTGACCGCCTTGCTGGTACCCAGCTCCGAGCTGGGAGAGGTCGTGTTCGAACGGCGAGCGGGCTGGGGACGCTGCGCCGCACTGGCCGTCTGCTCCGCGATTGGCATCGCACTTGGCACGCTAATGACCTGGGCCGTGGTGTCGCAGCCTGTTTTCTACCCGGAACTGGGTCAGTATGCCGGTCTCTTCCTGCTCGGCGGAATGGGACTCGGCTATGCCGCGGTAAGCGCCGTGTTTGGCCGCTTCCGCTGCCACCGGGAAGGCATCTCGAAACAGGGGCTGTTAGGCGAGAAGGCGCTACGCTACGAACATATCGCCGAGTTCAGCTACATTGAATCGGTGCCGCGCCGGGGAGTCTCCCGGGACCGGTCCGTGACCTTGTCGTTCTCGCCGCCTCGCGGCATTCATCTCCGAGGACTGTATGTCGACGGCCTGCGCAGCGACGATCCGGAGCTGGTAGCACTGCGCGACCATATCGCGCGGCTGCTGGGCGAGAAGATGCAGCAACGACTTGAACAGGGCGGCGAAGTGCCCTGGACGTCCCGGCTGACTCTGACCCCGCACGGCCTGCGTTACCGGAAAAACATGGAGCAGGCGTTCTGGCTTTACAAGCCCTACGCGGAGATTGGCGCGGTGGAATTCTCAAGCGGGCAGTTGCTGCTCCGCGAACGCCCGGGTGCCGAACCGCTGGTTCGCGAGTTCACCGTGGTGTCCAACTTCTACCCGGGGCTGGAAGTGTTCAAACGCAAGCTGCCCCGTGCGTGACAGGCCGCCGGCCAGTCAATTGCCGGTGTGCTGCACAAAAGGGCCCGTCGTTGGCAGCTAATGGTCGCTCACAGGCCCATCAGGCGGTTCCGGCGCGACCGCCGCTCGGCCCGCAACCGGGCTCGGCGCTTGATTTCACTGGGCTTTTCGTAATACTCGCGCCGCCGCATCTCCTTCTTGATGCCGCTCCGCTCGACCAGTTTGCGGAAGCGGCGGACCGCCTCTTGAATCGATTCGCGGTCCCGCACAATCAAACGTACCATTTTCCCTCCCTTTCTGGGGCGAACCGTCGCCAGTTTCAGGACATGCCCATTCCGAAAGCCCACCGGTGGCTGCCGGCAAACAGGCCAAACCGCAGAGTATACAAGAACTTCGGCAACAACGGCAAGTGCTGCCCAGGTTGCCGGGAGCGGAAATTTTTCGCGGCCTCCAGCTCGCCGGCTAGTCCGTGGCCATTGGCGACCCGGAACCGACGGGCCGGGAGCCCGTCACCACCAGAAATCGCCCGCAAAGTCTGCTCACTCCACCTGGCCTGCCCGTCTTTTATGTTCGGACTTTTGGGGCCAGGGCCAAAGCCAACGCCCTCGTCAACCGATGCCTTAGACAGTCTCAGGCTTCCCGGATCGCAGTCGCCGCTTGTTCCCTCCAGTCAGTCCAGACCAACCGACCATGGCCGACCCGCTGAAGCATCGCACGCTGCTGGAAGAATTGGATCTCCGCCAGAACGAGGTACTGGCTCAACTGGACGAGCTGAATGCACGCGTCGAACAGTTGATCAAGGAGTGCACCAGCCGCCTGGAGACGCCGCTGAGTGCGGAACGCCGAGCGGCCTAGTGGCTGCTGACCGCTAATTCCGCGGATCCAGGTGTCCCGATTTGCCGATCGCCCTGAGCAGTCTCAGTCCCACGAGAATGCTGATCGCGCAGCCGGTGACTCCCAGAATCGAGATGTCGTGGAGTCCCAGGACGGTTCGCACGGGAAACAGCAGCGGGGGCACTTTCTGGCTGAGCATCAGGGAGGAGCCCAGGAACAGCGCGCTGGCCAGCATTCCGAGCACCAGGCGGTTGACCGAGGGTCCCAACCCGCGGTGGTCCAGGTGGACGTCGAACTTGCCTTCCTGGACCTGCTTCAGGATATTCATCAAGCGGCTGGGAGCGACCTCGGCCAGTTGTTCCAGGTCGAAATACAATCGCCGCAGCTTGCGCATCTGACGGTGGGGCGAGAAGCGGCGGATGAGCATTTTGCGGTGGAACGGCTGCATCAGTTCCATCAGGCTGAAACCGGCATCCAGCAGTTTCGTGCTGCCTTCGAGCGTGATCAGGACCTTGATCAGCATGCCGACCTGGGCGGGCAGCATAATGTGGTAGCGGTGAATGATTTGCGTCATATCGGTCAGCGCGCCGCCCAGGTCAAACCGCTCCAGCGGCTGGTTCGAGTAGGTCCCGACAAAGTCGGCCACGTCATTGTTCAAGCCGGACTCGTCCAGTTCCGGCGGGACGGCCCCCACCCGCTTGATCAGAGCCGTCAGCAGGCCGACGTCGTTGCCCACGATCGCCAGCAGCATCTCCTCGATATCCTCCCGCAACCGCTCGTCGATTCGCCCCACCATGCCGAAGTCGAGCAAACCGATGACGTTGCCGGGCAGGATCAGGATATTCCCCGGATGCGGATCGGCGTGGTAGAACCCTTGGGTAAAGATCATGTCCAGGTAGAGCGTGGCACCTCGGCGAGCGATCTCCTGCAGATCGTAGCCCTCGGCCAGCATCTGATTGCGCTGGCTGATCGGGATGCCTTGGAGCAGTTCCATGGTCAGCACGCGGGGCGTGCAGAGTTCGCTGAACGGCCGGGGGATGCAGACGGTGGGGTCGTCGGCGTACTGCGTGGCGAACTGTGACAGGTTCCGCTCCTCGCGTCCGAAGTCCAGTTCGCGGCGGAGCGTGCGGGCCATTTCCGCCACGCTGGCCACGGGCCGGTAATTGGCGAACTCCGGGATCCGCTCGGCCAATTGCGCCAGACCGGCCAGCACTTCCAGGTCCTCGCGGACCACGCGTTCGATGTTCGCGTGCTGCACCTTGACCACCACCATCTCGCCACTGTTCAGCCGGGCCCGATGGACCTGGCCGATGGAGGCCGAGGCGATCGGCACCAGGTCGAATTCGGCAAACAGTTCCTCGATCGGCTGTCCCAGTTCGGTCTCGACCATTTCCTGGACCGTTTCGGGCGGGTCGGCCGGGACGTCCGATTGCAGTTGCTTGAGCTCCTCGGCCAGGTCCACGCCCACCAGGTCCGGCCGTGTGCTCATCAACTGTCCCAGCTTGATGAAGGTCGGCCCGAGTTCGGTCAGTGCCAGCCGGATGCGTTTCTCCTGGGTCTGCCGGGCAATCGACTCGCCCCCCCGCCCTCGCAACTGGTCCTTGAAGAAGTCCAGATTCAGCCGCGCAATCCAGTCGGCCAGCCCGTACTTGCTCAGTACGGACAGGATCTCCGACCACCGCTTGACGTTGCGGTAGATGTTGGGCAGCGACGTGATCTTCATAATTCGATGATACCAGACAACTGGCCTTTTGAAGGTTGCGGCCGTTCATTAGAACTTGAACTTGGGAAGTCAGTTGCGAACAATTCAGACTTCAGTATCCCGCCTTCGATCCTGCCCCCTTTCGCCACCCCCACCTCTGGAATTGCCGGTTTTCCACTATGAGACGCCAGGATATTCGGAACCTTGTGATTATTGCGCACGTCGACCACGGCAAAACGACGCTGGTCGATTGCCTGCTGCGGCAAAGCGGTCAGTTTCGCGACTCGCAACTCGTCGGATCGCAGATCCTGGACAGCAACGACCTGGAGCGGGAGCGGGGGATCACGATCCTGGCCAAGAACATCGCGCTGCCCTACGAGGGGGTCAAAATCAACATCATCGATACGCCCGGCCACGCCGACTTCGGGGGCGAGGTGGAGCGGGTGTTGCGGATGGCCGACGGCGCCCTGCTGTTGATTGATGCGGCCGAGGGGCCGATGCCGCAGACGCGGTTCGTGCTGTCCAAGGCATTGGAGTGCGGACTGCGACCGATTGTGGTGATCAACAAGATCGACCGCCCCGACGCGCGGCCGCACGAGGTGCTGGAGGAGGCGTTCGAGCTGCTGATGGAATTGGGGGCCGATGACCATCTGCACGACTTTCCGCACGTCTACGCCACGTCCAAGGAAGGCTACGCCACCAGCGATCCCGACGTCCGGACGGACTCCATGCGGCCACTACTGGATCTGGTGCTGCGCGTGGTGCCCGGTCCCGAAGTCGATCTGGACGCTCCCTTGCAGATGCTGGTCACCACGCTCGACTGGTCCGAATACGTGGGGCGCATCGCCGTGGGGCGGATCCAGGCCGGCGTGATGCGCAAGGGTCAGGCGATCGACCTGTGCCAGGCGAATCAGGAGGTCACTCCGGCGCGGATTGTCGCCCTGCAGGTTTTCGAGAACCTGGGTCGGCTGGAAGTGGAGCGGGCCGAGGCGGGTGAGGTGGTGGCGGTGATCGGTCTGGAGGACGTCGAGATTGGCGACACGATCTGCGCCCGCGATCACGCTCGCCCTCTGCCGCGGCTGACGGTGGACGAGCCGACACTGGAGATGATCTTCAGCATCAACAACTCGCCGCTGGCTGGCCGCGAGGGGAAATTCGTGACCAACCGCCAGTTGCGGGAGCGGCTGTTGAAAGAGCTGGAGCGGAACGTGGCGTTGCGGGTCCGCGCGCTGGAGGAAGGGGACGCCTTCGCCGTGTCGGGCCGCGGCGTGTTGCACCTGGCGATCCTGATTGAAACGATGCGCCGCGAGGGTTACGAACTGTCGGTGGGCAAGCCGCAGGTGATCCTCCGGCATCGGGGCGGCGTGACCGAGGAGCCGTTCGAAACGCTGCATGTGGAAGTTCCCGGCGAGCGGCTGGGACCCGTGATGGAACTGGTCGGCCAGCGCTGCGGCGTGTTGGAGCAGATGCAGTCGCGGGGCGAATATACGCTGGCCCGTTTCCGCATTCCGGCCCGAGGGCTGATCGGGCTCCGCACGCGGCTGCTGAATGCGACGCAGGGGACCGCCACCATCCATCATCGTTTCGCCGGTTACCAGCCGGTCGAGGGCGACGTGCCGCGACGGCCGAACGGCGTGATGGTGTCGATGGTCTCCGGCAAGGCGGTGGCGTATGGCCTGGCGGGATTGCAGGAGCGGGCGGAACTGTTCGTCGCGCCGGGCGACGACATTTACGAAGGCATGATCGTCGGCGAGAACAGTCGTGATAACGATCTGGCCGTGAATCCAGCTCGCGAGAAGAAGCTGACCAACATCCGCGCCGCCGGCAACGACGCCAATATCCTGCTCAAGCCGCCGCGCCGGTTGAGCCTGGAGGCGGCCCTGGAATACATCGAGGACGACGAACTGGTGGAAGTGACTCCCACGCAGATCCGGCTGCGGAAAGCTCTGCTGCGGGAATCCGATCGCCGCCGCGACAGCCGCCGGCGAGCGTAGCGGTCCCTGGTGGCGAGGGTCCCCCGAATCGCCCTTGCGAGCTTGTCCCGGCAGTCCTACAATCCGCCCTCTCAACCGCGACGTACCGGCAAGGAGGCCGCCGCCATGCACTGTCAACTGCTCAAGGTTTTGTCTTTCGTCCTCGTCCTGACCGGATCGGCGGGTGTTGCCGTGGCACAACTGCCCGAGGACCAGGTGGTCGAGACGGCCATCGGTGTGCTGGAAGAGGTGATGCGGATTCCGGCCCGGCAGATTCCCACGTCGCTGCTGGCCAACGCTCAAGGCGTGGCGATCATTCCCAATGTGGTGAAAGGCGGCTTCGTGGTCGGCGTGCGTCACGGCCGCGGCGTGATGCTGGTGCGGGACGAGCAGGGCGCGTGGCAGCCCCCGTTCTTCGTCACGATTACCGGTGGCAGCGTCGGCTGGCAGGCCGGTATTCAGTCCACGGACCTGGTGCTGGTGTTCGGCACTCGCCGCAGCATCACCGGGCTGATGAACGGCAAGTTGACGCTGGGAGTGGACGCGGCGGCGGCCGCCGGTCCGGTGGGCCGCAACACGGCGGCCTCGACCGACGCCACGCTGTCGGCGGAAATCCTGTCGTATTCCAAGAGCCGGGGGTTGTTCGCCGGCGTGTCGATTGACGGCTCATCGCTGCAGATCGATCAACAGGCGGCGGCTGCATACTATCGGCCCCGAGCGGGCGCTCCGCTGGCAGCCGACGGGACCAGCCTGGCGCTGCCCGCCTCGGCCGTGAGACTGCTCAACGCCATCCACCAACACACCTCGCCGGCTCAAATCGCTCCCGCCGAGAATCCGCCTGCCCAGAGTCCGGCCGCTCCGCTGCCGGCGACCTTGCCGGTCACCGCGGCCAATTCCGGGGCGGCCGCGTTGGGCGGGCAACTGGCCGACGCGCAGCGCAAGTTGTTGCCGCTGCTGGACCCGACCTGGCAGGGTTATCTGCAAATCCCCTTGGCCGAAGGCGGGCAACCGATCGCGGATTCCGCCCGGCTGGCGGAGGTCCTCAAACGCTACGACGCGGTGGCGACCGATGCCCGCTACGCCGCGCTGGCCCAGAGGCCCGAATTCACCGCCGCGTACGAGCTGCTGAGGCGCTATGCGACGGCCGTTTCGACGGTCGGTTCCACCGGGCTGACCTTGCCAGCCCCGCCAGGCACGGCAGGTCCCAATGGGGCCCGCTATTGAGCGTGAGGCCACGGGGCACAGTCGGCGTTTAGCGGTACTAGCCAGGCGCTTTCTTCAAGCGGGCGGTTTCCAGTTGCTCCGCCGGCAAAGTCCCTGGCGATTCGTCCGGCGTGGGCGCCGGTGCCGCGCGGCTGGCTACCGTGAACCGGCCAATCAGCCGCTGGTGTGGGTACCGTTGCCGAATCCCCTCAGCCAAGACACCTTCCACGGGGGCTGAAAACAGGGGATGCTGGTTGATCACGACGACCTGCACCTACTTGTCGTCCAGCAACTCCAGAATCCGGTCGGCCCGATCGGGTTGCTGATCAAAGAAATCGAACATCGTCGGCGTGGGGTTACGGCGATCCGCGAGGAAATAGACCTCGGGACAATCTGGCGCGGCGTAAATGAACTCGCCCTCGGGCGTCAACTCGCGCACCGCCTGGACAAGCTGATCGTACTGCTCGGCCGCTTCCCGCTGCACGCGCAAGCCACCGCGGTCGTTGTTCAGCCCATGAGCGAATTGCCGCAGCGATATCCCCGGATCGGTTCCGTAGCCTGAGTTGAGCACCAGCGCTCCAAACGCCAGGTAACATCCCAGCACGGCGGCCGGCGCCCAGCGGACGCGGCTGGGAAACGCCCCGGCCAGCGCGTGAATCAACAACAGCACCAGCGGCGCACAATAGCAGAAATAAATGGCGTACGACTGGGGATACTGTGTCAGGCTGCTCAGCGCGGCCACGGCCGACAACAAGAACAACTCCTGCCGCTGCCCAGGGCCAAGCTCCGCGCCGCGGCGCATTAACAACACGCACGCTCCGATCACGACCACGGGCAGCAGCCCGCGCAGCGAAAGAAACGTGGCGAAGTGACCGCTGCCCATCGCCCACAGCCACACCAGCAGCCCCAGCGTGATCAGCAGCAAAACCTTGATCGCCACGCTCAAGACGGTCCCGGACCGCAGTCCCAGACAGGGCGGCAACAGGATGGTCGCGGGCAGCAGCACGGGAAGCAGGGAAATTGGCGGCGGCAAGGGCGCCTTGGCCAGTTCGAGTCGCAGGCTGGGCAGCACAAACACTCCGTGGATCAGGTCACCCCAGGCACCCTGCACGGCATACACGACGGCCAACAGCAGCAGCGGACCGGCCACGCCGGCCAGAAAGCAGGCCGCATCGATTGCCAGTCGAATCAGACGCGGGCCCGAAAAGCCCACTCGCCACTCGTGGGCCACCAGGCACGCTCCCAGCGCCGCCGTGGGAACGACGAAGTGCAGGATCTCCATCGCCCGCAGATCACGGCGTATCAACGCCACCTCCAGCCCCACCAGTCCCGCGGCGATGATCAGCATCAACAGGACTCCGGCCCAACGCAGTGGCGACTTGCCCGACGACAACGCGGGCGCCCCGGTGCCCGCCGCCCGCAACTGGTCCCGATACAGCAGGAACAGCAGGCCCGCGGCCACGAAATACAGGCCCGTGATCTTCATCAGAATCGCCAGCCCGCCACACACGCCGGCTCCCACCAGCCAGAACCGGTTATCGCTGGTACGCACCTGCAGCAACGCCAGCGTCCCCAGCACCGTCAGAATCAGAACGTACCAGGAGGGCAGGCCCGCGAAGTAATTGGGTAAGCTCCACGCCAGGCAGCAGAACGCCGTGATGACCGCCAAACGCCAGATACCCGTGCGAGCTGCAATCAAATAGACCGCCGGGATCATCAGCGCGCTGGCGGCCAGCAGCATCCAGCGCATCGAAAGCAGCCGCTCGCCGAACAGCCGAAACGCGGCGGCGTGCAGAAACGTCAGCCCTCCTGTGTACGCTTCCTCGAAGTCGCGATGCGGCAGTTCGCCCGCCAGTACCCGCTCGGCGCTGTGAGCCAACAGCCCTTCGTCGTGTGGAACCCAGCCCCGGTCGACAAAGTAGCTCAGAAACACCAGGCTGACGCACATGACAAACGCCAGCACCCAGGAACCCCTTGTGCTGGTCGACCGCGGTGACCAACCCGGAAGTGCGGGTCGGTTCGGCACGGGGGCCAGCGGGAATCCCGTTTGACTGTCCGGCCGTCGGAAGGCGTGATGCCCTAAGGTAGGGGGCATGTGGTAGTGGCTGGACGAGCCAGAAGCCGTGTTGGGATCAGGCTTGCGGCAGGCCAAGCCACCACAAGCCAAGGTACAAGAATCCGATCCCTTGCGTCACGCAACTGTCATACCACTTAACAGTCGCCTGAAAAACTTTGCGCGAATCGCTCCAGGATGACCCTGTTGGGGGCCACGAAACGGAAAGTTGGCCTGCGGCAACGTGGTCAACGGGCGTGCCAATTGGCCCAACGATAAGACCGGTTAGCGTCGGACCGGGCCGCGCTAGGATTCAGATACATAGACGGACCGGCGGTCGGCACGCCGCGTGATCCGAATGCCCACCACCCGGAATCCGCGCTCCGACACTCGCCTGGGGCGTCACGACTGGTGGCCACGAAAGGCGGCTAAGGCGTTTCCACAATCCAGACGTTGCGGTATTGCAGGGGGTTGCCGTGTCCCTGCAGCTTGATGGGGCCGGGAGTGCCTTCGGGTTCGTTGCGTGAACCGCCGGTCACACCAGCAATCTCCAGCTTGTCGTGAATCAAGACCCCATTGTGCCGCAGGGTGATCACGGCGTTCTTCAGCTTCTTGCCGCTATCGTCCACAACGGCATTGGTGAATTCCACGTCGTACGTTTGCCAGACCAGCGGCGGAAGGCACATGTTCAGCAGCGGGTCGCTCTTGCTGTAGATACCACCGCACTCGTTATCCTTGCCCTCGAGTCCGAACGAATCGAGAATCTGGACTTCGTAATGGTCCACCTGGTAGAAGCCGCTGTTGCCCCGGCCCTGGCTGCGGGCTTCGGGACGAAACGGAAGCATGAATTCCAGGTGCATTGAGTAGTTGTTGAACTTTCGGCGCGTCAGGATGTCGTGCCCGTCGGTGTTCAGAATCCCGTGTTGCTCGTCCAGTCGGCCACCGGTCCACTCGTCGGTCCCTTTCCCGTCGAACAGGACCACCGCACCTTCCGGCGGAGCCAGTCCCAGGGTCGGGCTTTTTCGCACGACCCTCTCCATCGTGAACCGCGAGCCGTCCTCGCCCTGCCCTGTCAGCTTCCCGTCCTCAAGGCTGCCGGAATACGCCTGGTGGCCGGCTGGCGGAAACTTGCTGGTGGCCGAGAATTGATCGGGCGGTCCTGCCAGGTAGCGCCGGTCTCCGGTGGCCGGTTCGAACACGGCGCTCGGTCCGTCTCCCTTGCCGGACATCAGGCTGCGGTTCTCGCCGTCCCAGCCAGCACCGGGCAGACCTCCCGAATAGAGCACCGCCTGGTAGGCGCCTTTGCCGAGCGCGATCACCTGCGCGGCGACCTGCTGCCCCTGGGCGTTCTTCCCCACGTACTCGCCCTGCACCTGGAAGTCAGCCGGCAGCGAGGGATCGGCGGCGTCCGTCCAGACTCCCGGCGTCCGTGGCGGGGGATCTGCTCCGGCCGCGTCTGGCGACCAGCCTGCAGCCAGCGCCAGGCAGACGAGACAACTCAACCAGCCACCTGCTTCGGGAATGCGCCGCATGTTTTCAGCTCCACTGCACTTCGAGTAGGACATGTCGAGAAGGATCGAGTAGGAAACGCTGAGCGGGTCCGCGCCAGCCCCACTTTAATTCATTGGCTGCCGCTTTAGAATAGTCCCACCACCCGCTTGAACTCTCAGGATTTTCCGGATGAAGGGCCCGGTACAACTGCGCCGTGACGCCGTGGCGATCTGGAAGGCCGGCGTGGACGCCGTTGGTTCCCACCAGCTTGTCCAGAACGTGTTCTCCCGCGCTGGCGACCGGTTGACGGTGTGTGGCGAACAGTTTTCGTTGCGGGATCTTCGCCGCATCGCGGTCGTGGGGGCGGGCAAGGCCGGAGCCGGGATGGCCGAGGCGGTGGAGCGGGTGCTGGGGCCCGATCTGGTGGCGGACAAGGTGCGGGGCTGGGTCAATGTTCCGGCCGACTGCGTACGCAACCTGCAACGGATCCACTTGCACGCCGCGCGGCCAGCCGGACTGAATGAGCCGACGGCCGAAGGCGTTGAGGGCACAAGCCGGATCCTGGATCTGGTGGCGGAGCTGGAGCCGGACGACCTGTGCCTGGTCCTGATTTCTGGTGGCGGCAGTGCCTTGCTGCCGGCGCCGCTGCCCCCGATCACGCTGGCCGACAAGCAAGCCGTCACGCGGTTCCTGATGCGGTCCGGCGCCTCGATCCGCCAGTTGAACGCCGTCCGCAAACGGTTGTCACGCATCAAGGGCGGAGGCTTGGCGCGGGCCTCGCGCGCCGGCCGAACCATCGCCCTGATCATTTCCGACATCGTGGGTGACCCACTGGACATGATCGCTTCGGGCCCCACGTACCCCGACGCCACGACGGACGCCGACGCGCTGGAGGTGCTGAGGCAGTTCGAAGCGGCGCCGCCCCAGGTGCCAGCGCGAGTGCTGGAGTTTCTGGAGGCGGCGGCAACGCGGCATCTCCCGCCCGAGCCGTTCCCGCACCGCGTTTCGAACCACGTAATCGGCAACAACCGCACGGCCTTGGCAGCCGCCGCCCGAAACGCGCAGGCCCTGGGTTACCACGTGATCCTGCTGGGGTCCGACCATCAGGGCGAGGTCAACGACGAAGGTCGCCGACTGGCACTCCGCTGCCGGGCGTTGCGGGACGGAGTCGAGCGGGGGCAGTTGTTTCCGGTCTGCCTGCTGAGCGGCGGAGAGCCGACGGTGCGTCTGGCCGTCACCGATCAGCCTCGCCAGGGAGGGCGGAATCAGCAGTTGGTGCTGGCCGGACTCGACGCCTTGTGGGATCATGGCATGCGGCGGATCATGCTGCTGTCGGGCGGCACCGACGGCGAAGACGGTCCGACCAACGCGGCGGGAGCCTGGGCCGACGCCGACCTGCTGGATCGGGCGCGCGAGCGGCGACTGGAACCGCTCCCCTACCTGGAGATCAACAACTCGTACGCTTACTTCGAGCAACTGGACGGTCTGCTGGTGACCGGTCCCACGCACACCAATGTGATGGATCTGCGTGTGGCCCTGGTGGACTCGGCCAGCTAAAGGCAGCTCAAGTTGGCTGTAGGGACACTCACGATGAGGAACAACGGATGGCCGGGCCCCTGAACTGGAACAGCAGGCAACTGACGCACGGCTGGCAGCGCGGCGTGACTGCGTTCTACTACGCCCTGGGAATGACCGACGAGGACTTCGACAAGCCGCAAGTGGGCATCGGCGTGCCGTTGCTGGATGGCAACCCCTGCAACGTGCACGCCTACGAACTGGCGCGTGAGATCGCCGCGGGCTGCCGGGCAGCCGGGCTGATTGGTTTCCCGTTCGGCGTGCCGGCGGTCAGCGATAACATCACCCAGGGCCAGGAAGGCGGCAACGCCAGCCTGCCCTCGCGGAACATGATTGCCAACGCGGCCGAATGCGTGGTCAGCGGCCACTGCTACGACGCCTTGGTGGGACTGCACAATTGCGACAAGAACGGTCCGGGCTTCGCCATGGCCCTGGCCCGGATGAATTACCCGGGACTGATCGTCAGCGGCGGCAGCATCCTGCCTGGCTGCCACGCCGGCCGGGACATCACGATCCTGGACGTATACGACTCGCAAGCGGCGGCGGCCGTCGGCGCACTGCCGGCCGCGGAGGCCGAGGCGATTCTGCGGCACGCCTGCCCGGGACCGGGAGGCTGCGGGATCGCCGCCTCGTTCAACACCTGGGGCATCACCTTGGAAGCGATCGGCCTGATGCCGCCCCAAAGCAGCTCGGTTCCCGCGGTCGATCCAGGCAAGCGCCAGGAGTGCCAGGCGGTGGCTGGCCTGATCCGCCAACTGCTGGCCGAGGATCTGCGGCCGCGCGACATCCTTACACCTCGGGCCTTCGAGAATGCCGCGGCGACGATTGCCGCCATCGGCGGTTCGACCAACGGCGTGCTGCATCTGCTGGCCTTGGCCCGCGAGGCGGGCGTCGCTTTCGGCTTGCGGCAGATCCAGGCCATCTTCCGGCGGACGCCCGTGCTGTGCAGCTTTGCCCCGCGCGGAACCAAGACGATGGTCGATCTGCACAAACTGGGAGGGACTTCGCTGCTGCTGCGGCATTTGATTGCCGCGGGTGTCATCGACGGTGGCTGCCTGACGGTGACTGGCCGGACGCTGGCCGAGAACACACGCGATGCGGGACCGCTGCCGCCGGGACAGGAACTGATCGCCCCGGCCAACGCGCCCTACAAGCCGTTCGCCGACGTGCAAATCTGCTTCGGCAATCTGGCTCCGGACGGGATCGTGTTCAAGGTCTCCAGCCTGCACCAGCCCCGGTTCCACGGCCAGGCGGTCTGTTTCCACGATGCGCGTGACGTGGCGACAGCGGTCGAGGCCCGCCGCATCCGGCCCGGCAGCGTGATCGTCTTGCGGTACCTCGGCCCCGTCGCCTCCGGCATGCCCGAAGTGCTGGTCGCCTCGGCCGCCCTGGCCGTGCCCGAGCTGGACGGCAAGGTGGCTTTGATCTCCGACACCCGCGTGTCAGGCGTGTCGCACGGAGCGATTGGCGTGCACTGCGCTCCCGAAGCGGCGGTGGGAGGCCCCATCGCCCTGGTGGAAGATGGAGACGCGATCTCCTTCGATCTGCTGGCGGGCGAAATCACCCTGCACGTGGATGACGACGAGCTTGCCCGGCGCCGCGCCCGCTGGCAGCCGCCGTCCCTGCCAACGCAACGCGGATACCTGGCCGATTTCTCGGCCACGGTCGCCCAGGCCGATCAAGGCTGCGTCAGCAAGTATCTTGAAGTTCATTGAACCGGAAGCACTGAACACGCAACTCCACACAGGAAGACTGCCATGTCCAGCCCGCACCAGCGACCTCGCCGCCGCTTCGACAATCCGCTGGCCGTCATCGGTTACATCCTGGGAATCGTCGGTACCGGCGCGCTGATCGCCACGCTGCTGATCCTGTTTCAGTTCGACACACGGCAGCAGCAGCGCGATACGCAAGTCAGCGAGCTCCAGGGAAAGCTTGCCTCGGTGCAAACCGAACTGGGCCAGCAGAAACAGGACTACGCGCTGCTCTCCGACCGCTTCGCTGAGATTTCGACCGGCAACGTCTCCGACCCAAACGCCGGGACGCACCAGTTGGCCAGTTCGCCGGGCGGCCAGGTTGAGGACGGCCAGGTTGAGGACGGCCAGTCGCTCGCCGCGGTGCACCAGGAGTTGCAGTCCAGTCAGGCTCGCCTGGCCGATCTGGAGGCTCGTACGCGCAACTTCGAGCAACTGGAAACACAGGCCCGGCAGGTCGCCCAGCAGGTGGCCGAGCTGCGCCAGCAGTTGGCGACCGTCGAGCAGGCAGGCGAGAACTATGCGAAACTGACCGCGGATTTCGCCGCCCAGTCCAAGCAGTTGCTGGCCACCAACGAGGAGTTGCGGTTGCTCAAGCAGCAGATCAGCGAGCGTCGCTCGACGCCCAGCGTATCGCGATCGAACACCACCATCAGCCCGCCCGGCCAGGTGACGGTGACTCGCGTGCCAGCCACGGTCCGCACCACCGCGTTGCCGCCGCTCACCAGCTTTCCTCCCGCGGAAGGCACCGTCGTGCGGCGTTACGTCACGCCCTCCAGCAGCTCGTCCTGGTATCCGTCGTCGTATTCCGCCGGCAGTGCGGATGCTGGCTACCGGACCTACTCGAACGTGACGCCCTACCCATCGAGCGGCTCCTACTACTGGCCATGAGTCGTATCCGCCGCTGAACTGCCGGACAACTCGGTCACGCGATCCGCAACAGGCGGCAGGTTTCCTCGTAGCCGGGTTCCAGCGGCAGCAGCACGCAGAGATCTTCCTTGAGCCAGATCGGCAGCGTGGGAAGCGTTTGCCCCACATTCATGGGATAGAACCATAATTCCAACAGCGAGCGTTTTGGGGGCTGCTTCCGGGCTCGCATCGTCACGGTGTAAAGGGACGGCGGGTTGGGACCGAGTCGCGGGTCCTGTTCTCCGATCAGTTCCAGGACATCCGCGTACAAATTGGATTGCCGGACCGTCACCAAATCCACGATGGACACACAGACTTCCTGCTGCAGCAGCGCCGCCACTTTGGCCGCGAATGTCCGCCGGCTGGCCGGCCGATCCTTGTTCGAGGGGCTGACAATCTCGATGGCCGCCACCAGACGACGACCATATTCGATGTCGTACACCCGCACTTCGTACTCATCCTGATCCGCCAGATCGGTTTCCAGCACCAGCGTCGGCTCCGGTGTCACCTCGGTCGCCGTGGCCACCGCCGGTCCCGCGCCGCGAGCACCGCGGGGCTCCAGTGACGGCTCGCCCTCTTCGAAGGCCGAGATATCGATCTCGAACATCCGGCCCAAGTGGACGTTCGGCGCCGCGGCGTACCCTTCGGGCAGCATGTCATAGAGCTGGCGCACAATCATCATGGGCCAGCCTCCGTGCAATTCGTCCCACGAGTGCCTATCGTTAACGGGCGATCGGAAATGGTCGCGCAGGGGCATCGGAATTCCTCCAGGCCCCATTCTACCTTGCCCTGAGCAAGCTCACGAGATCGCACCGCGTTGTCGTCCCAGCTCACGCCAGGAAATTGCGCAGATAGCGGGCACTCTGCCGCAGCGAGGCGTGCCGTCTTTCCAGCGAACCTTCGTAGGCCCGATCCTCGACTTCCACGCACACCGGACCGCCGTAGCCAACGTCGCTCAGCAGCGAACAGAAGCGGCCCCAATTCACCTCGCCCAGCCCCGGCAGCTTCGGCGTGTGATACTCCAGCGGGGTCGCCAGAATCCCCACGTCATTCAGCCGCCGGCGGTCGATCCGCACATCCTTCGCATGCACGTGGAACAACCGGTCGGCGAACTCGTGCAGCGGCTCCAGGTAATCGATCTGCTGCCAGACCAGGTGCGACGGATCGTAGTTCAGTCCGAAGTTGGGGCTGGGAATATCGGCGAACATTCGCCGCCAGATGGCCGGCGACACGGCCAGGTTCTTGCCGCCGGGCCATTCGTCGCGGCTGAACGACATCGGGCAGTTCTCGATGCCGATCCGCACGCCATGCTCCTCGGCGCAGGCCACCAGCGGCCGCCAGACCTCCAGGAAGCGCGGCCAGTTTTCGTCAACCGTCCGCTTCCAATCGCGGCCCACGAACGAATTCATCTGGCGAACACCCAGCACCGCGGCCGCCCGAATCACCTGGCGGATGTGGGCGATGCAGGTTTCCGCCTCCTCCCGGTCCGGCGACAGCGGGTTGGGATAGTAGCCCAGGCCGCTGATTTCCACTCCGGTCTCCGCCACCAGTTGCCGCACCCGATCGGCCGCCCGCTCGTCGAAGTCGTGGACATCGATATGCGTGACGCCCGCGTACCGGCGTTCGGCTCGGCCCACCGGCCAGCACATCACTTCCACGCAGGCATAGCCGGCCGAGGCCGCGAAGCGCAGCACTTCCTCCAGCGACTGGTCCGGCAGTATCGCGCTGACAAAACCCAGCTTCACCGCACACCTCGTTGTCCGCCTACAGGTCGCCGAACAGCAGGTCGTCCTCGGTGGCCGACCGCTGCCCAACCAGATCGTCAATCAGCGAGTCCAGGGCATCATCCCACAAGGCGTCTTCGAGTTCCAGCGCGGCCAGCGCGGACTGGCGGGCACGCTGACGCTGTTCGACCGACGGATCGACCACGCCCACCCCAGTCACCTCCAACTGCCGGCGCGGGCCGGCCTGGTCTGCCAGCAGCTCGTTGCTCAGCCCGCCGCCGTCCGCGACTCGGCTGAACAGTCCGGCATCCAGCGAGCCGCCCAGCAGCCAGGGCTGAACCAGCCAATCGGTCCCGCCGCTGCTGGCCGGATCGGCGGCTTCCCCTTCGCCGCCCACCTGGCCATTCAGGAAGTTGATGATCGGCAGGGCGTCGTTGGGGGCGAGGATGTTGTCGCCGGTCACGTCGTAGAACGGCGGCGGCTCAAACTGCGGCGTGGGAATCGGCAGCGGACCCGCGCCGTTGGCGTTGATGTAGTTGAAGATGATCAGCACGTCGCGCGGCGAGACGACACCTTCCGGCCAGACATCAAGGCGGTTTTCGGGATTCTGCCACGGGATGACCGTCCGCACGGTCACCGTGGCCTGGTTCGACGTCGCGTTCAGGTTGTCGCGGACCGTGTACCTGAAGGTGTCAAAGCCCGTGAAATTGTCGCTGGGCGAGTACCTGATCGAACCGTCCGGATTGATGCTCACCGTGCCGTTCGAGGGCCCCTGGCCGGGCACGATCGCCAGCGTGCCAGGGATGATCGTGCCGTCCACGTCAAAGTCGTTGGCCAGCACCGGGATATCAATGTCTCCGTTGCGGAACACCTGCACCAGATCGTCCACGGCCGTGGGCGCGTCGTTGACGCCGGTGACCGTGACCGTGACGGTCGCCTCGTTGCTGTCGACATTGTGGCGGTCCGTGGCGATGTAGGTGAAGGTCACTTGCCGGGTCTGGCCCTGGGCCAGATCCTGGAAGTCGTCCGACGGATCGAAGGTAAAGGTGCCGTCGTCGTTGTTCCCCACCAGGCCTTCGCTGGGCAGGTTCGTGATCGTGTACTGCAACGTGGCGGGGCTGTCGTCGCTGTCGGCATCGTTCGCGTTGAAATTGCCGAACACGACCGGGCCGTCCTCGACGGCGCTGATGGCGACGTTCTGGGCCACGGGCGCGTCGTTGCGCCCCTCGACGATGATCGTCACCGTGCGGATGTTGCTTTCCGCCAGGTGCCGGTCGGTGGCCTTGAAGGTAAAGTCCACGGTGCGCGATTGGCCGAACGTCAGATCCTGGAAGTCGGCTCCCGGATTGAAGGTAAAGGTGCCGTCGCTGTTGCGGATCAACGTCCCCTCGCCCGGCAGCAACCCGCTGATGATCGTGTACTGCAGGGTCGCCGTGCTGTCGTCGCTATCGGCGTCGTCCGCGGGGAAAGCCCGCCGCAGCGTGTCGTTCTCGGTGATCGTCACCGTCAGGTTACTGGCCACGGGCGTGTCGTTGATCCCGGTGACGTTGACGGTCACGGTGGCCACGTTGCTGGTGGCGCCATGGCGATCGGTGGCCTGGTAGGTGAAGTCGACGCTGGTCACCTGGCCCTCGGCCAGTTGCTGGAAGTCGCCTCCCGGGTTGAAGGTGAAGCTGCCGTCGTTGTTGTTCGTGACGCTGCCTTCCCCGGTGGGAGCCAGGTTGTCCACGATCGTGTACAGCAGCGTGGTCCGGTCGTCGTCCAGATCGACGTCGTCGCCGTCGAACTGCCCACCGACCAGGCCGCCATCCTCGAACGCATTGCGCGTGACGTTGCGGGCAATCGGCGGATCGTTGACCCCGATCACGGTAATCGTCACCGTCGCCAGGTCGCTGTCCTCGCCGTGCGAGTCGGTGACGCGATAAGTGAACGTCACGTTGCGGCTCTGCCCGACTCCCAGGTCCTGGAAGTTATTCAGCGTATTGAACGTGAACGTGCCGTCGCCGTTGTTGGTCAGTCCGGGCAGCGTGTCGACGATCGTATAGACCAGTGTGGCGGGATTGTCGTCGCTGTCGACGTCGTCCGCGTCGAACGGCTGGCTGGCGATCGAGTCACCGTCGGTCACGCTGACCATCAGCGGGTTGGCGACCGGCCGATCGTTGCGTCCGGCGACGGTCACGGTGACGGTGGCGGTCGAGCTGCCGCTGATGTTGTCGGTGATCGTGTAGGTGAACGTATCCATGGCCGTATCGTTCACGGCCAGCGCCTGCAGAACCGGGGAGGTTCGCGGGTCGTAGTCGAAGCTGCCGCCGGGGCTGACGACCACCGTCGCTCCCAGCGTGCTGGGGTTCTGGAAGCCGTTGACTTCGAAGGGGTCGCCGTCGGGATCGTCGTCGTTGGTCAGCACGTTGTCCCGCAGCAGCGTGTCCTCGTCGACCGCGAACATGTCGTCGCGGGCGGTGGGCGGGCTGCCGGGCAGGATATCGATCACGTAATCCTCGACCTCGCCGTCGGCGAACAGGCCGGTGGGCGTCAGGCCGCCAGTGCTGCTGTACCGGAAGCGGGCCAGGGTCAGGCCGACGACGGACGTTGCGGGCGGCGTCTGGATGGTGAATTCGTTGCGGCCAGCGGCCAGTTGCTGGCTGGCGAACACCTGCTCGCCGGCATCGTTGAAATCGCCGTCGCGATTGAAGTCGACCCAGCCGTCGACCAGGCCCAGCGGCTTGCCGAACGTGGCCACGGTCAGCCGGTTGCGGTCGAACTGCAAGGCTTCCAGCGCGATGGCGTTGGAGACCGTCGTGAACTGCTGCTGCGGGGTCAGCGAATTCAGCGCGACCGGATCGAGACCCAGTTCCAGCAGGGCCGCCAGGGCGGGGCCGGAGCCGCCGGCTGCCAGGGCGATGTTCTGGGACAGTCCGGCGATCGTGGCGTCGTCCGCGGTGGCCGTGAACTCGACCCGCGTCTGGACAAACGCATTGAACGGGTCCAGGAAGCGCACGCCGTCGTCGTCGTCGCCGTCCAGCGAAACTCGCCCGCCGCCTTCGTTGATTGGATTCAGATTCAACCTCAGATTGGCCTCGATGATGGCGGCCACGATGGCGTCGGCCACGGCGTCGTTGGTTGTTCCGAGCGGGACGCGGAAGTTGCCCACGATCACGGCGTCGTCGTTATCGAACTCGAACGTCGCTCCGCCGATCATAAACGTCTGGCCGTCGCTGATCGCCGCCACGTTCACCTGCAGGTCGGCGGGCGTCACGGCGCTCGACAGCGTCAGGCCGGGGCTGGCGGTGGTCAGCGGCACGTTGTCGCCGTCGATATCGTCGCCTTGCGCGTCGACCGACGGTTGGCCGTTCAATTCCCTGTCCACTCGCCGGCCCAGGTACAGCGGATCGGAGGTGATCACGTGAATCGCCCCGTTGCCGCCGCGGTTGGTCGGATAGGGACCCGCCGGCGCGTCGCCGAAGTCCATGTTGACCTGGCCCACCAGGATCGTGAACTGGGTTTCGCCCGACAACTGGTTCGACTTCAGGTCGTTCAGCGCGAGGTCCTTGATGGCGCCGGTAAAGACGTTGGCCACGAAACGGTTGTTGATGTCGGTCACCAGTTGCGCGCCGGTGATCACGACGTCTCCGCCGCCGGCCGGGCGAGCCTGGACACCGGTCAGCAGGGTCGGACTGTCCGGCGGCTGGGCGTTAATGGCTCGAATCACGGCCACGGCCACCTGGCTGGCGTCGAATTCCGGCACGGGCGTGACGGGGACGGCCACCGCGGCGGGGACGCCGGGTGAACCGCGCTGCGTGAGCACCGTGTCATCCAGGTTGATCACGTACGCACCGGTCGCTCCCTGCAGGTCGATGATGCCGTCGCCCTGGTACACCGGGTTCAGGCCGACGCCGGCACCCAGGATGGCCAGCCGGATCGACTCGGCGATCTCTTCCGTGGTGCTGCTGTTCAGGAAATCGATCCGCACGTTGCCCAGCGTGACTCGCGGGTCGACGTCCAGGTTGTTCAATTCGAACTGCACCTGGGGATTGACGCCGTCGCGGATCGTGAACGTCTCGCCGTCCATGATGCCGAACGGCACGCCGGCCCGCGTGGGAATCTGGATTCCGAACGAGGGCGACACACCGGGCCGGCCGGACTGCTGGAGTGTTGTGTTGACGAGGCTCGTTTCCAGGATGTGGCGGATCTCGCCGCCGACGTAGATCCGGCCGTCGCCCAGGTCGCGCGGGCTGAGGCCCAGGTTCTGGGCGCGGATCGCGTCGATGATGAAGTTCGCGATCTCCTCGTGGGTGTTGCCGGGCGTGAAGTCGATCCCCACGTTGTTCAGGTCCGACAGCATGCCGTCGCTGTTGAATTCGAACACCACGTACCGGCTGCCGTCATCGATCGAGAACAGGTCCTCGTCGTTGATCGCCACGTTGGGGGCGCCGAGCGTGGTGAGTTGCGACAGCGACGTGTCCAGCGTGTGGAGGTTGGTGGCACCCAGGTGCACGACGCCGCCGGGCAGCGTCTTCGGCTGCAGTCCCAGACCGGAGATCGCCAGGACGTCGCGGATTCTCGCCGCCAGGGTGTCGGCCGTGTCTTCCACGCCGAAGGGAATCGGCACGTGGTTCGGATCGAAACCGTTCCCCAGGCTGGTGCGGTCGAATTCGAAGCGGATCAACTGCGCGCCGTTGCTGACCGAGAACGTCTCGGCATCGGTGATCCCACCCAGGCCGCCGCCCTGCGCGGGAACCTGGATGGCCAGCGTCTGCAGCACCCGCAACTCGTAACCGCTCTCGAATTCGAAGATCGTGTCCACGTTCTGCTGGTCGGTGATCCGGAAGCTGTCGCCGTCGTTGATCACGCTGCCGTGCGGCAGGCTGATCCGGAAACTGTCCGAATTGTTGAGCGTGATGACGTAGATGCTGTCCTGCCGCCAGATTCCCGACAGGGGAGTCAGGCGGATCGTGTCGCTGGTGGTGTTGTAGGTGAAGCGGTAGTCGATGCCGTCGCGCAGCAGGATGCCGTCCCGCGTCACGACCACGGTATCGGTGGTCACCGTCAAGTCATCCACGCCCACGCCTTCGCTGGGATCCGCCGGCTCGACGCCATCCACCAGCCGGATCTCGAAGTTGGAAAGGATCGCGCTGCCCGGCAACTCGACCACCGTCAGCGAACCGTCCTGATCGATCCCGTCGGCATCGTTGTCCCGGGGCCTGATCAGCAGGGCCGTGGGCCCGACAAAATCCGCTCGGTCGATCGCACCGCGGTCGACGAACACGTTCTCGCCCAGGCCGGCCGGTGTTTCCACATCGGGATCGTCGACGCGGAGCTGCCCGGTGACATCGATATTCGGAGCCTTGATCGGCGACGGCGCGATCCCCAGCGGCTCCCGCACGATGTTCATGATGAACCGCTCTTCCAGCGAATCGATCGAACTGTCGATGGCCTGCGAGGTCGGTTCGAGGAAGAAGTTTTCATTGCCCGGATTGACGAACAACGGGTCGCCGTTGGCCAGGAAGATCGGGAAGTCCTCGACCGCCACGTTCGAGGGCAGCAGGTTGCCCTGATACAACTGGCCGCCGACCACGGTCGAACGCGACGAGAAGTCCACCTCCAGGCCGCTGAAGAAGTTGGCCACGATGTTGTTCAGCAACGTCGGGCTGCTGTTCTCCTCGACCCGGATGCCGATGTCCTGCACGCCGTTGGGATTGGGCAACAGCAGGTCGCCGCCGACGCCGAACACGGTGTTGTTGTAAATCCGCCCGAACGCCACGGCCGCTTGCTGCTCGGTGGGCCCGTTCATCAGGCCGCTGAAGAGAATGCCGCCCGTGCCGCCGCCGTGGACCAGATTGTTGGCAATCACCACGCCGGGCGCCAACCCCAGATCCTCCGGCGGATTGATCGAGTCGTTCAGCTCGCCCAATTGCCGCACTGGGCCCTGGTGGGGATTGCCGTCCGGGCCGTCGCGCATCCCGGAGTCGACTCGGATGCCCCATTCCAGGGAATTGGAGATCCGGTTGGCTTCGACAATCAACTGCCCCTGGTCGCGGAACAGGTTGCCGTCGCCCTTCCGGTCGAACACGATATAGTCGGTCTGGCTGGCCACGCCAAACGTGATATCCAGTTCGTAGAAGCCCGTGCTGCCCGGGGCTCCGCTGCCTTCCACGAACGGATTGTAGGAGGCGTTCCCGAAGCCGCTCACGCCGACATAGTACGTGCCGGTGAACTGGGGCGTGAACTGCACGAACGAATCGACGCTGGGCTGTTCGCCCGGCGCGCTGGCATCGTCGTTCTGCGCCACGGTCACGCCGCTGCTGTTGAAGATCCGCAGCACGGAATCCAGCGTCGAGCCGATCTGCTTGGCATCGATATCCAGGCGGACGGTCTGGCCGGCGACCAGCGACAGCTCAAAGACATCCACGTCGAAGCCCGGCTGCAGCGGGAAGTTGGGATTGTCGCCAACAATGCCGGTGGCCTGGAACGACGGGGAATTGCGGTTCACAATGCCGGTCGCGAAGGCGTCCGCGATCGTATCGTTCGGCACCCGCTCGGCGATCGTCACGCGGTCCAGGTTGGAGTCCGGGACCAGCCGGGCGGGCCCGTACAGGTTGACCTTGTTGTCGGTGCCGTTGGGGAACGGCAGATCCGGGTTGACGATGCCGTCGGTGCCGTCGGACAGTCCCGCCACGATCTTCAGACGCGACTGGACCGTGCTGCTGTTGATGGCGTTGCGGATTCGGCGGGCGATCAGCCAATCGGGCGAGGTCGAGTCGAACTGGATCTCGACGTTGCCGGGCGTCACGCGGGGCGACTCGATCCGCTGCACGTCGTGGTACTCGAACGTCACCTGGTTGACGCCGTCGGTCAGGATGAACGTCTCGCCGTCGGCCAGATTCGCGCCGGCCTGGGCGACCAGGGTCAGGCTCTGGTTGTTGCGGTCGTTGGTGTCCAGCGACACGGCCTCGAGCTTGGTGATCGGCCGCGGCTCGGTCAGTTCATCGGCCAGGCGGATCTCCAACTGGTATTCGCCCACCGGGATTTCGACAATGCTGGGAGCGCCGGAGAAAGCTTCGTTGGTCGTGCCGTCCAGCACCCGCTCGCCCCGCTCCGCGAAACCGATGATCAGATCGTCGATGTAGATCCCTTCGTGGATGTTGTTCTGGCCACGGCGCGGGCTGTCGTAGCCGACCGGGAACGGCGGGTTCGGCGGCGGCGGATCTTCCTGCAGGCTGACATCCGCGCCCAGCGGCCCGGCCAGCAACACGCGGTGCCCGATGATCCGCAGCAGGTCGCCATCCTGCTTGATCAAGTCAAAGTCGCCACCCCCGGCCAACATGGCCGATGCCGCATCCAGCCGCAGGTCACCGTCGGCGTCCGGGGTGAACGTGATGTCCGAGGGGATGCCGGGCGCCTGGCGGTTCAGCCGCACGTTGCGCTGGGCGTTGGGCGAGATGCTGGCCGTGATGTCCAGCAGTCCCAGGGCGTCGGCCTGGTTGATGGCGTTGCGGATGGCGATCGCAATGCTGTCCGAACCGAAGTCGAGCGACGGGCGGAACGGCACCTGAATGTGCATCGGATCGGTGATTCCCGGCGCGCCGGCCACGGTCAGATTGGACGGCGGCGAAATCGAATCCAGCAGGATCGTCACGCCGTCGTTGGCCAGGACCTGCACGCGGCCGCCGCTGAGCAGAACGGCGTTCAGTCCCAGCGTGAACCGTTCGGGGCGGAACGAGGCGTTGATCCCGGCCGCGATCTTCTGGGCCAGCCCGGACGCTCCGTCGGTGCCGGCGAACGTAATCCCCACGTGGTTGATCGGATCGCTCAGGAAGCCGTCTTCATCCAGCTCGAACGTCAGCGACGGCGCGCCGGATTGATCGGTAAAGGTGATCGTGTCGCCGTCGCGGATGCCGATCAACGGGTCCGCGCCGGCCGCGGGCACGGTCAGGATGAAATCGCTTTCGAATTCGAACGTCACCGGCGGATTCAAGCCGTCGTCCAGGACAAACGTGTCCTCGTCGTCGAATGCGAAACTGTTGGCGGCGACGATTTGCGGCGTGATGAAATGCGCTTCCAGCAGCCGGTCGATTTCGTTGGCCACCTGGATCCGCGTCATCCCCTCGTTGACGTACACCAGGTTGTTGTTGGGAAAATTCAGGGGGTCGTTCAGGCCGAACTGACCTTGCAGGTTGACGGTCGGTGCCGGGGCTCCCGGTGCGGCACCCCGCGTGACGTCGGTGGCGCCGATCGCATTGAACACGCCGCCCAGATTCAGCCGTTCGCCCGTCAGGTGCAAGGGTACCGTCGTACCCAGCGCGCTGCCGCTGATGGCGGTGGCCAGCAGGCGGGCCACGTCGGCCGCGGTCTGCGCGTCCTGGATGAACACGGGATTCACCGCCACCGGCTGCAGCGGCGTCGTGCCCGGATCGAAGGCGGTCTGCGAACCGGTAATCTCCACCACGTCGCCGACCGGCGTGGCGATCACGCTCAGCGGCGCACCGTTGATGGCGGCCGCGATGGCCACCGCCATCTGATCGGCGTTGAAGGTGTCGGCGTCGGGGATAAACGGCACGCGCACGGCGGGCGGTGCGGGGTTGTTCGTCCCCGGCTGGCCGGACACCGTGACGTTCGCGGCCATGGAAACATCCACGGTCAGCGTGGTCGTGCCGCCCAGGTGGACGTTGCCGCGGCCCGTGTTCAGTGGCGCCAGTCCCAGACCGGCCAGCAGCACGGCCTGCTCCGTCCGCTCCGCGATCTCGTACTGCGGCAGCAGGCGATGGGTTTGTCCCAGATTCGGCGTGCCGCCCGTGTTCAGGCTGTAGTTGGAGGTGGTGCCGTTGAGCACGATCCGGCCGTCGCCGCTGTGCACGGGCGTCAAGGCCGGGAATTCGGTCTGGATCGCGGCCACGATTTTGTCGGCCAACGTGGCCTGCGTGTCGAACGTCGTGAACGTGATGATGGCGTTCAGCGGGTTGAACGTCATGTTGCCCTGGCGGTTGAACTCGAACACCCGCGGCCCCGGCCCGCTGCCGTCGCCCAGGGTGAACGTGTTGCCATCGAACACGCCGTTCGTACCGCCGCCGCCTTCGGGAACCAGGATCACCAGTTCGCCCGCGATGTCGATCCGCGTGTTCCCCATGCCGACCGTCCCATCCCGGTCGTATTCGAAGGTGGCCTGAGTGCCCAGGCCGTTGTCGATCGTGAACCGCTCGCCGTCCTCGATGTCGCCGATGGCCGCTCCACGATTGACACGTGTGTTCGTTGTATCGGCCCACCAACGGCCGGTCCCCCGCACCAGGACGGTACCCTTGCCCAGGTTCTCGGCCATCGGGTCTTCGGCGAAGAAGGTGGCGTTCAGCGTGTTGGCGATGGCCACGGCGATGTCGTCGGCCGTGTCGCCGGCGTTGACGGTGATCGCCACGTTGCCGGCCACGGTCGCACCGCTGCCATCCAGGTCCAGCTCGAATGTCTGCGACCCGGCCGGGCCGGAGGGACCGTCGGGATCCACGACGAACGACTCGTTATCGAACAGGTCCAGTGCGCCGCCCGCCGGGACGTGCAGGGTCAGACCCGCCTGCAGCAGGCTCGATTCGATCAGTCCGGCGTCAAAGCCGTCGATCGTGTGGTTGGCATTCGAACCGAGCAGGATATTGCCCTCGCCGGTATGCACGGGCGTCAGGAACAACAGCGGTTCGCTCAGAATGGCGGCCACGATCGCGTCGGCGATCGTCTCGCGGCTGTCGGTCTGCAGATAGGGGATGACGATCGAACCCATCACGGTGCTGCCGCTGCCATTGCGGTCAAATTCGAACACAAACGGGTTCGTGCCGGCGTTGATCGTGAACGTCTCGTCATCGGCGATATCGCGGCCGCCCGCGCCGGGCACGATCAGGGCCAGCGTGTCGGGGACATTCAGCGTGAAGCCGCTGTCCATCTCGAACAGCACGGGCGGGTTCGGACCGGGGCCATCGTCGTCCAGCGTGAATGTCTGGCCGTCCTGGAAACGGGCCCCATGAAAGGTCTGAATATCCTGGAAGAAGCGGCCTTCCTTGTCGAACTCGAAGGTCACGGTCAGACCGTTGCGGTCGGTGATCGAAATGGTTTCGCCGTCGGGAATCGTGGCCGCGCTGGGCGGAATGATCGTGTATCCCGACTCGAACTCGAACCGCTCGGATGGGTCGACGGTCCCGTTATTGTTGCTGTCGATGGCGAACACGTCGCCGTCGCGGAGGAAGATGCCGGCCACGGCCCGCAGTTCCGTCCCGGTGGTGAAGGTGTCGCCCACGTTCATGTCGCCGGCCGTGCTGAAGTCGAACCGCAGCCGCAGGTTCTCGAAGCCCGCGAAGGCGTCCAGCGGCACGCGGACCTGCCGCCAGGTGCCGGAGTTGTCGTGGATCCGCTGGCCCGGATCGTTGTCGATGTTCGACGCCAGCAGTTGCCAGTTGCCGCTGTTGTCGGTGATGAACACGCGGAAGGCGTCGTAGACGTCGGCGTCGTTCTCGTTGGCCGAGAAGTAGGTGAAGTAGAACGTGGGCCGGTCCTGGGGCGAGTATCCCTTGAGGCTGAACTCGTTGGAGACCAGCGTGCCATGGGCTCCGCCGGGGAAGTCGATGCTGCGGGGCATGCCGCCCACGTGGCCCTGGCCAAAGTGGTAGCTGTCGGGTACGTCGGGAGGCGTGATCAGGTGGCCGGCGTCCAGTTGCCGCTCGTCGACCGTGATCTGTGTGTTGGGGAACTGCGTGATCCCCACCCGGACGTCCATCCGGGTCGAGCCCCGGACAAAGGGCCGCGGGTTGGTCTGGTGGAACAGGTTCTGGTCGAGTGTCGAGAAGTCGATGCCGCGGACGTTGGGGATGCCCGTTTCGACGCTGGTCCGACCATCGACGAAAATCGGCTGCAGCACGCCGGCCGTGTTGAAGGCGAACAGCGTCCCGTCCTCGTCCATGCCGAACATCAGGTTGGCGTAACGGCCGCCTTCCACCGTCTGCGGGCCTTGGGTCAAGGCCTGGAAGTTGATCCCCAGCAGGTCCTCGGCCGACGACTGGATATACCGCACGTCGGTGATCCGGGGGTTGGGCGCCCGCAGATCGACGTCGATGGCCCACAAGCCGCCCTGGTCGCTGACGGCGTACAACTGCCCGCCGATGTCGGTCAGGCCGGTAATGTTTCCACCGGGGCCCGCGCCTTGCGAACGGAACGGCGAGGGCTGGGTCAGGACCGGTGTGCCGTCGAAGACCTGAACCGTGTCGAACACGGTGGCGGCCGAGAAGTTGACGTTGGGCAGGTTGTTGATGGCGTCGGTGATCCGCGTGGCGATGCCATCCATGATCACGGGCGGCGTGCCGAACGGGTAGTCGTTGGCCAGGTCGGAGGCCAGGAATGGAATCGCCACGTTACCCGGCTTGACGCCGCCTTGGCTGATCAGGCCGTCAAAGTCGCGGCCCGGCACCCAGATCGGCGCCGGCACGCCACGGAAGTCACCTGTCTCCGCTCCCAGGAAGTTGATCCGCCCACCGCCCTGGATTCCACCCAGGTCGGGCAGCAGCGTCGCGCCGTCGGCCGAGTTGGTGCCGGCGGTGAAGCCGGTCACGCTGTTCACGGCGACCACCACGCGCGGGGCCACCTCGTTGTTGAACATGTTCTCTTCGACGGCGATGAAGCGGTCGACATTCACCTTGCGGATCGGCAGCGCCGTGCCGCCGGCCTGCCGAATGAACGGGCCGTTGATCACCACCTTATCGCCGGCCAGTTGGGAGGTGACCGGGAAATTGGCACCCTGCAACTGCACGGCCGTGTGCAGCGAGACGGCCATTTCGTCGGCCGTGAACGGCGAGAAGACCAGGTTCGTGCCGGGCGGGCCCAGCGTCACCATGGCGGTCGGATCCGTGCGGACCTCCAGCCGGCCGGCACTGATGATCCGCGAACTCAAGCCCAGCGCGGTCCGCTCGGCCAGCGGCGAGTTGTTGATCGCATCCACCGTCGCCTGGGCCAGGACGGCCTGGCTGGTCAGCACGCCGAACGGGATGCGGACGTCCCCGGTCCAATTGTTGTTGTTGTCGAACTCGAACGTCAGCACCGGTTCGGGAGGATCGACGCCGTCGTCCGGAATGAACACGGTGAACGTGTCGCCATCCTGGACGCCCTGGTTGAAGAAGTTGTTGCCGCCGTCGCGCGGAATCTTCAGGATGTCGAACTGGCTGAACGGCACGCGGACGGCGCCGGGCGTCACGCTGCCGGGGGCCGGGTCGGTGTCGAATTCGAACAGGATCGGCGTGCTGTCGGCCCGGGCCAGGAACAGCAGCGTCTGGCCGTCGACAAGCTGGTCGCCCGAAACCATCTGCATGATCGGCGCCTCGCCCGTTTCGCCCTCCAGCCGCACGCCCGTGGCGTTGATCGGGAACAGTTCGGTGAAGGTCGAATTGGTCAGGGTGACGCGGGTGCCGACGGCCGCCGCCTGGACGGTGTACATGTTCTGGGCGACGCCCGCCGTGGCATTGATCAGCGTGGCCAGGTTGCCCGCTCGCTGCGTCAGCGTGGCGCCGGTATAGACGATCGTGCCCGGCGTATTCTGCACGCCGTCGTTGTCGAACTCGAAGGTGAAGGCCGTGCCGCCGGTGTCATCCTGAATCGTCACCAGCGTGTTGTCCTGGAGACTGAAGTCGGTGAAGTTGATCACCGTCCCGGTATCGAACTGAAACGTCCGTTCGTCGCCGGCGACGGCCGAGTTCGGGTCGAGCTGGAAGAAGTAGCCGTCGCGGATCGTCGACTGCAGGTTGGGATTGATGTTCTGTTCGACTTCGGGGCCCGCGTCGAACTCGAACACGGTCTGCGTGAAGCCGTCGTCGATGGCGAAGGTATAGCCGTCCTTGACGTTGAAGATCGTACTGCAGTTGGTGGTGCAGCCGGGCGGCGTGATCAGCGTGGCGTCGGCGGTGACGATCTCGGGGTTGACGATAATCGCCGGGAAGAAGCCGCCGGCCTCCAGGGCATCCGTGGCCGCTCCGTCCAGGCGGGCCTGCCCCGGGTTGGGGATGGCCCGCATGAAACTGGGATTCACCGCGCCGTTGGGCAGCAGCGGGCTGGCGTCGAATTCGTACAGGATGTTCTGCCGCCGAGGCACGCCCGTGTCGAGCGACGGGAAGTTCTCCAGCTCGCCGCGGTTGCCCACCGCCAGCAACCGTTCGACGCCCGCCGTCTGGTGCGGGCCGTTGATTTCGCCGAAGTGCATGGCGTTGAACTGGATGCCGTAACCCACGCGGTTGCCGTTGACCAGGTGAGCCCGCTGCGGCGCGGGGGGCGCCGCGAAGTTCGACTCGAAGGTCAGAATCCCGTCGTCCAGGTTGGAGAAGGTGGCGCCCGCGTCGACAAACGTCGTCAAGGCGGCGCCGTTTCCGGTATCCCAGACAATCACGTTGCCCGACTCGCTGTCCTGCGGCGCGAAGATGTCGGTGTCGTCCGTATCCAGCGAGAAGGTGAACACGCGCCCGTCGCTGCGCATGGCGATGTCGCCCACATCGTACGGGATCGGCGGGTTGGCGTTGGGATCGTTCGGCGACAGCTCGTCGTCGTTGATCGCCACCTCCCACGCGCCGGTGAACGGATTGACCGCGTGCAGCGCGGAATTCTCCGGGCCCACGAAACTCTCGCGAGCCACGAACAGTTGCACGTCGCCCAGGAACCAGGGCACCGGCGAGAAACCGTCCAGCAGGTTGGGCTGTTGCACGGGGTCGTTCACGCTGACCGAACCCTTGATGCCGATATGGTCCTCGGCGATCCGGTCCAGCGACGTGATCGGCTCCAGTCGCAGCAGCGGGTTGTTCGGCGTCGGGTTGCTGAACTGATCCAACTGGACGGGCCGCCGTGAATTCTGCGAAATGGCCACCCAGTAAGTCGGGCCGTTGGGGCGGCCGGGCGTGGGGGCGCCGGGCAGGAACACGGGGCCGATCGAACCGTCCTTGGCACCCACCGTGCCCCGGCTCAAGTCGTCGATGTCCGAACCGTTCAGCGGCGCCGGCCGGTCATCGGAAACGTTGGAATCGAATCCGGTAAAGACCAGATTCATGTCGGCGTCGAAAATGGAAATGAACGTATCCGGGCGGGCCACGCCGTCCGCGTAGTCGATGTCGAACATCACGGGCCAGACGCCACCCGATGCGGAGGGTGCCACGTCCTGGGGCGAAATCGTCAACTGGTACCAGTCCACGTCCGTGCCGAAGTCGAGACGGCCGGCGATCGAAATCGTGCCCCGGTCCATGGTCAGCAGGTTGCCCAACTGCTGCGCGTTCGCCAGCGCGTCGTTGGGCGTGGGGTCTTCCTGCACCTCGCCCAGCAGGGGCGAATGGATCGGCTGGCCCAGGATGGTGATGCCGTTGGTGGCGTAACCGATGTTGGCGAAGCGGACCACCGAGCCGGCCACTTCGTCCAGCTCGCGCAACCGGATCTGCATCTGGTACGCGCCCGAAGTCAGGCCGCCCGCCAGGTTGTCCAGGTCCGGGCTGTTGGAGCGGATGCGGATGTGATAGGTGTTCGTGGTGTCGACCGGACCGGGCAGGATCAACCGCATGCCGGGGTCGCGGGGGTTCACGGTCCAGAAATCCTTGCCGGGGAACGGCGGCACCTTCTGCATCGGCAGCGCGGCGTTGGTGGCGCTGAGCGTCTCGAACGGCAGGCGATCCAGGGGCGATTCGAGCCGGGAGTTGACCGAGCGGGCCAGCACGTTGTCGTTGCTGTCGATCAGCTCGACCACGAAGTCCGCCGCGAACGTGGTGCGATCGACGTCGACCCAGACTTCCGTCAGGGCACGGGCGTCAAAGCTGTACACGTCCAGGTCCTGCGGGCTGGTCAGGAAGCCATGCACCTCGAAGCCCAGCCGCAGGTTTTCGTCGCCGCTCTTTTCGAACGGAGCCAGGCCGCCCAGGAACTGGGCGTCGATGGCGGTGGAGTTCTCGCCCGGAGGATTCTCGTCGCGGCTCTCCGTCTCGGTGACCACCGACACGTTGCGGTCGTGGCTGTAGCGGTCCATCAGGATCGTGTCCCAGTCGCCGGGAGCCGGTCGCCGGGCCGTCGCAATGGCGCGGAAGTCGCCGTCCACGTTGGTGTCGTTCTGCGGCTCGCCGTTGGGCTGGAAGCCGGCGCTGTGCGTATCGTCGGCGATCGACGTAAGCACGACCGGCGACTTGGGCTGGCCGATAATCTGGATGATGCCGCCGATCCGGTCGTCGATCTCGTGCGGGATGCCCAGCGCCTCGAAGCCCGCCAGTCGGCCGGCGCGGCTGTCCAGCTTGACCACCAGGCTCTCCGTCGGGCCGCTTTCCAGACGCAGGCCGCCGTACGTATGGAAGTCGGGGATGTAGATCCGATCGAACAGCACGTGGGCGATGCTGGTGTCGTCCCACACGCTCTGCGTCGTCAGCGTCTCGCCGCGGACCACCATGCCGTGGATGGCGTTGGGCAAGGCCCCGGCCAGGATCAGTTCGGGCTGCGTGCTGAGACGGTTGTCCAGTACCAGCGGGCCCTGGTTGTCACGGTAGCCCTCGACGCGATCGATGAACCCGGTCGAACGGCCGTAATCGGGGTTCAGATGATGGTTCAGCGCATTGACGTTGATGCTGATCGCGGGCGCGTCGTTGTTCCGGAAGGTGTTGCTGTAGATGATCGGCTGAGCGCCGCGGACGAAGATCGTCGCGTCCTCGTTGAAGCCGCGGCCAAAGCGGTTGGCCGGCCCCTGGCCGCCGAAGCCGCGCGCGTTGAACTCGAACACGCTGTTCGCCACGCGGGTCTCGGCCTGGTGGATTTCGAGCACGTTGAAGGCGGTGAACGTGCCTTCGATGCGGGTCACGCCGCCACCGAAGGCGATCACGGCGTGGTCGATGCTGGCCGTGCTGTGCTGGGCGATGAAGATGCCGCCCCACTGCCCGGCCGTGCCCTGGCTGGGGCCGAGAGCGCCGGTGTCGAACGTGCCGCCGGCCCCGTAACGGTCGTCGGAAAGCGACGTCAGGACGATCTCCCGGCCATCCTGCCCCTCGGCAAGGAAATCGCCTCCCAGACCGGTCTGGAAGCGGGCCCCGTCCAGCTTGACGATCATCGACGGATCGATCGCCAACCGGGCGTCGAAGCGCGGACGCAGGCGGAAATCGGCCTCGTCCAGCACGCCGCGGAACGGCGCGCCAGGCGCCTCGGTGGCCCCCGTGTCGGTATAGGTCGTGTCCGTCTGGTTGATCTGCGCAATCAGCTCGTAGGGGCCGCTGCCGTTGGTCTGGCTGCGGTACAGACGGCGGGCCACGAAGTCGCCGCTGGTCTGCAGCAGATTGAACAGCCGCACGCTGCGCTGGCCGCTGGCGCTGTTGATCGTCACGTTGGCCGTGGGCGTCGATGGCCGGCTTTCGTTGCCGTTGGCGTCGACAAACACCAGGCGGTAGTTATAGGTGCCGCTGGGCAGGCTGCCGGTAAGCTGCGGAGTGAGCACCACCAGGTCCAGGTTGGGCTGCTCCAGTTCCAGGAACGGGCCCCCCGGAGTGCCCTCGATCTCCAGGTTCTCCTGCATCACGTGCACCACGTCGGCGTCGTCCCAGCGGGCCGGCACGGTCAGCTTGCGGATGTTGTCGCCGGCCGGCGTCTGGATGCGGACGAACAAGGCATTGATCGTGTTGTTGATCAGCAGGTTGCGGTGCACGTCCGGCCCCACGCGGTCGTAATCGGCCGTGTGCGGCACGCCCTGGTGCCGGGGCGCGTGGAAGTTCGTCTCCTCGAAACTGTTGGGCGTGGCCGACAGGGCCGCGTCGGCGCTGCGGGTAATCCGGTTGAACGAGACGGTCGGCCGGTCGTCGATGATGTTGATCGGATTGACGATCTGGGCCACCGACTCGATCACCACGTTACCGCCGCCAAACCGCATGTTGGCGTGGTTCACGTAGTTCAGGAAGATCCCCTCCTCGTCCCAACTGAAGCGGGTCTGGTCCGCCCCGTCGATGTCCGCCCGGAACACGATCCCGCCCCAGTCACCCGGCAGCGGGCTGGTCAGGAAGGGGAACGTGTCCAGACCGGTCTGCTCGTCGTTGTACGACGTGAAATAGACGCTGCCGGGGATCTGCAGGCCCGTGGCCGGATCGATTAGCGGCGTGCCGCCGCTGCCGAGGATGTTCGGCGTGCCGAGAATCTGCAGGGCGCCGGCGCTGCGGTCGCGCTGCGGCGCGGGCGAGGAACTGCCGACGCCGATCCGGGCGCGGCGGAGCTTGAAGATGGCGTTGGCGTCCACCATCATCGTCACGCCCTTGGGGATCTCCAGCGTGGCGCCGTCCTGCAACGGACCGCCCAGCGTCGGGAAGCCAATCTCGTAGGCCTGGTTGTCCGCCAGCGTCGTGATGTTGCCGTCGGCGCCCGGATTGCCCAGCACGCGGACAATGTCGCCCGCGCGGGCCGCGTTGGGGTTGGGCGTGGCCAGCGGGACCCCGTTGGCGTCCACGTTCAGCGCCGCCGGCAGGAACTTGAACGGCTGGGCCAGCGTGCCGTTGCCGCCGGCGGGCGCCATCTTGTCCACGTAAATGGTCCGCGGCTGGCCGGGAACCGCCACGCTCGAAGGCGGCGCCGTGCGGAACCAGAAGTTGTACACGCCGCCAGGCACGCCGTCGGCGTCGCCGTCGATCGGCGTGGGGGTGATTTCCGGGCGGTTTGGATCGACCGGGTTGTCCGCGTCCACGATCGCCCGATTCGCCGCCGGCCGGAAGTTCAACCGCAACTCGTAGCTGCCCTGCGTGACACCGTAGAACCCCGAATCCTCGAGCACCGGGTCGAACGTGTTGTTGCCGCTGGCCGTGACACCCACGTAGTAGGTGCCGGGATCCAGCGGCAGGCTGAGGAACGAATCGTCGCTGTAGTAGTCGTCGTTGCGGGCAATCAGGATCCGGCCGATCTCGTTGCCCAGCTCGTCGAACTGCGCCTGGTAGACGCTGATCAACGTGTTGAGCAGGTCCTCGGGCTGGCTGAAATCCCGCTGCCGCTCGGCCACCGTTTCCGCCGTGAAGATTCCGGAGTCGGTCAGATCGACCCGATACAGGTCGATATCCTTGCTCTCCGGCCGGTAAAGATGCTGCAAGTGGACAATGTCCTGGTCGCCCGGAAACACCGGTTCGACCGGGTTGTCGAACAGCAGGCTGCCGTCCGAACCCATGATCGTGCCCGGCGGCAGTTCGTAGGTGTGCCCCAGCCCCAGCAGGTGGCCGATCTCGTGCATCGCCGTCTGGAACCACGACCCGCCGAACGAGTCGTTCCACTGCTCGGAGTTGTCCATGATCGCCTGCGGTCGTCCGATATCGACGTTGAACCCGGCCAGGCCGGTCGTCCCGCCGGGGCCCACGTCGATGAACGGATCCAGGGCCCGCATGTCGCCCGTGACAATCGTGAAACCGTCGCGGGCCGTCTCGACAAACTGGACGCCCGCGACGCGGCTGAGCATCTCGAACACCTCTCGAGCCCGCTGCTTCTGCGCCGCGGTGATGTCGTTGAACAACGGATTGCCGAACGGGTCGAAGCCGTAGTCCGAACGGAAGTTGTATTGGATCGTGGTGATGCCCGCCGTGGTGTCGGCCGAGTCGTCTCCCACGTGCGCTTCCACCACCGACTCGCGGTGCCCCGGCTCGTCGTTCGATCCCGGGAAGTCGATGGCATACACCTGGCTCAGAATCGACGTCGGCACGATCTCCTGCGACAGGATCAGGCTCTCCAGCGAATTGACGCGCAGGCCCGTCGTGCCCACCGCCAGGTTCACCGCGGCCGCGCCCGCCAGGTTCACGCGGCTGCCCAGCGCGTCGGCCTGAGCGCTCAACGCCGAACCGTTGATGGCGCCGGCCACGGCCAGGGCCACCTCGGCGGCCGTCTGCCCCGGCAACAGCGTGATCAGCTCGGCCCCCGCGTTCACCGGCAGGCCATTGAAGTCGAACTCGAACAGCCGGCTGGTCCCGCCGTCATCGGTGACCGTAAAGGTGTCTCCCTCGTCGAATCCGCCGGCGCCGAACAGCACCTGCAGACTCCGCCCGACGCTCAGAGCCGTCTCGAACGACGAACCCGGATCTCCCAGGCCCGCTTCCTGGATGTTGGCCGACAGGGGCGGCGCCGGAGCCACCTCGTCCGTGCCGATCCGCAACCGGAACGTGCCCGCGCCAATCGCCAGGCCCGTGTTGGGATTGATCAGGTCATAGAGGTTCGCGCCAAAGTCCAAGGTGACCAGATCCGCCACCGGGTCGTAGCTGACCAGCGTGGGGTGGAACACCACGTCGTCGGTGTTCTCGACCGAGTCGTTGGTGAGAATCAACTGGTAAAACACCGGATCGGTGGCGGTGGCCGGATCCAGGTCGTCGTTGTTGAAGTAAACCCGGATCAGGTTGCCCCGCTGCTGCAGCGTGCCGTTGGCCAGCCGGTCCACCGGCTGGGGCACCACGGCGGTGATCAACGCGCCCAGGTCCAGCTCGAACTCCAGCTTGGCGTTGCTGCCGTTGTCGGTGCCGTCGTCGGTCGTGTCGTTGAAGGCGTCCCCGTTGGCGTTGCGCAGCGCCAGCTTGCCCTCGCCAAACACGTCGATCCGGTACACGTCGTCCGGCAGCGGCTCGTTGAAGCGGACGATGATCTCGTAGGGGAAATCGCCCAGCCCCACAAAGCCGGGCTGCACCACCAGGTCGTTGGCTCCGGTCAGCGTCAGCGGCGAATAATTGATCGGCGGCGCGGCGATGTTCGTGACCGGATCGCCAGCCAGGATTGTCGCCCGGATCAGCGCGCTGGCGTCGATGTCGCTGTTGATCGCATTGACCAGGTCCAGGGCCGTCGTCTCGTTGCCCAGGTTCGTGTTCAGGCTGACGTTGATCACCGTCCCCACGACGGCAATCGCCGGTGGCCCCGCATTGCCCTGATCGCGCTTGCTGACGGCGATCCGGATACCGTTCTGATCCTGCCCCAACCGCGTCGCCGTGAAGCCCAAACGCACCGCGCCGAACGTGTTGAACTCCGATTGGACCGACGCCGGAGCAAACTGGCCGTCCAGGTTGCTGCGCGTGATCTGAATCCCGCTCAAATCGGCCGGGTCGAACACCTGGTTCTCGTCAAACCGAAACGTCAGATCCAGCGGAGCCACGTTGCGAATATCGCGGCGGTCGAAGGGCAACAACGCCCCGTCGTTGGGTTGCACACCGATCAGTTGGGGGCCTATCGCCAGCAACTGGCGGGGCTCGAGATTCTCCAGCAACATCTTGCGCCGGGTCTCGTTTCGCTTGGCCGGACGCCGCTGGGAGTTCTGCTTGGATGCCGTGATCGACGAGCGTGAACGTCGGATGGCCATGAACCAACCCTTCGATGTGACAGGTGCAATTGCCGCCGTTTTTTCCGCATCAGCAAACCCAAAATGGCCTGCTGCAATACTTTACGCCTGGCGTCCCGCCTCGGTCCCGCGACCGTGTCGGCGTAAAGTCAAATCTCTCGTGAAGATGTGACCGATTATAGTAGACCCTGCAACCAGTGCAAAGATGAACGGGGGGTTAGTTCTCTATACTACCTAGACATCTCATATTATCGCCCGTGCGTTCAGACCCCCTCGTTGCAGGGTTGCCCCTCGCCAGAGACGTTGCCGGTACATGCTGGAGTACCGTGGGATCAGAACAAACTCCCACGCGAGAGTCTAGCTCAGAATCGACAGCATCGGGAAATGGCCCGCCGGGAAACGGCGCGCGGGGCTAGGCGAGCGGGGGGCGTCAGCCCCCTGTTTCTCTCGGCGAGCGGGGGGCTCGGCGAGCGGGGGGCGTCAGCCCCCTGTTTCTCTCGGCGGACAATTGACCATTGACCCCAGAGGTCATTGGGCCGATGTAACGGGTTTGGCCCATGGCAGCCTGGCCGGCGCGAGACCCCGGGCTGATGCGATTCGAAGTTACGCTTTGCTTAGACTCGGGATCACGGGCTGGAAGCCCATGCTACGTGCGGCAAACAAAAGATCACGGGCTGGAAGCCCATGCTACGACCGGTGGGAACAGACACCCGCTCAATAACGGACCGTGAACCCCACCGACAAGGCGTAGGCGGCGATGCGGCTGGAAACCGACGAGCCGGGAACCGGTCCCACGGGGTCCGGCAGCACGTACGGCCCCTCCACGTCGTTCTGGAAACCGTGGATGTAGGCCACCGAAAGGATCACGTTGCGAGCCAGCGCGTACGACGCGCCCACCGAACCGACGTGCTGCACGATCAGCGGCGAAGCCACGTTGAAGAACGACTCGCTGTCGTGGATCGGGTTCTGCTGAAACACATAACCGGCCCGCAGATACAGGCACTCGCTGACCTTGTACTGCACGCCCGTGTGAACCGACATGATGCTCTGCCAACCCAAGCCGCGCAATTCGCCGCTGGCGCCGTAGCCCTCGTTCCCCAGTCCCGGCGTGCTGGCGTAGTCGAAGAAGCGGACGTCGTAGGCCAGCAGCCAGCGTTCCCAGCCCGAATACGCGCCGCCCAGCGAGACAATCAGCGGATAGTCGATATCGACCTTGGCCACCTGACCGTCCTGCGTCTTGAAGCGGAAGTCCTCGAACCACTGCGGGCTCTTGACCGACAACCCCCAATGCCAGCCGGCCGGACCGATATGATACACACCGGCCTGGATTCCGCCGCCCCAGGCCCAGCGCGTGCCGCGTCCCGAAAGATAACGTCCCTCCGCGTCCGGCGGCGCCAGGAACAGGGGATCGGCCGCCACGCGAGCCAGGTTGATCGTGGGCGCGACGCCGACCGACAGCCGTTCCGTCAGTGCGTACGAAACGGTGGGGGCGATTTGCAGAATCTCGGCCTCGGCGAACACCGCCCCCAGCCCCAGGCCGCCATCGGCCGGCTGCGGGCTGAGAATCGGGTTCTCCAGGTTGGGACTGGCCGGATAGTTGGACCGGAATCCGGCCACGCCGTACATCCCCACGCCGTACGTCCAGCGCGAGTGGCAGGGCTTATGGACCAAGGCGACCATCGGAATCGGAGCCACGCCCGGCTCGCCGCCGTCGCTGCCCGACAGAGTTCCCAGGGGGGTCGGGAACGAGGAAGACAGTTCGGCGTCCGCCAGCAGCAGCTCCAGGCCGAACGCCACTTCGGACGACGGCAACCCGCTGATGCTGGCCGGGTTCCAGTGCAGCGCTCCGGCCGCGTCCAGCGGCGCGGCCGTGGCCGCCCCGCCCATCGACCGATTGACCGGTCCCACGCCGGAAAGAGCCAGGCCTTGCGCGCGGGCCACCGTGGCCAGGCCGAGCATGCAGCTCCACGCCAACACCAGCGTCATCCTCGACACAATTCGATCCGACATGGCTCGTGCCTCCCTGCAATTACAGCCTGGTGTTCCGCCTCCGTGGCGCGCGGACCTGCCTGGACGGCGTGTCCTGTTTCCAGCAGGTATCGTCGAAAACGACAGGTCCGTGCGGCAAAAGGCCATGGCGCGCCGCGACCGCCATAGACGTCGAAACTGTTGCGGAACGCAGATGCGGAGCCGGTGGCACAGCCGGCACCAGCAGCCTCCCTTGCTGGCGCGTCGGGCGACTACGCCACACGTCCAAGGCGGCGCCGTGGAAGCTGGCAGGCGTCGGTCACGGTCCCGGAGGCTGGTTCGGTTGCAACTGCGGCCCTGTCCGCGGTGCGACTGGCGACGGGGACGGTTCCCGCAGCAACTCCCGCAACTGCTGCATCAGCCGCTGGGCCCCCTCCTCGATCCGCGCCAGCAGCATCCGGGCCTGGGTCATGCCCCCGGCCCTGGTCTGTTGTTCGAGCTGCAGGGCCACGCCGGCGGTTGCCGCCGCGCCGAAGTAGCCCAGCGAGCTCTTCAGCGTATGCGCGACGCGTTGCATCTGGCGGGCGTTGTCGGAGGCCAGGGCTTCCCGGCCTTCCTGCAGCAGCCGCGGACACTCCTCCAGAAACGTCTCCACGAACATCACGAGCAGTTGTTCGTCTCCTTCGACCAGCGCCGCAATTTGCTCCCGGTTCACCTCGTCGCGCGGCTGGCGCGCATGAATACCGCCGTGATCGGCTTCGTCCAGAACATGCGCATCATCTTCATCCGCCAGCACATCCCCGGCCGAGGCGTCGGCCGCCATCAGATCATCGTCGGCCAGTACATCGTCGCTGGCGCCAGCCTCGACACCCGTGTGAGCGGCCAGCGCCGGGGTGGCGGGCGGTTTGGACGGCGGCTGGGCCGTCACGCGTTCGATGGACTGGTAGAGTTTGGCGGCGCGAATCGGCTTGCTGATGTAGTCATCCATTCCGGCGTCGAGGCACCGCTGGCGATCCCCTTTCATGGCGTGCGCGGTCATGGCCACGATCGGCGTGTGCCCGCCGGTTCGGTGCTCGTATTGCCGGATCCGCTCGGCCGCTTCCAATCCGTCCATTTCCGGCATCTGCACATCCATCAGCACCAGGTCGAAAGGTTCCCGCTGAAACGCCTCCACCGCCTCGCGGCCGTTCACGACCACGTGCGCGTCGTGGCCGCGATGTTCCAGCAAGGCCACCGCCAGTCGCCGGTTCATGTCACTGTCGTCGGCCAGCAGGATGCGCAGCCGGCGATGACCCGCTGGCCGCGGTCCCGCCAGGTTGATGCCCGACTGCGGTATCGGCTCGCCGCGCACGGCCCGCACCATCGCCACCAGCAACTCGTTCGGCTTGACCGGTTTGAGCACGTACCAGTTCAGCCCCCGCTGCTCGCACTCCCGCACGTCGGCCGGGTTGCCGGACGACAGCAGCATGACCATCGGCACTGGCTGCCGGTCCGATCGCCGGCAGGCGTCACTGAGCGCAAAGCCCGCTTCGCCGGGCAGCTTGGCATCGCAGATCACGAGCTGAAACGGCTGCTCGCTGGCCTGGGCTTCGCGGAGTGCCGCCTGGGCGTGGGCGAGCGATCCGACGGCCTGGGGCAACAGGCCCCAATGTTCCAGCATCTGGACCAGGAAGTCGCGGCAGGAGGCATTGTCATCCAGGATCAGCACGCGCATCCGGCCCAGTTCGGCCAGTTCCGTGGGGGGACCGACCTGCCGCTCGGCGACCTGGAAGCGGGCGGTGAAGTGGAACGTGCTGCCCCGCCCCTTCTCGCTTTCCAGCCAGATCCGGCCGCCCATCAGTTGGACCAGCCGGGAAGCGATCGCCAGTCCCAGCCCGGTGCCGCCGTATTCGCGCGTGGTGCTGTTATCGGCCTGCTCGAACGCCGAGAAAATCGCGCTTTGCTTTTCCCGCGGCACTCCGATGCCCGTGTCCCGGACCTGGAAGTGCAGCAGAATGCGATCCCGGTACCAGCGCTGCGGTTCGACCAGCACGACCACTTCTCCGTGGTGCGTGAACTTGACGGCATTTCCCACCAGGTTGACCAGGATCTGCCGGAGCCGGCTGGGATCGCCGACGATGCAGTTGGGCGTATCGGGATGAATGTGGTAAGCCAGTTCCAGGTTCTTGTGGTCCGCTCGCAGAGCCAGCGGCCGCAGGCAATCGCCCACTTTGTCGTGCAGGTTGAAGGTGACCTCCTCCAGGTCCAGCTTCCCCGCCTCGATCTTGGAAAAGTCCAGGATGTCGTTAATCACGGTCAGCAGCGAATCGGCCGATTCCTGCACGATCGTCAGGTACTCGTACTGCTGCCGCGAGAGGGGCGTTTGCTGCAGCAGGTCGGTCATGCCAATCACGGCATTCATCGGCGTGCGGATCTCGTGACTCATGTTGGCCAGAAACAGTCCCTTGGCCCGGTTGGCCGCCTCGGCGGCTTCCTTGGCTTCCTTGAGTGCCCGTTCCGCCTGCTTCCGCTCAGTGATGTCCCGCAGGAACACGGCGAAGCCGGCGGATCCGCGCAGCGGGATCGGCTGCGTGGCCATCTCCGCCAGGAACGGTTCATTGCCACGGCGGAGCAGCGTGGTTTCGATCCGGCGGCCGATCAGCGAGCCGAGCTCCCCAGCGCCCGAATACCGCGCCAGGTTGTCCTGGTGCCGCTGCCGGCCTTCCGGGGACCCGAACAGTTCGGCCAGGTTCTTGCCGATTACTTCGCGGCGGCGAAAACCAAACGTATGTTCGGCCGCGCGATTCAGTTCCACGATCTGCCCGTCCTGGTCCGTGAAGATGATGCAGTCCATGGCCGCGTCAAAGATGGCCCGCTTGCGGATGTCGCTCTCCCGCAGTTCCGCCTCGGCCTGCATCCGGGGAGTAACGTCCCAGAAAATGCACTGGATGCCCACGACCCGGTTGTCGGCGTCGCAGAGAGGACTTTTCATCACCTGCACGTAGCTTTTGCTGCCATCGGGACGCTGGTTGGTCTCGACGTCCTCGAACATGCGGCCCGATTCCATCACGCGGCAATCGTCCGCGCGGTACTTGCGGGCCAGGGCGGCGGGATAGAAGTCGAAGTCCGTCTTGCCCAGAATGTCGTCCACCGGCCTGGCCAGCAGTTCGCAGAACGAAGGACTGGCATAGATGAACTTGCCGTCCAGATCCTTGCGGATCACATGCACCGCCAGGTTGTCGACCAGCAGGTGGTACAGAGCTTCGGAAGTTCTCAGGGCCGCGTCGGCCTGCTGGCGGCGAGCGGTTTCGTCGCGGCAGGCCCGCTGCGCCTCGTCCAACTGCTCGGCCCGCTGCTGAGCCCGCTTTTCGGCGTCGTGCCGGGCCCGCACCAGAATCGCCTGCCGCCGCCGCTGCCAGCCGCTGACCAGCGTCAGCGCCAGCAGCCCGGCCAGGGTCAGGGCGCGGGCCGGCAGGGCTTGCCAATTCTCCGCCTCCGCGTCCAGCACCAGCCCCGCGCTGACCAGCAGCGACAGCAGGATCGCCAGGCCCACCACGTGGTCTTGTCGCGGCAGCCTCCAAGCCAGCAACAGTATCAGCAGGTACGCGCCGCCGCCCCCCACCGCCCGTGGAAACAGCACGTCCGCCGCGAAAGTCGCGGCGGCCAACAAGCCCGCCAGCAGCAGCCATCCAACCGGCTTGTGCATGGTCGTGCGCAAGTCACGACGACCGGCGCCACGAATCATTCTCCGCGCCGCTTGATCATCGTGATCTCGTTACCCTGTTGATTGAAGAGGACGCGGTCCATAAACGTCTGAATCAGGAACAGGCCGCGACCGCTGGCCTTGGCCAGGTTCTCCGGGTCTGTCGGATCGGGAATCATCTGATAGTTGAACCCTGGCCCCTCGTCGCGAATCTGGATCGTGGCCTCGGCCCGAGTGAAATGGGCGCCGACATGCACCGATCGCTGGCAATACGGCTCCTTCCGCGCCCGCTCCTCCAGCAGACGATGATAACTGCCATCCCCCCGCTCACGCAAATCGCTGGTCAGCTCCAGGTTCCCGTGCTCGCGGGCGTTCACCAGCGCTTCGTGCAGGGCGGTGCCGAGCCGCACCGTGTCCGACTCGTCACACAACCCGAAGTTCACCAGGCCCGCCAGCAGGTGCCCGATCACGCCCTCGTGATTGTGCACCTCGCAGCCCAGGCGGAACCGGGAACTCGACTCGACCAGCAGCGTCAGGGCCTCCGACTCCGCTTGCTTGGCCTGCGCCACGGCCAGGATGTCGCGGACCGTATCCGCGAGTTGGCCCGGCAGATACTGCTTGGGAATGTAGCTCGAGGCACCCGCCCGCAAAGCCTCGAAAGCGATGTCCTCGCTGCCGTGAGCCGTCATCAGCAGGATCGGCAAGGCGGGCTGCCGACCACGCAAGGCCCGCACCAGCTCCAACCCGCCCATTCCCGGCATCTGCAGGTCGGTCAGCACCAGATCCGGCAGATTCCGCTCCATCATTTCCAGAGCTTGCGCGCCGTCGGTGGCAAAGACGACTTCGACGGCACACTCCGCCAGGAACGTGGCGGCCAGAAGTTGGTCCGAACGGGAATCGTCGACCACCAGCACCAGGGACATCTGGGAACAACTCCTGTGAGCGTGTCCAGCGACGTCGTACCGCTACGCTTCATTCTACAGCGTCGATCCGTCCAAGGAACCCTTGGCCTCCGCCCAGGTCGCCGCGGCATCGTGCTTGCGCCGAGCGGCTCGCCGCTCCTGCTCGTCCTCCCGCACCCGCTCGGGCGTCTCCTGCCGCACCTGCTCCACCTCTCGCGCCGCCAGGATCAGGTTCAGCAGCAAGATTCCGCCGGCCGCCACTAACACCACGACCGGGACCAGCGGCTCCTGCAGCAGATTGTCATCCAGGCACTCGTACAGCACGCGCACCCAGTTCGTGGACTGCCACACCGTGTAGGTCGAATCCCGGAATTCATTGAACGCCAGGTCCAGGAAAAAGGGAGCACCGGCGCCGGCCAGCAGCAGGATGATCAGCAGCAGAAGCGACAGCGCGATGCCCGCATGCTGCACTCGGCGGATCAGCAACAGCAGCAGGCGGACCACTCCCAGGTAGGCCACCAGGTACGCTGTCGCCATCACGCTGAACCACAGCAGTTCCTCGAAGTCCGCCGTGCCTTGCGCAAAGTCGGACACGCCGGCGGCCAGGGCCACGACCGCGCAGACGAACATGTTGCTGACCGCGAACACATACCCCGTGCCCGATCCCGGGTTGAACCAGGTCAGCAGCGTCCGGCCCAGGAAACTCTGCGGCAGTTCGCGCAGCGCCCGCGGCGACAACTGCCCGCTCTCGCCGATCATCATGCTGCCGGTGACGCCCCAGTACACGGCGGCCCAGCCGCTGAGGACCATCAAGAACTCGGTCTCGTCGATCTGCCGCCAGCCATACAGCACCCAGCCGATCAGCAGCACCTGCTGCGCCAGCATCAGCCACCGCAGCCGGGTCGAGCGATTGTCGCTGGCGAAACTCAACTGGCTGCCAGCCGCCTCCAGGAACAGCAGCAGGAAGCTGGCGTAAAAACTCACGCACGCCAGGTTCGCGATCCAGAAATACTGGTCGTCCAGCGGTGGCGTCTCGATGATGAAGAAAATGACGAACATGCTCCACATGTAGGCTCCCGCGAACAGGATGCCCAGCAGGATCACCGACAGGAAGACCTGCCAGATCATGGTCCGCGTGGCGGTCGCCACCAGCAACCCCAGGGCCGACAGCATCAGCGAGGCCAGGAACGTGTAGACCAGAACCAGCAGGATGGTGACGATGTCGATCCCGCGCAGCAGGTAGGTGAAGGCGATGCACGGGGAAAGCGCCGAGTAGTAGACCAGCATCTGCATCAGCGAGCTGCCGAGCTTGCCCAGCACGATCTGCCGCGCGCTGAGCGTGGTGATCGACAGCAATTCGAACGTGCCGTCCTCGCGTTCCGCCGCCAGCGAACGGAAAGCCGAAAACGGGACCACGATCAACAGCGGGATGGCCAGCACGATGTAGTAGCCGATCAGCATGAACCGGCCGCTGGGCGCGTAGGCCACGCCGGTCAGTCCCATTTCGAGGCACAGGAGCAGGATGCCGAGCACGGTCCAGCCCCAGCCGAAACACAACAGCAGCGAGAAGGTCACCACGAACTGGCGGCTCTTGAGCGCCTGCCGGGCTTCCTTGACCAGGATCGGATTCAACCGTTCGCTGGCTCGTTCCAGCGTCCGCTCCAGCCGCAGCCAGTACGAATCGGTCGGCGCGTCCGCCGGGGACTTGCCCGCCAGTGGCGCATCGAGGGCCGTCATTGCACCTTCCCTTCCGTCACCCGCAGGAACACGTCTTCCAGCGTCCGCGCCTTGCAGCCGAACTCGACCACCTGAAAATCGGCCTGCACCATCTCGCGCAGCAGACCCGCCTCGGTGGCCCGATCGCCGGTGTGCGAGAAAAACGCCAGCTCGCCATCCACGGAGATGTTGGCCACGTCGTCCCGCGCCGACAACCACTCGGCCAGCGAACCGGCACCGCCCAGCACGCGGACCTTCACGTCGCTGTGCCGCTGATGCCCCCGCTCGATCTCCTCCACCGTGCCCGTGGCCAACAACTGCCCCTGCTCGATGATCGCCACGCGGTCGCAGATCTCGGCCAGCTCGGTCAGGATGTGCGAGCTGATCAGGATCGTCTTGCCTCCGGCCGCCAGCTCGCGAATCATCTCCCGCAGTTCGATGCGGGCCCGCGGGTCCAGCCCCGCGGCCGGTTCGTCGAGCACCAGCACGGCCGGATCGTGGATCATCGCCCGGCCCAGGCAGAGCCGCTGTTTCATCCCCTTGGACAGGCCGCGGATCGGCTTCTCCGCCAGGCCGTCCAGGTTCGTGAAGCTCATCACGTGCCGCAGCGCCCGGTGCCGGTCGCGGCCCGTCAGCCCATACGATCGCGCGAAAAAGTCCAGGTATTCGGCACAGTTCACATTCGCGTAGGTGCCGAAATAGTCGGGCATGAAGCCCAGCCGACGGCGGACCCGGTCCGGATCGTTGACCACCGAGAAGCCGTCGACCAGCGCGTCGCCGTACGTCGGCAGGTCCAGCGTCGCCAGGATCCGCATGCTGGTCGTCTTGCCGGCGCCGTTCGGCCCAATGTAGCCGAACACCTCGCCCTGGCCGACGTCGAAGGAAATGTCCTGCACGGCGCGCGTCGAACCGAAGAACCGGTGCAACCTGCGCAGTTCGATCATCGGATGGTTGCTCATGTCCCGGCCCTACCAGTTCCCCACGATGACCTGGAAACTGGCAACTTGCCGGGCTCGCGGCACCCCCAGCGGCACTTGCGGGTCGCTGGCCACCAGCGCCAGATAGCTGCGAGGCGGCAAGCGGTCCGGCGACTCCAGGAATCCCCGCAAATGCCGCTCCAGCGCGCTGTCCGCAAAGCTCGGCTCGGGTTCGCCCGCATCGGTATCCGACGAGGGGCGGTAACCAAACATGCCGGTCAGCATCACGTCGTCGAACTCGCGAGCCCCCAGGTTGCCCGGCGAAGCGGGTTTCTGCTGCTCGTACAACGGCCACAACAGCTCCCGCAGTTCCGCGGCCGTAGCGGCCCGCAACTTCGCGCTGCTGCCCAGGGAAAGGTCCTCGGCGTGGTACAGGTCGCCCCGCGAATCGCGCAGCATCAGATGCAGGATCCTGGGCGCCAACAGATTCTCGACCGTGGGCGGTCCGGCCGACTGCGGTTCCCGCACCACCAGCTCGGCGTCGCTGGGCCCGGCGTGGCCCACGGTAAACTGCGTCGTGGTCCGCGATTGCAGGTAACCGTGCTCCAGCCGCTGGGCGCCGTCCCACCGCAGACGGTGATCGGCGTTGGCGTTGTTCCCCCTGCGGATCGGATTACCCTCGACGGGAAACACGACCGCGTCCAGGGGAAACTCCAAGCCGCGCGAGGGAGCAATCGAGGCATAATAGGTCTGCCGCGACCACGAGACCACTTCGCCCCGCGGCTGGTCCAGCAGGGCGATGCTGCGCACGCGGACCTTGGTCACGAAGCCGTCCGTCAACATCGCGTAGCCGAACAAGGCCAAGGTCACGGCCGCGGCTCCCAGCGGCACGGTCACCAGCAGCAGGTACGGCCGCCGCAGCCGCTTCAAGACAAAGTAGTTCACCGGGCCGATCGCCACCGCGAACAGCGAGATCAGGACGATAAAACTGACGACCGGGGCCCGACCCACGCCCGGAATCAGCCACTGCCAGTACTCCGGGTTTCGCCGATGCTGCGAGACCCCGTGCCGCTCGTGCCACTTGTAGCGCGGCCCGCCCAGCGAGTTCATCAGCCAGCACCACTTTTGCGCGCTGCCGGGAAAAGGATCTTCAGCCGCCACGGCCACCAGCGTGCCAAAACCGGCCGGCCGCCAGACAAACGGCGCCTCCGGAGGCGGCTTATCCGCCAGCTCGTACAGTTCGTCCGTGGACAACTCCACGTGCTTGCTCACGTGGTGCGACGTCCGCCGATTGTTCACGTACGAAGCGCTGCTCTGGCCCAATTCGCGGATTACCTGGTCGCCAAACCGTTTGGGATCCGGCCGCGTCCATCCCGCGGGTGGCGGCTCGCCGCCGGCTGTCAACGCAGGCAAACCGAGCAACTGCTCCAGTGCACCCAGTCGCTCGAACCGCTCGCCCGTCCCATACACAATCAACGTGGGACCCGTGGTCATCCAGGTCCGCAGGGCGTCCAGGGCCTCCGGACGTCGAGCGGCCAGCAGCTCCAAGTCCGCCAGCGACACCACCGCCAGGTCGAGGCACGACAGCTCGATCCACCGCGGCGGCAGGCTCTCCAGGTTCGTCAGGTCCACCTTGGGCAGTTCGTCCAGCAGCCGGAGCAGCGTCTGGTCGTCCAAGCGCTGCGGCGACGTGTTAAACACGGTCGCGTACTCTTCGCCCGGCACCGAGGCGGCCAGACCGCGAAAATCGGGCAGTTCGAACCGCTTGCTGTACGCGGTTTGCCCGGCGGCGCGGTCCGTCGCCGCCAGCCGTTCGCGCTCGTCCCGCGACGGCGCGTGCTGGTCAATGAACAACAGGCTGGGCGTCGCCTCGCTCCAGCCATAGTAGCGCGTGTTGTTCACCACGTTCGTCAGAATCGACAGGTCTTCCAGCCTGCGGCCATTCTCGAAGACGTCGATCTGCATCGAGCCCCAGCGGGAGATTTGCGGCAACAGAATCACCGTCTCCGCTCGCGCGTTGCCTTGAGCCAGTTCAATCCATTGCGACACCTTGGGCGACGGGGCTCCCCAGCCCCAGGAGGCGGGCCGCAACTCCACCCGCAGCGTGCGGTCGGCCGCCGCGGCCACCGGCGGCCATGTCGTGAGTTGGACCACGACTGGTTTATAGCCGTTGGCGGCCACGCCTCGCGTATCGATCTTGAGCTTCAAGCCGTGCTTGATCTTGACGCCTTGCGCTGGCAACTGCACGACCGCCCCTTCGGCGGCCGGCAGGCGGTCCGCCCGACCCAGGCCAACGGCCGCGGCGGCGAGCAGAGCGAGGGCAAGCTGAAGCCAGACATTCACGTTGAAGAACTCCGCACAGGCGATCATCCCACCCGCTCAATCCGCGCCGCCCGGCGGCAGCACCTGAGGCGGCGGTCGATCCGTGGCGAACGGCGAGGCAGGCGGCTTCTTGCGCCCGGCGATCCCCGGCAGAGTCGCCACGAACAAAGCAGCCAGAAACAGCAGCGCATAGACAAACGCGGCCAGGACCAGGCTGCCCAGCGCGGCCGAAACAGCCTGCGCAGCCGCGTTGCCCCGGGCCGCGAACGTCACGACCACGAAATAAAGGCACAGCCCGGTGACGATCGCCAGCAACGACCTGAGCGAAAGACGAGGAATCCACATAAGCGGATTGTCGCACGTCAGGGCCGCAATTCAAGTCGGCATGTGCCCCGCCCGTTCCACACCGGGTTCCCCACCCGACTCGTCGCCGGGAAAATACCGCTCGACGGCCGCGCGAAACTCGTCCGGCGTATTGACGTGCGCCACGCTGGCGCGGAACTGCCGGGCACCATACTGGCCCTGCGCGTAACAGCAGGCGAACTTGCGCATCAACAGCGTGCCCTTCGGCGCTCCGAACCGCCGCACGACCAGTTCAAAATGCCGCAGCATGCACTCCCGCTGCTCGGCCAGCGTCGGGTCCGCCGGCACCGGCTGGCCGCGCAGCGCCGCCGCCGCCTGCCGGAACAGCCAGGGCCGGCCCAGCGACGCGCGGGCGATCATCACGCCGTCGACCGGATAACGCTGGAACGCCGCGACCACTTTCGCGGCCGAGTCCAGGTCGCCGTTGCCAATCAGCGGCATCCGCCGCAAGTGCGGCTTGATCTCGGCGATCCGATCCCAGTCGGCGGACCCCTTGAAGAAATCCTCGGCGGTCCGCCCATGCACGGTCAGCGCGGCCGCTCCGGCCGCTTCCACCACGCGAGCCACCTCGATGGCGTTGATCTGATCGCGCGTGCAGCCCAGGCGGATCTTGGCGGTGACCGGAGTCGGCGCGCAGGCCCGCACCACCCGTTCCACGATCTGGCCCACGCGCCGCGGATCCCGCAGCAGGTACGAACCGCTGTGCGCCCGCTCGGTCACCTGCTTCACGGGGCAACCAAAATTGATGTCCACCACGCTCACGCCATATTCGCCGACCAGCCGCGCGCCGACGCGGGCCAGCACCTGCGGATCGTTGTCCCAGATCTGCACCGCCAACGGCCGCGGTTCGTCGCCGATCCCCCACAACCGCTCCGGATGCTCGGCCGCCCGCCGGTCCAGCCAATCGAAGCTGCGGGCGCTGATCATCTCGGTGGCCTGCAAGCCGACGCCGCCGTAATCGCGCACGATCTGGCGAAACGCATAGTTGGTATAACCGGCCATCGGCGCCTGCAGGATCGGCGGATCGACCCGCAGCGTACCGATTACCAGCGGCCCTCGAGCTGGCGGCGACCGCGGCGGCAGACTGGTTGGCAACGTGGCATTCATGCCTTGCATCGTGGCCCAGCCGGCCCCTGGCGCCAAGTGCGCCCGGCCACGGGGATGGGCATGATTTTCTTTCCATGCCGCCGGAGAACAAGCATAATGTGGGCAGCAGGTTCCAGGTTCCCTTGTCCCAGCAGCTTCGTTCGATGGCCCTGCCGCCAAGCCACCAGTCCACGCCGACCGCGACATCCGGGCGTCGCTCGGTCCACCTCTCGGCAATCATCGTGCGCCGGTACATCCTCGTGGCCGCGGCAATCGGCCTGTTCAGCGGCTCGTCAATCTACTTCTTCACCCACCCCGCCTATCCGGACCCGTACGCGTCGCCCACACTGTTGAGCTGGGATTGGTTCGCCAGCCCGATTGAGTTCAATGCGCCGGCCAGGTTAACCCTGCTGAATCAGAACCTGGACGCCGTTGCCGTAACGCCAAATGCCGATGGCGTGTGGATCGGCGGCGGCGACGCCACGCTGCTGCACAGCACCACCGACGGCTGGCCCTGGCGGGAACAGGAACTGTTGTCGGAACTACAATGGGCCGAGCTGGAAGACGCCGTGGTGACCCGCGCTGGCGGGCGCCGCGCCGACGAAGACGCCAAGAGAGCCGCGGCCGAGTCTCGGCGCGGCGACCCGGCCCTCGTCGCGTTCCAGGCCGCCGCCGGCGGAGACGCTGGAAACGGCAACCAGATGGCGGAGGCCAAGTTCTGGCGCTCGGTCGTGAAAGTCGAATTCCCGCTGGACTCTCGGCGAGGCTGGGCGGTTGTCCAGGCGCTGCCACTGCAACCAACCAGCGCGGCGCCGCCCCTGCCACCAACCGGCCTGCCGCCGCCGTCGTTCCCGGCGTATACAGCCGTCCTGCACACGGAGGACGGGGGTGCCACCTGGCAGGTGCGGGCGGTCCGGGACGGGCGGCTGGTGCGCGATATCCAGTTCCTGGACGAACAGCGCGGTTGGATGATCGAAGAAGACTGGTCGAAACCCAACAGCGTCGTCCAGACGACCCGCGATGGCGGTCGAACGTGGCTGCCTGAAACCGTTTTGCAGGATGTATTCCAGGTTCAGTTCGTCGACGCCGACCATGGCTGGCTGCTGCAACAGATACCTGCGGCGGAGGTACCCGCTCGGCCGGCCGCGCCCAGCGAGCCCAAGGGCAGTCGGGTGCCGCGGGCCCGTGCGACGATGGCCAGCTACATTCCGTCCGTCGAGCAGTCTCGTATTGTCGCCGAGCCGGTCGCGTCGGTCTTGCTGGCGACCTCCGACGGAGGCCGGAACTGGGAACGGATCCCGCTGCGCGAGCCGATGACCCGCGTACATTTCCTCGATGCACGGACGGGCTGGGCCATCAGCGACATTTCGCTGGTGTTTCGCACCTCGGACGGCGGCCGGACCTGGACGCCGTCCGTGCTGGCGCTTGAGCCGGACTTCTACCAGACGGACATCCACTTCGTCGATGCGAACCAGGGCTGGGTGCTCGCCAGCCGCTTTGTTCCGGAACCAACGCTCGCCCCCGATCTGCTGCAGGCCCCCCTGACAACCCCAGCGAACCGCGATGGCATTGTGTTCGCCACGTTGGACGGCGGGCAGACATGGCGCCAGCAGGCACGGGTCGGCGAGCCGTTGCTGGCCGTGCGGTTCCGCGATCGGACGCACGGTTGGGCCGCCGGCTGGAACGGCACGATCCTGCACACCAGCGACGCGGGCCAGACCTGGGCTCGCCAAACCCGGTCGCCCGACGAACCCGCACCGCCCAGCGGAACCTACTGGTGGCTTCCCGGACCGGGCTACTACCTGGCGATCGCGATCTGCGGTTTGCTGTTGGTGCCTCTGTATGTCACGCCGCGCGAGGTGCTGGAAGCGCGGGAGCAGACCGAGGCCACGATCGCCGACCGCTTTGCATCCGACCGCCCGCTGCGAACGGGCGACCGCGATTATCTGGGTTTTCAAAGTCTGGCCTTGGCCTTGTCGCGATTCCTGAGGAACGAGAACACCGTGCCCCCAGTGACCATCGCCATCACGGGAGATTGGGGGACCGGCAAGAGCTCGCTGATGAATCTGGTCCAGGCCGACCTGGTCCGGCACTCGTTCCGCCCGGTGTGGTTCAATGCCTGGCATCATCAGAAGGAAGAGCAGTTGCTGGCGTCGCTGCTGGAGAACATCCGCTCGCAGGCTGTTCCCATGTGGACCGATCCGTGGACGCGCATCCGTTTTCATTTCCGCTTGCTGCTGCACAAGGGGGTGCGATATCTCTGGCTGATTCCCGCCTTGGCGCTGATCGGCCTGCTGGTAGGACAGAGTACCTGGGTGCAGGAGGCGATCAAGGCAGTGACAAGTCCCGCCGCGGCGGCCGCGACGGGCGGGGAGACGTCCGCGGGCGGCGCCGTGCAGAATGTCGCCGCCAGTGGAACTGCGTCGGGGGCCAGCATTCCCCGCGCCTTGGCTTTCTTCAGCGGCTTGTTGGGCCTGGCGGCCGCCATGTGGCGCGGGATGACCGCCTTTGGCGTGAACCCGGCCAGCTTGATGGTCAGCGTCTCGGGCGCCGCCAAGATCGGCAACCTGGGCGAACAACTCAGCTTCCGGCATCGGTTCGCTCGGGAATTTCGCGACGTCACCTGGGCCTTGCAGCCGCGAACCATGGTGATCCTGATCGACGACTTGGACCGTTGCCAGCCCAAGAACGTGCTGGAAGTTCTGGAGGCGATCAACTTCCTGGTATCGTCCGGCGACTGCTATGTGCTGCTGGGGATGGCGCCCCAGCGTGTGGCTCGGTGTGTGGGCCTGGGGTTTGCCGACGTGGCCGAGGAGTTGCTGCCGGAGGACGACGAGCAGCACTGCTCGGATGAAGACCAGGCGACACGCTCCCGCCGGCGCCGCGAGCGATACGCTCGGCAGTACCTGGAGAAACTCGTAAACATCGAAGTCCCCGTGCCGCCGATGACCAGCGACGCTTCGCGCAACATCATGGTCGCGGAGATGGAAGACAATGTTCCGGACGCGCCCGCCGGAGCGTCCACGCTGGCGAAGCTGGCGGCGGCGCGGCTGCGATCGATCTGGTTCCGCATACCTTACGCTGCACGCTTCGCCCTGCTGGGCGTGCCATTACTGGTGGCGTTACTGGTCGGATTCCACCTGGCCAGTTCGCGGAATCTGCAACCGACTCCACCGGCCCGACCCAACGGTGCTCCGCCGGCCGCAGCCGAATCGTCGTCTGCCCCGGCAGGTTCCGTCAGCGACACGCCCGATCGCCAGGGGAACTGACCACGTGCTCCGCAACCTTGCTGACTACCCAGCGCCGCACCTCTGGAAGAGGATCCGCCGGGTCCAACGCTGGTGGCAACCGGCGGCGGCGATCTGTGGGCTGGCGATATTCACCAGCCTGGCGGCGGCGGACGAGCCGGCCGGTTTCCTGCTCGCTCCTGGCCGTGCCGTGCCTGGCGAGGATGCCATCGTGTCCAGGCGCGACGCGGCTGGCGGCGCGGCCATGTGGCAAGTCAAACGCGAGGACAAGCTTCTGAACGTCGGCACCGATTACCAGTTGCTGGACGACCGGACACTGGTCATTCCCCAGGCCGCCGCCGGCGACTACCAGATTGTCTGTGCGGTTACGCGGAATGGACAAACGTCGCTCGACGGCGTGCTGGTGCAGGTGTCCACTGGGCAGGCAGCGAGCGAAATGGCGGTTCGCGCGCCACCTGCCGTCGGACTGACGACGTTCAACACCGTGGGACTCGAAGCCTGGCTGGCCGACGAACTGGAGTCCGCCCCGCTTTCACTCCGGCAAAAGGAGCTGCTTACAGTCGCGGCGGCCGAGTTGAGCTTCGTGGCGGGCGCCCTGGGGCCGGAGGCCACGCTTGCGCGGTTCAACGACTTGCCCGCGAAGCTGGCGGGTGAGCAGGCCACACCGGCCACCAAGGAAGCTGTGCGAGCGTTCTTCCAAGTCCTGCAGAGTGAACTTGGTACTCGCGGCTTTGATTCGGCCGACACTCGGCACTGGCGGGAAGCGATGCGGCACTTGGCGGACGCGGACAGAGGTTCCAGGGTTTTCCCAGCGCCGCCAGGAGATTTTGGCCCCTATGTCGCCGCGGAAGACACGCGGCCACGAGTCGTCCAACCGGGAGCGCCCCGTCCGCGGCCTCCCTGGGAAGTCATGGTGCTGGGCGTCGCTCTGCTGGCCGGGGCCCTGTTCTGGGTCTCCTTCACGGTTCCGGAATCCATCGTCCGCGATTCGCCCCGTTTCCGCGAAGCGCTCACGGTCTGGCACGATGTGATTGCCGCCCGCTGCGTGACCCCACGCGCCGTCAAGCGGTTCATGAATCGGGTGCGGTTCTTTGCCATGCGGCAGCGCTCGCAAGTGGAAGATCCATCCCACGCGCAGTACATTGCCGCTTGGATCCGGGGTCTGCTCGGCGAACGGCTCGCACCGCGCCAGTTTCCAGGCGCGGACGCGGGCGGGGCCATGGACGAGGCGCTGCTGGTCGCTGTTTGCACGGTGCAGCTATTCGAGCCCGAGCTGCTCAACAACGATGACTTGTGGCAGCGTTTGCGCCAGGGGCTGAGCGAACAACCGACCGGCATGTCCAGCCAGCGCCACGCTTTGTTGCGGCAAGCAATCGACCGCCACACCGCCGAATTCGGCTGGCCGCTGAATGACGAGCACCGGCGCGAGCTGCGGCGGATGTTCGCCGAGATCAGCGTCACGTAGTCGGCTTCTCACCTCATGCTTCAGGAGTTCAACACATGGTCCGGCACCTGTACACGGCGGTGATCGCGGGCATCGTGCTCTCGGTGGTCGCCTTCTGCATGGCGATCTTCAATCTCGCCAACAAGGGAAGCATTCAGGGGCAACTGGCGCCGTTGGGAATCAGCGTTCGCGAGCCTGTCGGCGTCTATCTCAGCCCCTTGGTTGAAGACGCCCCGCCGCATGCTGAGGCAACTGACGCCAGCACGGTTGACTTCGAACGGCTGGTACAAATCCTGCAACGCATCGTGGACGCCAGCGAGCAATCGGGAGATGCGTTCCGGAAGCTGGAGACCCGGATCGACGAACTGGAACGAGATCTCCGGGAACTCAATCGAATCGCTCCGCAGCCGCCAGGTCCCAGCGCAGCCCTTGGCCGGCATTATCCGCCGCTACAGAACGTTCAGTTGGGCCAGCCCAGGATGGCCCTGCCCGTTTCACCGACGCCCCCGTTGACTCTGGCCGACTTGATTCAACTCGTGACGCAAAGCCTTGGTCTGCTCACGCTGTCGCTGGCCTCGGTAATTGCGTTGTTGAAACTGCAGGAAGCCATGAAACATTCCGACAACAGCGCGCCGGCGGATGTTCCTCGGCCGGGTGCGTAAGCGACATGCCGAAGGAATCCCTGGCGGACCCGCGTTTAGCAAGAGGCGGGATGTGTGCGCCGAGTGAGCCCGCAGGGCGTCGAACGACAAGCGGAGCTACCGTCGCGGTGCAATTCCGCTGCCAACCACGCCGCCCGGCGCGGCCGGTACTTCACGGAAGGCGGCCGCCGCGACGGGCCGCGGCGAACTGGGCACCGCTTCCAACGGCTGGATGGAGGTGACCGGTTGCAGCGTGCCAGGAGCGATCGGCGTGCCAGGCGCGATCGGCGTGCTCGCGAGCGGCACCGCCGCCACCGGAATTCTGGGCGACGGAATCAGCATGCCAGCCACCGTCGTGTCGTTCTCCGCTCCTCCCACCGACAGCGCATAGTCGGCCACGTGCAGGTTGTACTGCACGATCAGCCGCACGAGCTGCAGGCGCTGAGCCTGCCAGCGCTCGAGCGTCTCGAGCAAGCTGGCGACGTTCGCCTGGGCCGACGGCTGAGCCTGGCTCAGCGCGTCGAACGCCGCCGCATACGACTCGACCGCCTCCGCGCGGGCTTCGATCGCCTGCAGCTCCAGCGGCAACGTGTCGTGCAGTTGCTTGAGCGCCGGGGGCGCCGCGCCCGCCGGGAACAACGTGGCGAAGTTCGTCCGGTAAGCGCTCACCAACGGCGCGTCCGCCGGCACCGCGCGCTGGCCAGTGGCGGGCGATGGTACGAACGAGCCGAACGTCTCCAAGTGGCCTTGCGCCCGCAACAGTTCCAGTTCCGCGCCCCGGACCGCCGCCGCCGCGTCCGCGCGGACCGCGGTCCACAGATTGCCCGGTTGCCGTACCGCCAGCGGTTCGAGTTCATCAAGCCGCAACAACAGATCTTCGGCCAGATGCCGTTCGACGAACCTGCCGCACAGTTGCCAGTACACTCGCACGGCGGCCGCCCGCTGCCCGCTGGAGCTGCCGCGCTGAATGGCTTCGACCAGCGTGAAACTGGCAGGCTGCGGACTGGCCTCCTGCGCCGCGGACCAGACGGACGACAGCCAGCCACTGGCCGCGGCCGCGACCGGTACTGGTTCCTCGCCGCTGGAAGGCGTGGGCCGAAACGGCAGCGGCCGAGCGAACTGCGGCTGGTACTGGTCACTCGGCAGAGCAGCCGGTGGCGCCGACTCCGGCGCGAACTGGGCTGCCGCCGGCAAACTGGCGGGCGGAGACGGGGGACCGGCCGAGTAGGCGTCGGATTGAGCCAGCAGCAGCATGGCGAGCGGCAATGTTGTCGAAAGCATCCTTGCTCCTCTTGGTGGTTTGGTGGTGACGGGCCACTGCCCCATCAGGCGCCTGGCCGGGTTTGCCATTGCAGCGTGGTTCCCGTGGCTGGCGCGCCGCCGGAGACGGCCGCTGGCCGGCCGATCGGATCCTGTGGCACCGATGCGGGCGGGAGGCTGGAGATCTCGATCATCTTTCCGTCCGGCACAAATTGGCCCGGTTCGCGCGTGGCGTCGTGCACGGTCATTCCCCGCAGGCGTGGTTGAGACGTCGTACTCGCGTCCGTCCGCTGTTCGACGATCCGCACCGCCGGTTCATTCGAGTTGCTGGCGCCCGATCGGGAATCGGGAACCGCCACCGGCTCAATCGGCTCAATCGCCGATGCCGGGCGGACTCCCACGCTGACGCCCGGCAGCGGCCCGGCTGGTGCCTGCGGCGCCGCTCCGGGGTAATACTGGTCTTGGGCCGAGGTCCCGTAGCTGCCGGTTCCCGGCGGCGGTACGCGCGTGGCGTTGAACGGCGAGATCGTGTCCATCGTCGGCATCGGCGCGCGGCAACCGCACGTCAATCCCAGCAGCGCAAGCCCGATAAAACGCCACATCCGCAGCATCCTTTCCGCCAGACGAAGGCATCGAACACCTCGAACCGCGCCCGCTCCGCGGGATTCCAGGGCGGCGTAGATTACCCGCCCTCGCGCCGCGAGCCAAGATCAATTCGGCGGAGTTTCTGGGGCGAATCCGGCGCCGATTTGTGGTACTGGGCCGCTGCGAATCCCGCCGGCTTGCCCGGACGTGCCCTAGTGAGAAACCGAACGATCCGCCGGGCAAGCCGCCGGGATTCGCGAGCCTTGGCCCGGACGTGCCCTAGCGAGAAACCGAACGATCCGCCGGGCAAGCCGGCGGGATTCGCGAGCGCTGGCAATGCGTACCCGTTACCTGCCGCGCTGCCGATCCAGTTCCCGCTGCCTGTCGGCACTGGGATCTTCCGGCGTCACGCCCACCACGATATCGAAGTTCGCGGCGAACTCGCCCAGTTTCGAATCCGGAATCGGCTCGAACTTGACCATCAGCGTCTGCCGCGCCTGGGGATCGGGCAGCGCCCGCAACACTCCGTCGCGTTCGTTCATCGGGTGGCCGGCGATGTAGCACTGCGTCGTTAGCAGCCGCTTGTCGCCTTGCTTGACGATGAAGTGGATGTGCGGCGTGCGGGGCACGTACGGGACCGGTTTGATCGTGCGGAAATAGTATTCGCCCTTGGAACCGGTCAGGAACCGGCCGAAGCCCTGGAAGTTGCGGTCCTGCTGCGGCTTGTTCGCGCTGCCGCTGTGCAGATACACGCCTTGCGCGTCGGCCTGCCAGATTTCCACCACCGCGTTGCGAATCGGCTCGCCGCTGCGACTCAGCACGCGCCCCGTCAGGTGCGTGATCTCGCCCACTGCGGGCGTCAACGCATCGTTCAGCACCAGCAGGTCGTTGTCCGTGTCCAGCGGCAGCTTGTCGGGATAAAACGGCCCCTCCGTCTGCCGCGCCGTCAACATCAGCTCCTCGGCGAAGGCACCCGGCGCGCTGAGCCACGCGGCCGCCATGGTGGCGTGTTGCAGGAAACGGCGGCGGTGGCGCAATTCAGGCTGGCGCGGCATCGGAAAACCTTTCTTGAGTCAGTGGACGTGGCCGGGTCCGGGAACTCGTCGCCAGAGCAGGTGCAAGAACGGTCCCCGTTTCACGTATTAGAACGCAAACAGGCCTGCCATTTCCACCAGGGCGGCACGGGATTCCGGTCGCGAGTTTTTTGGCCGACGCCGGAAATATTTGCTTCTCAGGTGTGTAGTAATTTCCGGTGGGCGGATGGAGCAGCATTCGGATCGTTCGAGCCTCCAGGAGAAGCCGATGTTACGAATCACCGTCTGGCAGAGAGGCAGCGATGGGGCCGTACCGCACGCCGTGACTGGCACGGTCCAACTGGGTCGCGGTGGCGGGCTCCGGGCCGCCGGCGAATTGCTGGGCAGCAGCGAGCTGGCTGGGCCGGCCGTGGTGCTGTCGCCGATCACGCCGCTGCAGGGCGCCGTGGCCGCCTTGCTGATTCCCGATGCTCCGGCAACCGCGGCTTGGGAAGCTTGCGGTCCGCTGCTCAACGGCACGCGGCCAACCGCTGGCCTGCAACTGCTGAGGCATGCCGACCGCCTGGAGTGGGGCGGCGAAACGTACTGGGTGTCGGCCCACGCCGAGGTCGAAGAGACGGACTTTGATCCGGCCGTCCATGGCGACGACAAGGACTGCTTCCTGACCAAGGCCCCGCTGGCCGCCGGCATGCGGATCAAGATCTGCCCCGGCGTGCCCGGCGTGTTGTGCGGAGTGATTTATAAGGCCGAGGCCTGGGACCTGGCGATGCAGCCCGGCAATGCAATCCGCTGCCCCAACTGCGGTTACGGGCCCGACGACGCCACGTGGCAGCCGCCACCTAGCCAGGCACGGAGGAATCTCGATGCGATTTTCCGACTTCTGCCCGCCTGACGCGCAGCCGCCGGACCAGCACGAATTGCTCGACTCGACACCCGTTTCGAGCGTCGCGACAGCCGTGGCCGCGTCCAGCCGGCTCGGCCAGACCCGCACGATGCGCGACGGCGGCTACCAGCGCTGGTCGCAAGCGACACTGGGCATCGTCGGAGCGGGACTACTGGGCAGCCGGCTCACGCTGGACGCGGTCAGCTCCGGCGTCGGCTCGGTGCGGGTCTATGATTTCGACACCGGACAGGCCGAAAACCAGGCGACGCCCTACGTGCGGCCCGGCGTGCCGAAAGTCGAGACGCTGGCCGCGGCGTGCGAGGCGTTGCGGGCCGGTGTCGTGCGGGGATACCCGATCGACATTCGCCACGCGGGGCTTAGCCACTGGCGCCAGTGCGACGTGCTAGTGGATTGCTCGGACGATGCCAGCCTGGCCTGGCCGCTGACCGAAACCGCCAACGGCACCGGCACGCCGCTGTTGCGCTGCGCGGTCGATGGCAGCGGGCAGTGGGAACTGGGACGAGTGCTCTGTTCGGCCAGCCGGCCCGGCAGTGCCTGCCAGCTTTGCAGCTACTCGCTGGAGGAACTCGGCCGAGTCCTGGAGCGCACGCCGTGTCCGGGCGCGGCCGACGAGCTGGCACCGACCATCGCGGGCGGCGCCATCGCTTCGGCCGTCGCGGCGGTGGCGTTGCTGCAGGCGCAGCGGCTGGTCACGGGCAACGATCTCGATCAGGTCCTCGACCGCGAGATCCTGCTGGACTTGACGCACATGCAGATGCACGCCCTGCGGTTGCCGCGGTCCGCTGAGTGCCTGAGCGGACATCTGGAGTGGCAACCGCTGCGAGCGGCCAGTCCCGGTCCCGGCATGACGCTGCGGCAACTGTTTCAACTGGCCGGCCGCATGCACGACGATCGACCCGTCATGCTGTGCGGCTACCAGCATCCGCTCAACGTGCAAGCGTTTTGCAGTTGCGGCCACGTCGCGCCGGCGGCCGGCACCGATTGGGCTTCGCCGCCGAGCTGCGTGCGGTGCGGGGCGGCGACAAATTGGTTGAAAGAAACCCAGCGTGAGGGCGTATACCTTCACGAGGCCGAAGGACTGGGCATCGCGGACCGGCCGCTCGGCGAGCTGGGGTTCCCGGACGATGGTTCGCTGTGGCTGGTGCGGGACCAGCAGCGGCTGCTGGGGCGGCTGCTGCTGGAGTGAAGGACGCTTCGGGCTACAAGGAAATCGCATCTGTTCGAGCAATGGAGAAGTCTCGCATGAACGATTCGCGGACCACGCCCGTGGAAGCCGGCGACCTGCTGGCCGTGCTGGAATCGTTGGCTCGCCAGTCCGAGCAGTTGCCGGCCGCGGATACGCCCGCCGGCAACCTGATGCGCCAGTTCCTGCACAACACCTGGTCGCATTGCCGCGAGCAGTTTCTGCCGAGAACGAAATTGCTGCGCGTGTGGCCGGAAGTGGGCAGCCCGCCGCGCGTGTTTCGTTTCGAACTGCTGCGGCCCTACAAGCGGAAACTGGGGACCGATGCGCCGGTGGAGCTGGTGCCCGGCCCGATCCGCGGCACCATCCACTACCGGGCGGACATGTTCTCCAACCCGCGCCTGCCGTATATCGCCGTGCAGATCGACCCGGAGTTGGGCTACTTCCATCCCAACTGCTCGCGGCGCCGCGGCAGCCTGGTCTGCCTGGGCGAGATCCCCGCCAACGCCTTTCCGTTCCCGTTGGCGACGCTGCTGGAGAACCACGTGTACCCGATTCTCACCTACCAGAACCGGCGCCCGGCCCATCCGTTTGACGAGGAGGCCGCGCGCTACTTTGCCCTGGAACCGTCCGCCATGGATGGCTTGGAATCCGTCGAGCCGTTGTACTAACCCCGCCACGGAACCACCATGTCCCACCCTCTCTCCGCAATGTTGCGCGCCGACGCGCGTCCCCCGCAGCCGACAATCGACCAGTTGCTGTCGAAAATCAAGCGAAAGAGTACGTTGTCCCTGGCGTCGATACCCGGCCTGCAGTTGAGCAGTCCGTTTCAAGGCCAGTTCCCGCTGGGCCAGCAGTGGGTCGACGTGGCGCTGGAACCCAGCGGTTCGGTCCGAGTTTCGCTGGAAGCCGCCTGGCCCGAAGTGCGGGAGGCCGCGCTCCGCGCCAGTCACGACGTGGGCGGCAACCTCCGCTATGTCCGCCAGGGCGCCCGCGTGCTGCTGCAGGCCGACACCTATCTGGTCAGCACGTCGCAACTGGATGACAGCCTGCGGGAGATCCGCGCCGGTCTCTGGCAACTGCTGGGCCGGTCCAAGCGGGCGCAGCCCGAGCCGCCCGTGAGTCACCAGCGGGTCCAGCAGGCGCTGGCGGACCTGGCCTGGGATCCGCAGTCGATCGTGGCCACGGACGCCGGCTGGGAACTGCGTCCCCGGCTGGCGGGTGAAGCGGTGGCCGTGCGAATGGAACTGCGCGAGCAGCCGGCGGGACTGCGGCTGTGGCGGCCGCTGCTGGAACGGCTGCGTGATCCGGCCAGCGCCGCGCGCGTGGCGGTGACCGACGCCGCGCTGCGTCTCAATTCGTTGCTCCGCCTGTCGCGGTTGGCCGAACGGGACGGAGTGCTGGTTTGCGAAGCCCACTTGCACGGCGGACTGATCGAGGGCCGTTGGCTGGACGTGGCGGCACGCGCGGTCGCCGCCGGCAGTCAATTCGCTCAGCCGCGGCTGCAACTGCTGCACGAGCAGGACGCGCTGGCCGCCCTGTACCAACGCGTGATGGTCGATACTGCGTGTTCGTCTTGAACCGTTCGGCGGTCGAACGGGGCGACGCGCGCGTTCTCTTGATGGAGGAGGTGCAGCAACATGGTTGCCGCAACCCGCATCGCCATGTCGGACATCAGCCGGCAACGGCGGCTTGATGCGCGGCTGGAGGCTGACGGTTTGACCCGCCAGCACACAGTCGGGCAAGCGGTCGAGCACTACCTGCAACGGATGAATATCCGTGACAACGGACTCCGTTGGACGGCGTTCAGCCGGGGCGTGAAGCTCGACAACAAGCAGCCCCTCGGCGAAATCGCCGAGACGGAAACCGACTGGACCGTGATGCCCGAAGTGAGCGCGGGAAGCCGTTAGTCCAACGGCGCACCGCCCGACATGCCGTGCCGCCTCGAGCCGGCGGCCGCTGCGCGGCTGGTGGCAGGGGCGGCACGGTTCTCCGGCCCGACAGGAAATCGCTACTCATTTCAGAAAGTGACCGCGGCGATGGAAACGGTGGTTGAAAACAGCTTCGAGTTCCTGCATGAACTGCGGCGTGAGGCCGACCTGTCGGGAATGCCACTGTCCAGCCAGGGCGCCGGCCAGGACGTGGCGGAATTGATTGACGAAGCCTACACGCTGGGAGTGCTGGGCGAGCGGTTCCTGGAAGGCTGCGACCGGCTGCGAGTGGAACTGCAACCGGTGTGGACCGAGCAGCCCGTGGTCAAGGAGCTGGCCATTACGCTGACCGCTGATCCGTCCGGCGAAACGCTCACCAGCCGCTTCGCCGCCGGCCGCTGGCTGCGATCCTGCCAGACCACCGCGCTCGAACTGCGCGAAGCCGGCGTGCTCGGCGAAGGCCAAACGGCGCATTCGATGCTGCTGGCCCTCCGCCGCCGCCAGCCGCCCGCGCTGGAGCTGCCGCCGTTGGCGCCGCCCCCGTGGTCCGAGCAGCCGCTGGAAGCGCTGGGCATCCGCCGCCTGGCCGACGGCACGCTCGACCCCGACCGTCCCGTTCTCATCAGCCAGCGTCTGGTCCGCGAAACAATCGAACGCTGCGAGGCGTCGGACACGACCGAAACCGGGGCCGCGGTGCTCGGCAAGTTGCTCCGCCTGCCCCAGCCGCTGCCCGGCACTTCGACCCGCTTCGTCACGGTCCTCACGGCGCTGGTCGACGATCCGCGGCATCAGGGCGAACCGCTCAGCTTTCACTTCAGCCCCGCCGGCCTGGCCGACGCGGCCCAGTTCGCCGACGTGCGAGGCCTGGGCGAACACGTGTTGACCGTCTGGCATTCGCACGGCTGGTCTAAGGCCTGCGGCAACTGCAACCAGAACGCCAACTGCCCGCTGGCCGAGTGCAAGCCGAGCCTGCAGGACTACGTGCTGCTGGAGTCGCTGCTGTCCAGCAAGGCGACGCTGCTGCCGATCACCGGGCGCAAGCTGGGCGCCGAGGGGCGGCGTCCCGTGCTGCGGCTGTATGCCTGGCGCGGCGGGCGCCTGCGGCCCATCGGCTGGCAGGAGTACGTGCCATGACCCGCTGTGACAGTTCCGGGCTTCCCTGATCAAGAAGGGCCTCCGCTCCGCCAGTCTTGAAACGTCGAGCATTCAACCCGCCTTAGCTAGAAGGTTTATCCCATGACCACGCGTTCCAACTCGCAAGCCGCCGGCGCCAACCCGCAACCGACCCCCACTCGCCGATCGGCGCCGCCGCCGCTGGAAGAAATCCTGGCTCGCACCGGCGGCGATCCAGCGCGCCTGTCGCTGGAGGTGCTCGAACTGCATCAGCGGCTGCAGCACGCGCAGCAGAAGTGCGCCGAGACGGCCGAGGCGGCCGGAAAGCTGGAAGCGATGCTGCAGGACCTGCTGGCCGGCAACCAGTTGCTCTGCCGCCTGGAGACGCTGCGCGAGACGCTGCTGGGCCCTCGCGCCGTCTGCCGGACCAACGGCGTCTTGCGCGAGTTGCCGATCCATCCCAATGTGGACGTCGAGCAACTGCGGCGGCTGAAGCCGTGGGACTACGTGGCGATCCGCGAGGACGTGGTGGTGGGCAGTTGGAGCGACGACCCGCGGCTGTATGCCTCGGCGCTGGGCGAAGTCGTGACCTTCAAGGGCTACAAGGACCGCGAGGCGGGGCTGGCCTGCGTGGGCTTCGGACCGGAGGAACGCATTGTCCTGCTGGACGACTCGCTGCGGGACGAGGAACTGCTGCCGACCAGCCGGCTGGTGCTGCAGCGCGACCAGTCACACCTGGCGATCGGCATGGTGCCGGCGCAGCATACCCGCAGCCGGTTCGAGGTGCCGATCGAGCGGCTGCAGACGCGGCTGCAGGACCTGGCGGGCGTCGAGGAGATTGCCGAAAAGATGCTGGAGGACATTCTGCTGCGGATCTTCCATCCAGAGCTGCGCGACCAGTACGGCCTGGATCCGCTGAAGGGCATTCTGCTGTACTCCAAGCCCGGCATGGGCAAGACGGCCCTGATGCGGGCGATCGCGCTCTGGCTGCACGAACACAGTCAGCCGCTGGGCTTCACCGTCGTGCTGTACGTGGTCAAACCCAACGAAACCAAGTCGATGTGGCACGGCGAGGATTCGCGGATCATGCGCGAGGAACTGTGGGGAGCGATCCGGGCTCGGCAGCAGTTGCTCCGCTCCGGGCCGCTGGTGCAGATCGTCGTGTTCGACGAAATCGATTCGCTCGGCCGCCGCGCCGGAGCCGGCGAACAGGTGTATTCGTCCGCCCAGTCGGACGCGCTGGAGTCGCTGCTGGTGGAAATGGACGGGATGGACCAGCAGGCCCGCGACGACGGACCGCCCGCCTACGTGCTGTGTGCCGGCATGACCAATCGTCCGGACAGGGTGGACGAGGCGGCCAAGCGACCCGGGCGCTTCGACCTGGTGATGCCGATGCCCGAACCGGACCGCCAGAGCGCCGAGGACGTGATGGCGGTGTACGCCCGCGGCGGCCATCTACCCTGGTATCTGCAGGGCGACGTGCGGTCCCAGGTGGATCCGGCCAGGATTCGCGAGCAGGTCCTGCGGCCCGCTCTGGCCCGCATCTTTCCCGCCGTGATCATCCGCTACAAGACCGACACCCAGCGGGCGATCGATGTGACGGCCGGCCAGTTGCTGGCCAACGTGCACTACAAGGATGCCATGAACCGGGCCAAGAAGCGGGCCGCGCTGCGGCAACTGCGGCAGGTGGGCGTGCCGGCCGTGGGCTTCGACGACGTGATGGACTGCCTGGTGGACGTGGCCGGCGAACTGGCTCGCCAGCTCGAAGCCGACCCGCACATGCTGCTGCGGCAACTGAACGTCAAGGTGCCCGTGGCCAGCGTCGAAGCGGTGCCGATGGACGAACTGCGGCAACACCACTACCTGCGGTTGCAGACCGCCTGACAAGGAATCCGGACCAACTTTACGGGAGATACAACGTGGCACTACCGAAATACGGCGGGCGGGACTGCGAGCTTTCGACCACGGGAGTGGACGCGGACGGGCGGGCGATCGACAGTTGGACCGTCACACGCCACGTGCTGCGGCAACTCGCGCCGGCGCTGAACGACCGGGACGTGACGGTCTGGTCGTGGCCGCTGTACCGCAACCAGCACCTGTCCGGCTCCGCGTCCGCCTCGTCCATGGACTGCCTGCGGCACTGGACCGAGGGCGGGCAATGCTACTACGCCGATATGTCGCACCTGGAAGTCTGCACGGCCAGTTGCCTGGTTCCCACGACGTTCGGTGCGCAGTGCCTGAGCACGCTGCTGGCCGCCGAAGCCGCTCGGCGCCGCGCCGAGGAGGCGGCCGAGGACGGCGAGCGATTCGTGCTGACCGCCAGCAACGCCGATACGCTGGATCCGGCCATCAGCTTCGGCACGCACGTGTCGATGAGCGTGGAGGAATCGCTGTGGAGCGAACTGTTTCACGAGCAGCGGCATCCGGCCGTGCTGGGCTTCGTCAGCAGTGCCATGGCCGCGCTGATCCCGTTCTTCGGCGCGGGCTACCTGGTGCCGCTGAACGACGGTTCGATCGTCTACAGCCTGAGTGCGCGGGCGCATCATCTGTCGCGGATCAAGACGCTCTCGACCACCACGCCGTTCGAGCGGGGGTTGCTCAACACGCGCCGCGAGCCGCACGGCACGGGTCACGATCGGCTGCACCTGATCGGTTTCGATTACTGCCTGCTCAGCTCGCCCTTGATGTTCTCGATGCTGCAATGCGTGCTGGCGGCGGCTGAGGAGGGCTGTTGCCGCTTGAACCTGTTCGAACCCGTGCATGCCTTGCGGCTGTGGAGCTGGAAGCTGGATCAACGCACGGGCCGACTGCCGGCCGAGGCGGGGTTGATCGACGGCCGGACGCTGACCTTGCCGGCCTATGTCGGCGAACTGGCCGGGATGCTGCTGAAGATGTGCGAGGCGGGCCTGATCACGCCCGACGTCGCGCCGCAGGCCACCGAGATGTTGCCCCGCGTGATCGACCTGGCCGCATACGCCGCCGAGGGTTCGCTGGGCCCTTGCGCCCGGCACCTGACCTGGGCCGCCAAGCTGCTCTGGCTGATGGACCTGTGCGACGGCGGCGGCGCGACGCTGGGAGATCCCCAGACCCGGCTGGCCGATCACGACTTCACGCATACCGACCCGCGGCGCGGAGCGCTCTGGCGGCTCTGGGAAGCCGGCGTCGTCGACCCGCTGGTCACGCTGGCCGACGCCGAGGCGTGCCTGAAAGACGGGCCAGCCGAAAGCCGCGACTGGGGTCGGGGCAAACTGCTGCGGCGCTTCGCGTCCGACGTCATCGACGTCGACTGGGGCTATGTCGAACTGCGCGAAACGTCCGATCCGTGGGCCCCGCGGCTGAGAATCAATCTGCCCCACCTGGACAGCTTGAACCGCGAGCAGTGCGAACCGCTGCTCCGCGACGCCCACACCCCGCGCCAGTTGATTGAACACCTGCGCAGCCGGCACGCCGGCGACATGCGCGAAACCGATCCCGTGGACAACCTGACCGGACGCCTGGCCGTCCTGCCCCGTTTCCGAACGTCTCGCGACGAGGAGTAACCGATGAGCGAACAGCTTCAACGCCAACAAACCCGGACAACGCCTCCCGAAGCATCCGGCGGCGATCCGCTTCAGCCACAACCCGGCAACCTCCGCGAGCAGGCGGCCGCCTTCGCCCGCATCGCCCGCGAGGCACACGCCGACTGCGAGCGGGGTGCCGACGCCGAACAGCAATTGCAGCGCCGCCGCAACCAGTCCGGCCAGTAAGCAGACCCACGCTGAAATTCCATCCGTCCCGGTACCCGCCACCGCAGGAGCTGCCGCCATGGTGGTTCGCAACGACCAGTTTGCCCTCAGCGCCGAAGTCGAATGCTTGACGGCCGTCCCCGACCGGCCGGACGAGGCGGCCAACGCCGTCTCGCGGTTCCTGCGGCTGATGTCCGAGGCCGCGCCAAGCCTGCCCGCCACGCAAGGCATTTTCACTGGGTACGCCAAGATCTACTCGGACGTGGGACACGTCGAACTGGCGCTGGTGGAGTGCGACGATCCCTACCTGCTGCCGTCGTTGTTCGAACGCGTTCAGGTGCTGGCCGCGCGCGTGCTCGGCAAGCTGCAAGCGGATGGCGTCCGCATGTTGCTGGCCAACAACAACCACTCCGGCCTGCTGCAGGAAGGTTGTCCCGTCTGGGGCGACCACGAAAACCACCTGGTGGAACAGCATCCCACGACGTTCGCCGACAGGATTCTGCCGTTCCTGGTCACGCGGATCTATCACGGCGCCGGCGGCATCCACCATCCGTCGGGCAATTATCTGGCGGCCGTGCGGCCCGTCTGCATGGAGCTGGCCACCGGCGGCGGCACGACCAGCCACCGGGCCATTCACAGCACGGCCCGCGAAGAGCATCACATGGGCGGCTCGCCATCGCGCTTCCGCTATCACCTGATCCTGGGCGACGGGCACCGCAGCCACTTCAACCTGGCCCTGCAGTTCGGCGCCACGGCGCTGGCCCTGAAAGCCGTTCTGTTCGACCGCCAACTGGCCCGCGATCTGACGCTGCTCCGCTCGGAACTGCCCGCGGACTGGGTGGCGGCGCTGCGAATGTTCAACCTGCTCGCCGCTCCGGGCGGGCCGCCGCAGGTCCACCCGCTGGTCATCAAGATCCAGCGCGTGTACCTGGAGGCGGCCGAGCGGTACGTGGCGGCGCTGGAGCAGCCGCCGGACTGGACCCATCGCACCTTGCACGACTGGCGAGCGACGCTGGACGCCTTCCAACGGATGGACCGCGGCTGGCTGGCCGAGCGGCTGGATGCGTTCATCAAGTACGAATTCTATTCGGCCCTGCTGGGCGAAGGCGGCCGCGATTGGCGGAGCTTGCCGGGCGACCACCGGCAGTTCTGCGAACTGGCCCTGCTGGACCACAGCTATCACGAGTTCTGCAACCCCAGCTCCGTCTTCGACCGGCTGGACCGAGCGGGTGTGCTGCAACATCGCGTCGGACCGCGAATCCTGCCGGGCGACGAACCGGAGCCGTTCGTGCCCGAAACAACGACCCGTGCGCGAGCTCGCGCCCGGTTCATCCGCGATCACGCTCGAGGCGGGCAGTTCGCCGTCGATTGGTCCTGGATTCACGACGTGGCGGGAAACCGCCGGGCGAGCATCGAGGACCCGTTTGCCAGCGAGCTGGCGCCGTGGCAGTCGCTGTCTCAGCACGCTGCCGCCGCGAGCTCAAGCGCCGCTACCGGCGCAATCCCTTCCGCTCGCCTGGCTGCCGCCACGGGCGCGAGTGCCGCCAACCATCTGCGCGAAGCCCTCAAGGCGTACGATCAGGGGCGGTATGCCCTGGCGCTGACCTTGCTCGACCGGGTCGGACAGCTCCACCGCTTGTCGCGCGGCGCGCTGCCCCCCGATGCGGTTCGCTTTCGAGCCTGGATCCGCACGCGTTGCGGCCAGACCGACGGGCCGGCCCTGCTAGAAGAACTGTATCGCGGCCGCACGTTGGGGCTGTTCGAAATCACCGACTTCTGCTGCGTCTACCGCTTCCATGGCCTGACCCCGCGGCGGGAAGCCGCCGAGCCGTGGATTGCATTGGGACAACAGACGATCGGTGCCGACCCCGCGGCGCGGACGCGGGGCGTGAGCGACGTGTTCCTCGAACACCTGGCCTACATCCGCCTGCGGCAAGGCAACCTGGCGGAAGCCCGGAGCCTGGCCGACGAGCTGCGGACGCCCGAACGAATGGCCACGGCGGCCGAGCATATCAAGGGCCGCATTCTGGCCACCGCGGGAGAAACGTACCGCATCCTGGGACAGCGGCGGTTGGCGGATCAACTGCTGCGGGCGGCCGCCGAGCACCAGGTGGCTCGCCAGCAGGAGGGCTACCTGGGCGACATGACCTACCCGTTCCTGGCGAAATTGCAACCCACGCGCCGCCGAGCGCAACAGTGGCTGTCCAAGGCGGGTGACATCCAGCGCCGCAACAACCACTCGCTGGGCCACGCGCTGACTCTGCTGCTGGAAGCCCGCTGCGGCACGGCCGGCTCGGCCGCCGAGCATCGCCAGCAGATTGAAGTCTACCGCCGCGAGCTGCCGGCCCTGACCGACTGCCCGCTGCTGGCCCGCATCCTCGAACACTGGACCGCCTGGACCAGCGGCGACCAGCTCGCCGACCAGCAGGATCGGTTCTGGGGACTGTAGGCCACCAGGTCGCCTAACGTGGCTGGGAACCACCTCGCGCGGCGTAGTCGTTCGTCGAACTTGTTCACATGAACAGGCAACCAGGAAACGTAACCGTTCATAGGGATTTGAGATTCAGATAGGCGACGAGAGAACAAACCAATCCTTCTGGCTCCCTCTCCGGCTTCGAGATCGTGCAGGTTTGAAGTTGTTCTGACGCGGGAATTTGGCGTTACAACCGCGGGAAACTTGGACGGTGCGGCCTTCGGCGAGCGATCCCCCTGATATCCCTCTGGCCCCCTCCCCGGCTTCCGGGGAGGGCTGGGGAGGGGTCTTCGGGGTTCGAGCGGACAGCCATGTGTTCATCTCGCGCAATGGACGGTAGCGCACGCGGATTCGTAGTGACTCATATTCCGAATCCGGGTCCGTATGTATGTGTCCAGGTGGTAGTTGAGTGAACGCGGGAGTTGCGGGTTGAGTTTGGCAGTGCACAAAAGAGCCCCTCCCCAGCCCTCCCCGAAGCGGGGAGGGGGCCAGAAGTGATAGATTGAGTTCTTGTCGCGTTTCAGAGTGACGAAACGCGGTGAACGGTTACGTAGAAATGCCGCTTTTGAACCACCAGTTCCACGATCACCGCCATCGGCCCAACCTGGAAATCGGGTACCGTGCAAACGGCGTTGCCATCCGAACAAACGCCCATGTCAGATGGTCCCTCGCCGCTAACGAGAAAGAGCATCTCACCGAGCCTCCGTGATCGACTCGATCTCTTGGGCCAATTCCGTGAGATTCGTATCGGCAAACGCCTCTCCCGGTCCCATGACCGTCAGCTTTTCGGCCAACGAAGGGATCGAGAAGAACGGAATCGACCTGGTACACCCCTGCTCCGTCTTGTAAAGGTATATTACGCCCTCCCGGGCGGTGGCATCGTCCAGGTAGTTGAGTATCATCGGGCTGTGGGTTGTGATGACGACCTGTTGCGGGGCTTGCACCAGGGTGTCCAAGACAAACTCGACCAGTTCAGGATTCACCCCATTCTCAATCTCGTCAAACAGAAGCAGCCGGTGTCCTGCCCGAAGCGCCGCCAGAAGTGCCACTAACCGCAGCACTCCATCGGCCACATGTTGCGCATCGGTGGTTACCTGCTGGTCGCCAAATGTCTCCCCAACGTCCAGTTTTATCCAGCCACGGTTCAGAGTCTTGGTATCCAGCGACTTGAGTTGCCCGTAGACGCTCTTCAACTGCGAAACAAGTGACTCGCGTTCCTGAGCGCCGAGTTGGTGTAACAGTGCTGACAATCCCTGTCCACTCAAACCGAGCGAGTCGGACAAGCCGCGAGTCCGCTGGCGCAGGAAATGGGGCGAAAGTACGTCGAAGGCTTTGATCGTTTGCAGGTGACGCTTGAACTCAACGAGTCGCTTGTGCAGAGTGGACTCTCGGAGCTGCGATAGAACCGATCCTTCGTAATCAAACATGATGGTACTATCTTCAAGCGGGCGGCGGCCAGTTTCAGCGCTGACATCTTCGCCATTCTCGTCCCGCGGAGTAACCTCGAGCTTCCCTTCGTGGACGTGAAGCTCGGCGTCTCCAAGCCGGATGTGCTCCGTTGTGCAGCGAAGTCGCTCGGTATTGAACGTGCCCTCCCAGGAACATAAGCGGTCGCAACTGTCGGAAAGACGCAACTTAAAGTCGACGTTCTTTTTCTTGGAGAAATGCGACCTGAGGTCTTTGGCACTCCAGTTCCGTTCCCTCAGCCACCCCCGGATGTCGCCACGGGCCTGCTGGCCGAGAAAGTCGATGAGTTGCAGCACAGTCGATTTCCCAGCGCCGTTCAGCCCTACCAGGCAGGTGAACTTGGCGAAATCGAGTTTGAAGTCGAGCAGCGACTTGAAGTTGCTTGCTGCGATGGAGCGTATGTGCATGATATCCGTGCCTTGTTCGCCCCTCATCGGTTATTCCTCCGCTTTCGTAACGCCTGACAGTTTCATCGAATCATCCTCGTTTCCTCAGGCGAGCGGGGGGCGTCAGCCCCCTGTTTCTCCTGGCCCCATATTCCTCTCTACGACCACGCGAGTGTCAGGCGTTGCTTCGCGCTTCATCTTGCGGGGAGAACATCGGCCGGAGCTGTTCGTACAACTGGTGCATCGGTGGATCCAATTCAACGCCGTCCTGGACCAGAGCGTGCAGCACCGAGAAACAACCGGCCAGGCATTGAGCGGCCAACTGCTGGTCAACTGCTGGTCACCGGTGGCTTGGGCCCGGTTACTGGTCAGCATAAACGACACGGCGGCGGTCCGCTGGAAGAACCATGAACTGGGATTGGCTTCGCGCAGGTGCAGGGCGATTTCCAGCGAGCGGAGCTGTAATTCAAGGGCCCGTTCGTGGCCGTCGGTTTCCGCGGCAACGGCCATGGCCAGTCGTTCGAGCGACACCAGGACATCCCGTTGCGCCTGGGCACTCTGGGGATTGTCCCGCAGCAACTGCTCGCTGACTTCCAGGCTGCGCTGGTAGTGCTCGAGCGCCTGCGTGGCGTCTCCCGGCTGGCCGCGACTGGCCAGAAAGTCCGCCAGCTTGTTCAAGCTGACCGACACGTCGCGCGCCGCCTGGGCACTCTGG
>JAGFJK010000191.1 GCA_024102795.1 Pirellulaceae bacterium
GGGGAGGGGCTCTTATGCACCCTGTTTTGACGCACCTGGCGCCCGATGGAATCACCCAACACCGGTCGCACTCATGAATTCAGATCCTAAATTGATCCTCGACTCGTCCGAAAGCCGCGTCCCGCGAGTGGTCATTCGCGAATTGAGCGAATCGCTTTGATCCATAGTCCCGCAGGCCCCTCCCCAACCCTCCCCGGAAGCCGGGGAGGGGGCCAGAAGTATTGTGAGGGGGGGCCGGCGAAGTCGATCTGTCCATTGGTTCATCATCCCAAGTTCCATACCCAAAACATCTTAAAAGCTGCACGATCTCCTTCGGGGAGGGGGCCAGAGTGATATCAAGGGGGGCGCTCGCCAAAGTGGAGGCCGTCCAAGTACCCTTCGGTCATGACGCCAAATCAGTTCGGCACAATAAGTTCAAAGTTGCACGATCCCGAAGCGGGGAGGGAGCCAGAGGGGATTGCGCAGTGAGATCATCCTTTTTCGCTGGCCGAGTGCGGTTCAGGTGTGCAGTGCAAGCCTTGGCATTGAGACTTGCTTTCGTCGTGGCGATAACAGTCGATTTCGGCAAGCACCCAGGGTAAATTTACAGCCTGGGACCGAAAGGCGACTGTTTTCGCTACTTGCTCAAAACGAAAAACTACGTTGGACATCACGCACTCACACCCTCACGCACCCACTCTCAGTCAGGCAATCCTATGATTCGCACCACCTTGTTGTTTCTGTCCGCCGCGCTGTTTGTGACGGTTTCCAGCGTCCGGGCCGAAACGTTGGTCTATCCCGGCGGAGCAGGTCCCGGTCAAGGAAAACGGATCGTCCTGATCAGCGGCGATGAGGAGTATCGGTCGGAGGAAGCGCTGCCGATGCTGGGCAAGATTCTCAGCCAGCGGCACGGCTTCACCTGCACGGTGCTATTCGCGCTCGACCCCGACGCGGGGTACATCGATCCGAACAACCAGCGGAACGTGCCCGGCATGGAAGCGCTCAACGATGCCGACCTGATGGTCGTGTTCACTCGGTTCCGCACGCCGTCGGACGAGCAGATGAAGCCGTTCGATGCGTACCTGGAGGCCGGCAAGCCGGTGATCGGGCTGAGGACGGCCACGCACGGCTTTCAGGGCAAGTGGAACGACTTCGGCATCAATGTTCTGGGCGAGCGCTGGGTGGCTCATCACGGGGCCCACAAGCGGGAAGGCTGCCGGGGTGTGATCGAGCATGCCAACGCTTCGCACCCCGTGCTGCGAGGCGTGCGGGATGTGTTCGCCCCGTCCGATGTGTACACCGTGAAGAACCTGACGGATGACGCCACGATCCTGCTGCGGGGAGCGGTCACGGAGACGCTGGACCCGACTTCCAAACCGGTCAGCGGACCGAAGAATGATCCGTTGATGCCGCTGGCGTGGCTGCGCCAGTACACGTCGCCGGGAGGCACGAAGGGGCAGGCTTTCTGCACCACGCTAGGCGCCTCGGTCGATCTGGTCAGCGACGACGCTCGCCGCCTGCTGGTCAATGCGGCGTACCACCTGACGGGGCTCGAAGTCCCCGCGAAGGCGAACGTCGATTATGTCGATCCGTATTATCCCAGCTTCTACGGCTTTATCCGCGATGCGGACTTCTGGAAGAAGCGGAACTTGCACCCCTCCGACTTCGCGATCGGCAAGTCGCCCGTCGCCGTCGATCCGCCCGGAACGCCGGACTGGCCGTTCCGCAAGTTGGGGCCAGATCAGTAAGCGATCTGTCAGTAAGCGATCTGGGGGAAACGCGACGAGGTGAAAGACAAGTCGCGACGCCACGACCACGTGGCCTAATCGACGGTCTCCATCACCCGTTGCCACACGCGATCGATCCGCTCGAACACGGCCGTCCAGGTCAGGCCCGCGACTTGCCGGCCGGCATGTTCCAGCGGCGAAAGCTGCAGCGAACGCTCGATGGCCCGCGCCAGCCGCTGCACGAACGACGGCAGGTCCTCGGCCACCGGCTGGTCGATTCCCGCCAGCCGCGGCAGGTCGACCGTTTCCAGGCTCTCACCCAGCAGCGGCTGCAACTGTTCGACCACGCCCGGCAGTGAGGTGGCGACCAGCCGGCAGCCGCAGGCGGCCGCTTCGACCAGCACCAGCGGCAAGCCTTCGTAAAACGACGGCAGCACGAACACCGCGGACTGCCTCATCAGGCCGGCCAGTTGCGACTGGTTTACCTGGCCGTGAAACGTGATGCGAGGCGACGCTTCGAGCCGGCGGCGAATCCTCTCCGCGTCATCGCCCGCTCCGGATCCAGCGACGTGCAAGTGCAGGTAAGGCATTTGGCCGGCCAGCAGCTCCACGGCGTCGATCAGCCACGGCAGGCCCTTGGCCGCGCTCAACTTGCCGGCGTACAGCAACACGGGACCGCAGTCCCGCTGGCGGCCGCGGTCGTGAAACACGTCGTCGGGAAACCCGCTGCCGATCACCTCGACTCGCTCGGCCGGGACTCTTAACGCCGCACACAACTTCCCGGCTTGCTCCTGGTGCAACGCCAGGAACGCCTCATTGCGGCGGCATCCCGCCAGCACCTCATCCGCCAGGTGCGGGCAGAGAACCAGTTGCCTCAAGCCCGTGCCGTGGCAGTGGGTCACCACGGGCACGTGCGGGGCCAGATCCTTGACCAGCCCACTCAGCAGCCAGACATGATGGCTGTGAATCACGTGCGGCCGAAATTCTTCCACAACCGGTCTCACATGGTCGCGCCAGGCCCGCCGGTAGGCCGTCAACTGTGCCGAATTCAGATCGGCGAAGCGCGAGCTGGCATAGGGCATCACGTCGCTCATTCCGGGCAGGGCGAATTCGAGCCCTGGCTGGGGAAACAACAACGGGTGAATGTCGGCCTCGGCCAGCCCGCCCACGCTGGGCCTCGGGTCGTCGGGCGACGTGCCGACTACCACTTGCTGGCGCCAGCCGGCCTGAGCCGCCCGGCGCGCGATCGCTTCCAGCGCCACACCGCTGCCGGTCCAGGCCGGCCGCTGGGAAAGCAGATGCAGAACGCGGCCCGGCATGCGACGGAACTCCTGTCTGGCGACTTCGGGTGTGGAATGCCAATCCTGGGACGAGATGCCCCAGCATAGGCCATGCGGCTCAATTTGTCAGACCAGCCGCCGGCACGGCCGCCACGTTCTGGCTGGCGGAACAATTCGTTCAATCCCGGTGGAAAGCTGGTAGAATCGGAGGGTTCATTGGCTTCCGGGCCCGATTCCGCTTTCCCCCGCGAGGACCTTTCGATGCCGCGTTGCAGTCTGACGCCGCTTTGCCTTCCGTTGCCGCTCCGTGCCTGGCCGTCCGCTCGGGTGTTGCTGCTTGCCTGGCTGGCGCCGCTCGTCGCGGCCGGTTCGGCGCTGGCGGACGAGCAGCATACGGTTCATCGTTTCGAGCGTCAGCAGTTGTCCGATGTGTACTTCTCGGAAGGAGCCCACGCGGGCGACCTGAACGGCGACGGCAAGCTGGACGTGGTGTACGGCCCGTATTGGTTCGAGGGTCCGGATTTTCAAGTCCGCCGCGAAATCTACCCGCCGGTGCCGCAGGACCGCGAACGGTACGCGAACAATTTTTTCTCGTGGGTCCATGACTTCAACCGGGACGGGGCGGCCGACGTGCTGGTTGTCGGCTTTCCCGGCACGCCCGCCCATGTCTACGAAAACCCCGGCAAACAGGCCGCGGACCAGCACTGGCGAAAGCATGAGGTGTTCGACTGGGTCTCAAACGAATCGCCGCAGTGGACGAACCTGGTGGGTGACGACCGGCCGGAGCTGGTCTGCACGCGGGACGGCTTTTTCGGCTTCGCGGTGGTGGACTGGGATAATCCATTCACGCCCTGGACGTTTCGTCCCGTTTCGGAACAAGTGACCGCCACCCGGTTCGGTCATGGCCTGGGTGTGGGCGACGTGAACGGCGACGGGCGGCTGGACATCCTGCACGCCAAGGGCTGGTACGAACAACCGGAACGGGACGCGGACAAATCGCGCTGGCGGTCGCATGACGTGTCCTTCAGCACGGCCTACGGCGGCGCGGAAATGTACGCCTACGACGTGGATGGCGACGGCGACAACGACGTGATCACCAGCCTGGCCGCTCACGACTTTGGACTGGCCTGGTACGAACAGATTTCCGACGGTGGAGCGACGACGTTCAAACAACACCTGATCATGGGCGATCACCCGTCGCAGAACCGCTACGGCGTGCTGTTCAGCGAATTGCATTCCTTGAACCTGGTCGACGTCGACGGCGACGGGCTGAAGGATATCGTGACCGGCAAGACGTTCTACTCACATCATATGCAAAGCCCGCTGTGGGACGCCGGAGCGGTTGTCTACTGGTTCCGGCTGGTTCGCGGTCCGGACGGCGTGGACTGGATTCCGTACCAGGCCGACGATCGAGCGGGAATCGGTCGCCAGTTGTCGGTGGCCGACGTGAACGCCGACGGGCGGCCTGACCTGGTGGTGGGCGGGATGGTCGGCTGCCATGTGCTGACGCAGCGAGCGGTGGTGGTGGACCAGGCCACCTGGTCGAAGGCTCAGCCGCAACCGTACCAGGGCCCGCCGGCACCCTCGGCCGACGGCGCGGAAGCTCGCCGCGGTCCCAAAGCGCCGATCGACGCCCAGACGGGGCGAGTGGCCGACGCGCTGGAAGGCGAAAGTCTCAAGCCCCAGGCCACCGCTGGCCAGTTCCGAACGCAGGCCATGCAGGCCTTTCAAGGCGACCGCTGGAGCGGCGGCGAGCAACTGTACTGGACCGGTGCCCGGCCGGGCGATGCCATGCGGCTGCCGCTGCCCGATCGGACCGGATCGTGCGACCTGGAAATCGTGCTCACATGCGCTCGCGACTACGCCATCGTGCAACTGGCGTTGGACGATCAGCCGCTGGGACCACCGATCGACCTGTACAGCACTGACGTGGTGACCAGCGGCGTGCTGACCTTCCCCGGCCTGACGCTCAAGCCGGGCCCGCATACGCTGAGCGTGCGAGTCGTGGGCGCGAACCCGCGAGCGGCGAAGGCGTACATGGTGGGCCTGGACTATCTGCGACTGCGGATGGCAGAGTAGCTCGCGGTGTCACGACCAACGTGGTGGGACGATCATGCTGGCTGGGACTTGGGAATTGGGAATTGCAAATTGACCACTGACCACTGACCACTGACCACTGACCACTGACAACTGACAACTGACAACTGACAACTATTCCGACAACTTCGTGATCGGTGTCAGCACGAGCTTGCGGAATTCCACTTCGGAACCTTCGGCCTGCAGCGCGAGACGTCCCTTCTTGGCGGTACACTCGGTGCCGTGATTCACCAGGTCGCCGTTGACCCAGACCTTGACGGTGTCGTCCAGGCACTCGATCACCATCGTGTTCCACTCGCCGGCCGGCTTCTCGGAACCGTCGGTCAGATTCAGGATGCGGCGAGCTTTCCCCTCGGTCACTCCCCAGTTCTCCTGAGGGCCGCGGCGTTCGACCATGTTCGGCACCTTGATGTCCTCCAGGATGCACCAGAAGTCGCCGGCGTTGGTATGGTGCATCTGGACTTCCAGCGACTTGGGGAACATTTTGTAGAGCGCTCGCGGAGTGGAAGCGTGGATCAGCACGCCGCAGTTGCCCGGTTCGCCGGCAAAGCGGTACTCGACTTCCAGCCGGTAATTCTGATGCTCATCGGCCGAGATCAGGTGCCCGCGCGGGTTCCCCAGGCTGACCAGCAGTCCGTCGCGGACGATGAACGCGGGCTTGCCGTCAGGGTTCTTATCCAGGTCCGGTACGTCGGCTTGCCAGCCAGTCAGGTCCCGGCCGTTGAACAGGCTCTTCGATTCCTTCTCCTCGGCCGCTGCCGCGCCGGCCAGCAGGCAGGGCAGAACGACTGTCAGCAGCAGCATGGCCAGCGGTCGGTGCATGGTGAGTCTCCCCGGCAAGGTGTCTGACCATCGAAACACGATTGATGCTGACTTCAATGTATAGTCGCCTTTCGCTCCGCGAAAGTAGCGGGCGCCTCCGCTTGCTGTTACATTGTAGTAGGAATTGGGGTCACGCTCCTGGTACCTCTCGCCCGCTGGAGGTTGGATGATGTTTGTTCGAAGCCGGCCGGTTCGTGGTTGGGGAATGTTCCTGTTGACGTTGTTCAGCGCGAGCATCTCGAGCATGGGCGGTCTGGTGGGGGCGGAAGAACCGCCCGCCGCGGCGAAACCGGACTCTTCGCCGGCAGCGCAATCGCCGGGCGACACGGGCCGGCCGGAGGACTACCCCGATGCTCGTCCGGGCGGCCAGCGGAAGAACGAAAAGCTGACGCCAGCCGAACTGAAACAACTGGCGGCTCAGGGGCGCATCCGCAAACTGGTGGACCAGAAGTTCCGTCGCCAGCCGCGGGATAGGAATCGCTTCGAGCGGGTTTCGCCGGAGGACAGTTTTGTGGCCGCTCGTTTCGAAATGCCGCTGGCCACGGGGATGCTCGAAGTCCGCTTTGAGGTTCTGACGGGAACGGATGCCGCCGTGCAGCAAATCACGTACTACCTGTTGGCCACGCCCGCCCAGACGGTCCGCGACTTCTACGTCGTTTCGCGGTTCAGCTCGCCGGCTGAGGCCGACGAGGGGCTGGCGGCCGCTCGCCGCCAGTACGACGAAGCTCGCGCCTACCAGGCGCAACTGGCGGCCTACCTGCAAGCGCAACAGCAAGTGCAGGTCCAATCCATGCGCCGCTGCTGACGGTAAGCTCTCGTGGCCGCGGTTCGCGGCTCCAGCAGCGGCTTAGCTCCGCGCGCCGGTGTCGGCGGTGTCGGCCGACGCCAGGGGGGCCGGCTCGCGTACCAGCCGCCGGGCTTCGATCGCCTTGGCCGACGGCGTGCGGATGCTCCACGCCAGGCCCAGGCACTTCATCGCCTGAATCACCAGCCAGCTCAGATCGAACTGCCACCACTGCAGGCCGTGACGGGCGGAATAGGGAAACGCGTGGTGGTTGTTGTGCCAGCCCTCGCCGTGACCAAACGCGCCGCAGATAAAGTTGTTGCGCGATTGATCATCGCTGGCAAAGTCCTGGCTGCCGAACGTATGGCAGATCGAATTGATGGACCAGGTGATGTGGTGCACGAAGCAGATCCGAGCCAGGCCGCCCCAGAGCAGTCCGAGCCAGGCGCCCATCCAGCTTCCCGTGGCCAGCAGCCCGATCAGTGCGGGCAGCAACAATCCCAGCAGAATCCACAGCGGGTACAGCGAGCTGACCCGCACCAACAACGGGTCCTGCAGCAAATCGGGCACATAGCGCTGCAGTGTCGAGGGGCTGACGTTGTGGACGAAGAACCAGCCGAAGTGGGCGTGCATCAGTCCCCGAATCGCTCCCCACCAACCCGCGCCATGCTGGTGCGGCGAATGCGGGTCCCCCGCCTGGTCGCTCAATTCATGGTGCCGGCGATGCGTGGCACACCACTCCAGCGGCGGCCCTTGAGCGGCCGCGGCACCCAACGCCAGCCAGATCGCCTGCACCCAGCGCGGGGCGTCGAACGACCGGTGAGTGAACAGGCGGTGCAGACCGACGGTCACGCCAAGCCCCGTCAGCAACCAGCCCCCCAACAACAGGCCCAGGTTTAAAAAACCGACGCCGCCCAGCGGCCACATGAGAGCAATGGCCGCAATTCCACCCAATAGTGGCACAAAGACGCCCACCAGCACGACGCAACGCCTGGCCAGTGTTGGCCCGTCTTCATCCGAATCATGGTTCCACATGGCCGAATTCCCGTCCCTTGCAAGGTGAAATTCGGCGAAAAACCGGCCAGGTCCTCCCTGCCCGCCGTCGCGATATGCCTTGCAAGTTCGCATGACTATAACGAAGAACATGCTTGACTCGCAAGCGGAAACAACTTGTACTATCGCGGAGAGAAGAACGCCACCAGGGTTGGGGAGCGACCGCGATGCAGATGTTGAGCAAAGTCGAACTGGGCCCCGCCACGCGGACCGGCGGCCATGCTGCCGGCCGGCGGGAACAACCGCGCGTCAGCCGGCGGAAGCTGCTGCTAGCGGGTGCCCTGGGATGGGGCGGGTTGACGCTGGCCGAGTTGTTGCGGGCCGAGGCCCAGGCGGGCCTTGGCAGTTCCCGCAAGGCGATTATCAACATCCATCTGGATGGCGGTCCGCCGCAGATGGACACGATCGACCCCAAGCCGCTGGCGCCGGTGGAGATTCGGGGTGAATTTCAGCCGATCGCCACGCGGATTCCAGGGCTTACGGTTTGCGAGACGATGCCCCGCGTGGCGGAGCTGGCCGAACGGTTCGTTTTTATTCGCTCGCTGGTCGAAGCGGCCGGGCGGCACGATGCGTTCCAGTGCCAATCGGGATTCGACGAAAAAAGTCTGTCCTCCCTGGGCGGCCGGCCCGCTCAGGGCTGCGTGCTGGCGAGGCTGCTGGGTTCGCCCGCCGACGAGGCTCCGGCGTTCGTCGATCTGATGCTCGGCCGACCCCTGGTCCGCAACAGCGCTCGGCCCGGTTTCCTGGGTCCGGCTTACCGGGCGTTCCGGCCGGACATCTCGCGGATGTTCCCGCGGGAGCTTGAGGACGGCATGAAAAAAGAACTGGCCGCCAAGGGAGCGGAACATGCCGTGCAGCTCAAGCTCAACGGCGGTCTGTCAGTCGAACGGTTGCAGGATCGTGCCGACCTGCGAAGTGCCCTGGACGGATTGCGGCGCGAAGTCGATGCCAGCGGCATGATGGATGCACTCGACCGCTTCCATCAGCAAGCGGCCGGCATCCTGTTGTCCGGGCGGTTCGCCGCCGCGATGGACCTGGACAGCGAGGATCCCGCGACGTTGGCCTTGTATACTCCGCCGGGCAGTTCAGACACCAGCCCGCACACGACCAGCGAGGGGGCCCTGGCCACTCGCAAGTTGCTGCTGGCTCGGCGGCTGGTCGAAGCGGGCGTCCGCTGCGTCTCGGTGTCGTTCAGCGATTTCGATACGCATTCCTCGAACTTTCCCCGCATGCGGCACCTGATGCCGATCGTCGATCACGGGTTAGCGGCGCTGGTGACCGACCTGCAGCAGCGCGGCATGCTGGACGACGTGAGTATCGTGGCCTGGGGCGAGTTTGGCCGCACGCCCAAGATCAATGGCAACGGCGGCCGCGATCACTGGCCCCGCGTCGGCATGGCGCTGCTGGCCGGCGGCGGCATGCGCACCGGCCAGGTGATCGGGTCGACCGATCGCACGGCCAGCTCAGCCACGTCGCGCCCCGTCAGCTACCAGGACGTCTTCGCCACGCTGTACCACAACCTGGGCATCCAGGCATCCTCGACCACGCTGACCGACCCGACCGGCCGCCCCCAGTACCTGCTGGACCATGGCCACGTGCTGGACGAACTGACGTAAGCCGCGATGCGACTGTTCGAGGGAACTCCGTGGGATCGGCCCCCGCGCTGCGAACGCTGCGGCAAGCTGGAAGCCGAATGCCAGTGTCCGCCTCCGCCCGCGCCGCGAATTCCGCCCGGGGAACAGACCGCTCGGCTGGCCACCGAGAAGCGCAAGGCCGGCAAGCTGGTAACGGTGATTCGCGGGTTGCCGTCCCAGGGGAACGACCTGAACGAGCTGCTCGCCCAGTTGAAGGCCGCGTGTGGCGCGGGCGGGACGCTGAAGGACGAGCACCTGGAGATCCAGGGCCAGCACGTTGAGCGAGTGCGCGAACTGCTCACGAAGCTCGGCTACCGCGTGCGAGGCTGAGCAGTGGCCGGCGATCTCGGATGGAAACGGCCAGCGCGCAAAGTAGCCATCACGCTCCGCGTGGCCTGCTAAAGCGAGCTGGGGCAGCCTGGTGATTTGCCAGGCGAGATCCGTTCCAAGCCTATCTGGCTCCCTCCCCGATTTCGAGATCGTGCCGCTTTTGAGTTGTTATGCCGAGGGAAACTTGGCGTTACAACCGAGGGAAACTTGGACAACCTTCGCCTTGGCAAGCGCTCCCCCTTGATATCCCTTTGGCTCCCTCCCCGGCTTCCGGGGAGGGTTGGGGAGGGGACCGCGGGGTTCGAGCGGATAACCATGCGCTCATCTCGCGCCATGGACTCAAGCGCACGCGGATTCGTTGTGACTCCTATTCGGAATCCGGGTTCGTATGAATGTGTCCGGGAGGTAGTTGAGTGAATTTGGCAGTTGCAGGTCGAGTCTGGTAATGCAGAAAGGAGCCCCTCCCCAGCCCTCCCCGGAAGCCGGGGAGGGGGCCAGAAGGGGTTCGGTGGCTTACGCGGCCATCTAGCTCCAACATGGGTACGGAATAGAAGTAGCCTGATCGACAAACCCCAATATTCGACCAAAACCACCCTGTTTTTAGCAAGCCACGCAGAGCGTGATGACTACTTTGTCGCGGGTTGATTTGGGGCGTTGAACCGAAAGTGCTGTACGCCCCCGAAGCGGCTGCGGAGCCGGACGGGATCCGAGCGTAGACGCGACGCAGGTCCCACGAAAAGTGCAACTTCAAAACAACGTCAGCATGGCAACAGGTGCGACGCCTTTCGGCGCTGACGCTTCGAGTTAAATCCGCCAACGACTCACGTCACAAGTGGCCATTAAGAACTCGTCATCAATCCGCAATTTGCAATTTGCAGTCTGCGATCCACGTTGATCAGCCACGACCCCAGTGGCATACACCACGGGCACCTGACCAATTCTCCATCATTCTTCTTCTCCATCATTCTCCGCCGTTCCGCGCACTGGCTCGTGCTCGGGCGACGGCAAAGTCCACCAGTTCCTGGCAGCGGAAGAAGCCTTCCCAGTAGTTGTGTCCTTGGCCTTCGGCGACGATCAGCGTGACGGCATCGGCGGAGCCCGCGGCCTGGTAACGATCCCGCAGGGTGGCCGAGTTTTCCTGGAGCGGTACGACGCGGTCGTCGTCGCCGTGGATGATACAGACGGGGATGCGAGCCTTGGCCAGGGTGTCGATTCTGGCGATCGGGTTATGTTCGGCCAGGTTCGCTTCCAGCTCGGCCGCGGACAGGCCGTAGGCGGGCGCGGCCTTGGCCAGGCCGGGATAGGTGCGCAGATCGAATACGGGGTAAATCCCCGCCACACCGGCCACCTGACTGGGATGAGCGATCGCCCAACTGCTGACCCAGAGTCCGCCGCGGCTACGGCCGAGCAGACATGGCCGGGAGGCAAAGCCCCGGTTCCGGGTCAGCTCGGTGTGCAGGGCCGACATCAGTTCTTGTCCGCGCGGGCTGCCGTAGGCTTCTCCCGCGTCGATGCCCGCCACGGCGATGCCGGCTGCCAGGAACTGTTCGTGCATCCATTTTTCGTGGCTGTCCGGATACGCCGGCAGGGTCGGAGCGTACATGATCCAGGGCTGAGGCCGAACGCGTTTGTCTGCGGGTGGCAGCAGGATGAAGGCCGGGCGGCCCTTCAGCAGAAACGATTCGCCAGGCAGAATCAACTGCTTGACGGGCTGATCGGCGGCGGCCGGGTCAACGGCGGGCGGGTCGGCGGCCGGCAGCGGCGAACCGGCGTAAGTAATCAACAGCGTCCCGAGGACGAGCGGCATCAGGCAGCGGCACAGTGGCGGCATCGTGGGAATCCGGTGGGAGCGTGGAGTGGAAGAACTGTCCAAGCGACACCGCTTCAATGGTCGTGCCCGCCGGGTCCGTGAACGTGTCCGTGGGCGACTTCCTCGTCGGTGGCGACGCGCACCTCGCGGACGGTGACGGCGAAGTTCAGCGTCAGGCCGGCCAGCGGATGGTTGCCGTCCACGGTGACGATGTCGTCGGCAATATCGACCACGGTAATCACCATCGGACCGACGTCCGAGTTGACTCGGAACTGCATCCCGACGTCCAGGTCCTCGACGTCGTCGAACTGGTCGCGGGGCACCTCCTGCCGCAGCGCCTCGTTCCGCTCGCCGTACCCGTCTTCGGGTCCGACGCAGACCTCCAGCGAATCGCCGACCTGTTTGCCGTCGAGTTCCCGTTCGAGGCCGGGGATGATGGAACCGGAACCATGCAAGTAGAACAGCGGCTCATCCCCTTCGGACGAATCGAGCACCTGGCCGTCGTCGTCCCTGAGCGTGTAATCGATGGCGACCACGGTGTTTTTTGCGATCCGCATAACTCGTGCGACCTCCGGCAACAGGTGTCCTCGACGCCCCAGAACCGCCTGCAGTTTAGCAGATCCCCCCCGCCCTTCCCACCTGCCGGCAGGCTGAAAAGCACCTCCACCAGCATCCGCTGCAACTTCTCGAAGTCCGCTCGAAGTCCTCCGGCTTGAAGGAAGCACGGGTTCGCACCAGCCATCTCGGTCGAGCATGCAAGGCGTGCCATTCGCCGCACCTGCCCCAGGATGGTCTCCGCGTCCAGGCAACTCCGGAATTTGAACAGCGCGGCAACATCAAGTTACCCAGTCTTCCATAAAGGTACCTGACACCTTTTCTGCTTAACCTTGAATCACGATGTTGTCGCCGGCGCCTCCGTCGAGGATATCGAGGCCGGGACCGCCCAACAGCACGTCGTCGCCGTCGCCGCCGAGCAGCGTATCCGGCCCCTCACTGCCGATCAGCACGTCGTTATCCGCGCCACCGTCAGCGGCGAGTCCGATTCCGCTCGCCGCCAACCCGGAACCGTCGACCACGTCGTCTCCCGCCAGGGCGTTGACGACCACCCGGTCATGGGCGGGCTCCGAGCCGGTGAGGTTGACCTGCGCGGCCAACCCCAGGACGAAGACCCCGCCGGCATCGCCCCCCACGAGCAGCACGTCGTCGCCAGCCGTGCCGTTGACGATCACGGTGTCCGGCTGCGCGTCGCCAGCGCCGTTGGCGGCCGCCAGGTTGAGATTGACTTCCGTGAGATCCGTTCCGCTCAGGTCGTTGACGACGATCACGTCGGCACCACCCAGGGCGTTGAAGTTCACGCTTTCGACGTCGTCCAGGTCCATGACGACATTGGCCACGTCGCGGGCGAATCGGATGCGACCACCGTTGGCCGAGACACTGATGTTCTCGGACACATTGGCGCCATGGAAGACCAGTGTGTCGAAGCCGTCCTGGCCTTCGACCGTGTCATTATCGTCGCCGGGATTCCAGACAGCCGTGTCATCGCCGGCGCCCAGCAAGAGCAAGTCGTCGCCGTCGCCGCCGTTGAACTGTTCGTGCCCCTCGCCACCCAGCAGAACGTCGTTCCCCAGGCCTCCGTTCAGCGCGAGCTGCGGACCGTCGGCTTCCAGCGACGTCGCATCCACCGTGTCCGCGCCTCCCAGGGCGTTCAGCGTCAGCGAGTCGTTGGCCTGCTCGGCATGGAAGATGCGGACCGCCGTATGCAGTCCGAAGACGTTGACGCCGCCCGCGTCACCCGCGGCGCCGAACACGTCGTCGCCCTGCGTGCCGTTGACGGTGATCCTGTCGGCCTGCTCGTCGCCGCCATTGGACCCGCGCAGGTCGAGATCGATCCGGGTTACATCCGTGCCGCTCAAGTCACCGACGACGATGTCGTCCGCTCCACCCAAGGCGCGGAACTCAATCACTTCGACTTCGTCCAGGTCCATCGTCACGCTGCCCACGTCACGGACGAACAGGACGTGGCTGCCGTTGGCCAGGACATCGATATTCTCGCTGGCGTTCGAGCCGAAGAAGAGCAGCATGTCGTTACCGGACTGGCCAATGACGGTGTCGCTTCCGTCGCCGGGATTCCATTGAGAGTTGTCGTCACCGCCGCCCATCAGGATCAGGTCGTTCCCCTGCCGGCCGTCGAAGAAGTCGTTGCCGTCGCCGCCGAGCAGTACGTCGGCGCCCTGGCTGCCAAGAATGACATCTTCCCCATCCCCGCCATCGATGGTCAGCTTGATGACTCCCGCCGGCAGAGTGGACGCCGTGACGCCGTCGTCGCCGGCCAGCGAGTTGATCACCAGCGAGTCATTGGCTCCTTCAGCGCCGGTGATGGACAGAAGGGTGGGCAGGCCAACGACCGAGACCGCGGTGCCCGACCCGAACAGGTCGATGATGTCATTCCCATGCGTGCCTTGGACGACGACCGTATCGGGTTGTGCGTCGCCGGTGGAGCCGCCCAGGGTACCCGCCAGGTTGACCTGGAGGTTGACGAGGTCGGTGCCGCCCAGGTCATTTACCACAAGGGTGTCGCCACCACCCAGGACGTTCAGGTCGATACGTTCGACGTCATCCAGGTCCATGACGACGTTGCCGATGTTGCGGGAAAGACGCACCCTTTGTCCGTTGGCCGACAGATCCAGGATCTCGCCAGCGCTTGAACCGTTGAATACCAGGGTGTCCGTACCATCCTGGCCTTCGACGACATCGTTGCCGTCGCCGGGGTCCCACCGGAAGGTGTCGTCGCCGGCGCCCAGCAAGACGGTATCATCCCCCTGTTGACCGTCAAGATCGTCATCGCCATCGCCACCGAGCAGGATGTCTCGTCCGTTGCTGCCGCGCAACGTATCGCTGCCGGCACCCCCGTCCACGGTGATCGAAATCAGCGCGGCCAGGTTCCCGGTCGCGGAGAACGCATCGTCACCCCCGTTGGCATTGACCACCAGAAATTCACTCGTCCCGATATCCAGCGAGAAGGGAGCCGGATCGAGGCGGTCGAAGCGCACGCGGGTTCCATTGGCCGTCGCAGTAAACGATTCCGAGCCGTTGCCTCCGTTGACTTCGATCGTGTCGGTGCCGCTGCCGCCCTCGTTCAGATCCGTGTCGTCGCCCGGATTCCAAATCAGCCGATCGATCCCGCTCTCGCCAAAGACGAGATCGTCGGCGTCACCGCCGGTGAGCGTATCGTTATCGGCACCGCCAAACAGGAAATCGAAGCCGCCGCGGCCCAGGAGCGTGTCATTCCCGCCTTGGCCGAACAGCACGTCGTTGCCGGAGCCGCCCTCCAGGGAATCGTTTCCCGATCCCCCAAACAGATTCGCCTTTGGCAAGGCCCCGTTCGCTTCGTCGAGTGACAGGGTATCGTTGCCTCCCAGCCCGTAGATCGAGATCTGGACTGTATTCGCCACGGTTGGCCTGCCTCCGCGGACACTGACCTCGCCTCCATTGACAAGAATGGCCCCCGTCGCGTCGCGGCTGACCTCAATCGTGTTGTCCAGCCCGTCGCCCATCACCGACAGGCCGCCCGCGCCCCAGAAAGCGGACACCGCGGGAGTGAGCCGCTCGGCCAGCCGTTCGAACAGCGGCCGGCGTGACTTGAGCTGTCGCCGGCGCGACTTCTGAGACCGCGGCAGGCTCCGAGTCCAGTGTGTCCAAGAGCGGCGTGACATGACAGAGCTCCTTGAATGGAAAGGGGGAAACGCCAACCGCTCCGCGGGCCTGGGAAAGCCAGCCGCCGCTGAGGTCGCCGGAGGGCAAAACGTGTCGTTGTCGGCGTGCATGAGCCACACGTGATGGCTACAATGCTTACATCCCGTCGGCCGACGGAATCGGCCAAGAATTTTCGAATCCCTGCCAACGGGGTTGGTAGTCCGGACGCGTGCCATGCTAGTTGAACCATCCAGCGGTCAAGGGGACTGTGGGGCCCGCGACGATCAGCGCCTGGAGTTCGAACGATTCAGCCAGCAGCTCATCGGTCTGGCGCGAAAACATCTGGGCGCTCGACTCCAGCACAAGGTCGAGCCCGAGGACGTGGTGCAGTCGGCCTACAAGAGCCTGTTGCTGCGGTACGGCGAGGGTGTGCTGGCCGCCGAGGGGTGGCAGGGGTTGTGGGGCCTGCTCACGACGATCACCGTCCGCAAGTGCGCGGATCGGGCGCGCTTTCATCAGGCCGAGCGGCGCGACGCGCGGCGCGAGGCGACTGTCCCTGACTCGGAGACCGCGCCCTGGCAAGAAGCCCTCAGTCACGAGCCAACCCCGGACCAGGCGGCCATGCTGGCGGAAATCATGGAGGAACTCTTGGGGCGACTGGAGGCGGACGAGCGCACGATTCTCGAATTGAGCCTGCAAGGTTACACGACGCGGGAAATCAGTGAGCAAACGGGACGCGCCGAGCGTTCGGTGCGCCGCTTGCGGGAACGGGTCCGCAAGTACCTGGAGCGGCAGCAGATGTAGTTTGGCTTTCCCCGGCCAACCCGCGACGAGGCAGCGACGGACGGGGCGTCCGTGGGGGCAAGCGTGCCAACGAACAACAATCCCGATTCGCGGGGCGGCGGCGACCCGCTGGGCGACGATACCTGGTCCGGCTGCGAGAGCGTGATCAGGGCGTTCGAGCGCGCCTGGCATCAGGGTTTACATCCCGTCATCGAAGACTACCTGAATGCCCACCCGTCCCGGCAGCCGGAATTGCTGCGGGAGCTTGTGCACATCGAGCTGGAGTTTCGCGTCAAGGCGGGCCAGCAGCAGTGTGTGGAAGTCTACCTGCAGCGCTATCCCGATCTGGCGAATGACCACTCGACGCTGTTGGATCTGCTGGCCGCCGAGTTTGAATTTCGCGGCCGCTATGAGGCGGACTTGAGCTTGGACGATTACGAGCGGCGGTTCCCCCTACTCCACGCCGGGCTTCAGGATCGGCTGCTGCATGCGGCGAGTACGGCGGGCGGGCCGCGTGGACTTCGGTCTGGCGGACCGTCGCCACCCCTTGACGTTCCGGGCTATGAAATCATCGCCCAGATCGGTCGCGGAGGCATGGGCATCGTGTACCAGGCGCTCGAGACGCGTCTCGGCAGGCGTGTGGCACTGAAGCTGATTCCGCCGGAGTTGGCCGGCGATCCCCAGCTCATGCAGCGGTTCATCCGGGAGGCGCGCACGGCGTCCGCCCTGAACCACCCGCACATCTGTACGGTGCACGCTTTGGGAGAACACCAGGGGGCTCCGTTCATCGTGCTGGAGTTCATCGAAGGGCAGACACTCCGATCGCTCGCGGCCCAACGGCTGGCGGTCCCGGAATTGTCACGCCTCGTCGGGCAGGCGGCGGGAGCCTTGGCCGCGGCGCACGCGGCCGGCGTCGTCCATCGCGACATCAAGCCTGAGAACCTGATGGTGCGTTCCGATGGCTACGTCAAGGTGCTCGATTTCGGTCTCGCGCGCCGCTTGCCGGCGCTGGTGGGCGCGACGAAGGACAAGCAAGACACCTGGCCTGGGAGCATGTTGGGAACGGTGGCCTACATGTCGCCCGAACAGGCCCGCGGCGAGCCGCTCGACGGCAGCTCCGACGTGTTCTCCCTGGGAATCGTCCTGTATTGGCTCGTCAGCGGGCACCACCCTTTCGAACGCGGTACTCCCTTCGAGACCTTGAACGCGATTGTCAACGCCCCGCCCTGCCCGCTGGCCGCCTTCCATCCCTCGCTTCCCGCGGCCCTGGAAGGCCTGATCGGAGCCATGTTGCAGAAGGACTCGCGGTTGCGGCCCACCGCGGCGGAGGTGGAGCGAGTTCTGGGTGACGTCGCCCGCGGCGGAAACGTGACGCGCGAAGCAACGCGGCGACGGATCGTGCGTCGCGAGCGGGAACTGGCCACGCTGCGGCAAGCCCTGGCAACGGCCGAATCGGGACGGGGAACCGTGGTCTGCGTAGCCGGCGAACCAGGCATCGGCAAGACAACGCTGGTGGAGGATTTCTTCGACGAGCTGGATTCGCGAGGCACCGTCCAATTGGCCCGTGGGCGTTGCTCGGAACGCCAGGCGGCGGGCGCCGCCTACTTGCCCGTGATTGACGCCCTGGCGGAGTTGCTGCGCGGCAAGACGGGCGGTGCCGTGGCGCGGCTGCTGCGAGTCGTCGCTCCGACGTGGGCGGCCCAACTGGCATTGACGGGTGGCGGGGAGGTTTCCCCCCCACCGCTCGCCTTGTCGCAGCAGGCCATGCTCCGCGAGTTGACCGGCTTGTTCGCCGAGACCTCGCGTCTGGGCACCGTGGTGCTGTTGGTGGAAGATGTCCATTGGGCCGACTCGTCCACTGTCGACTTGCTGGCGTACCTTGGACGGCAGTGTGACCGGCTGCCCGTGCTGATCATCGCCACCTATCGCCCCACCGAGCTGCTGCTGGGCCCGCACGCATTCCACCGCGTCAAACTGGAACTCCAGGGCCAGGGCGTGTGCCGCGAACTGGCGCTGGGATTTCTGGGCCGGTCCCAGATCGAGAGCTACCTGTCGTTGGCGTTTCCGGGCCACGCCTTTCCTCCAGACTTCGCCGATCTGCTGCACTCGCGGACCGAAGGCAGTCCGTTGTTTCTGACCGACCTGCTCCGCTACCTCCGGGAACGCGGCGTGATCGCCGATTGCGGCGGCCGCTGGACGCTCGCGCAGGAACTGCCCGACATCTGGGAGGATCTGCCCGAAACGGTCCGCAGCATGATCGAGTGCAAGCTCGATCAGTTGGATCAGGACGATCATCAACTGCTCGCCGTGGCGGCGGCCCAGGGCTATCAGTTCGATTCCGCCGTCGTGGCCCAGGCGACCGGTCGCGATCCGGCGGAAGTGGAAGAGCGGCTGCACGCACTCGATTGCGTGCATGGCCTGGTGCGCTGGATGCGCGAGGATGAGTTTCCGGATGGCACCCCCACGGTGCGCTACTGCTTCGTGCACGCGCTTTACCAGCAGGCCTTGTTCGCCAGCCTCTTGCCGACGCGCCGCCGAGCGGTGAGTAAGACCCTGGCCGAGGTCTGGCAGGGGCACCTGGGTAGTGAGGCGGGCGCATTTGCCGCCGAGCTCGCCTGCCTGTACGACGCCGGACGCGAACCGGCTCAAGCGGCAAGCCAGTTCCACGTGGCCGCCCAGCAAGCCGCCCGCGTCTTCGCCCATCGCAACGCGGTGAGTCTGGCGCGCCGCGGGTTGGGCCTGCTGATGACGCTGCCGGCATCGGCCGAACGCGATGCGCTCGAGCTGCCGTTGCGGACGCTGCTGGGCCTTCAACTCCAGGTAACCGAAGGCTACGCGTCGCGCAACGCGGAAGAGGCCTACCTGCGAGCGCGAAGCTTGTGCAAGTCTTCCCTGAAAGACTTGTTTCCCGTGCTCTGGGGGCTGTGGCTGGTCCTCAAGGTGCGCTCGGAATTGCCGCTGGCGGGAGAGCTCGCGGGCGAGTTGCTGGATATCGCTTGCCGTTTGCACGATCCCGACCTGGGACTGCAGGCGCATCAGGCCCTGGGATTGACTGCCTTATGCCGAGGTGTCCCGGTCAAGGCACTCTGGCACGTCGAACAGGTTGCCGCCCAGTACGATCGTGAGCGGCACCGTCCGCATGCCTCCTTGTTTGGCCAGGATCCGGGCGTGATTTGCAAGGCCTACGGGGCACTCGCCTTGTGGTTGCAGGGTTATCCCGACACCGCCCGCCGCGAGAGCGAGCTGGCGATTGCCATGAGCCGCGGGCTGTCGCCCAACTGCCAATCGGTGGCCCTGCATTTTGCCACCATGCTGTTTCAGTTCTGCAAGGATATTCCCCGCACCCGAGCCTGCGCCGAAGCCTGTGCCTCGATTTCCCGCGAGCATGGCTTTCCCTTCTGGCTGGCTGGCAGCACAATCATCGGCGGTTGGGCGCTGGCCGCCGATGGCGAGGCTCAAGCGGGAGTCCGTCGACTCCGCCGCGGACTCGACGAATGGCGGGCGACGGGAAGTGGCACTTACATGACTTGTTACCTGGGGCTTCTGGCCGAATCGCTGGGCGCCAGCGGAGATTGGCAAGGCGTCCCGCGGGTACTCGAGGAAGCCCTCGCGTTGGTCGAGCAAACCGACGAACGCATGATCGAACCGGAACTGTACCGGCTGCGGGGCGAAACCCGGTTGCAACTCGACCCGGATGTCGCCGGCACGCCGTCCCTGGCCGAGGCGGATTTCCGAACCGCCATGCGAATCGCCGAGCAACAACGGGCGCGGTCTCTCGAACTGCGGGCCGCGGTCAGCCTGGTTCGGCTTCAAGATCAACATGGCCCGACCAGCGACGGGCGGGAAATCCTCGCCGGCCTGGTAAGCTCGTTTGACGAGGGACACGACACGCGTGACTTGCAAGTGGCCCGAGCCCTGCTCGTGGCGCGTTGAAACCCCGCGGCGACGCCAGCCGCGTTTGGAACTGGGGACAGCCCCGAGTGGCACTTCCGCACTTTTGCCGGTTTTTGTCCGCCGGCGCGCGAAGCGTCGATAGCCGCGCAGGGCGCGCGGATGGTTCGGCGTCTGCGTGCCGATGATTTTGGTTAAGCGCGAAGAGACCGAAAACGCACAAGACCATATCGCCGATCAAGGGTGGAAGTCCAGTGTAGAGAAGCTGCAGCCCGAATCCGCCATTCTCCGGAACGCTCACGTCGAAGAGGATTCCGATCAATCCGAGAACCGCAAACCCCAAGAGGGGCAATGAAGTCAAGATGCCGAACAATCCGAGTGTGACCACGATGAAGCGGCCCCAGTTCAATTCGCCACTGTTGGACATACCGTCGCCTGCAGCCGCTGGTCCCCGCCGCCGTCCGATTTCTGGGCGTTTGACTCTTTATACGTGACCCTTCCTCGCATTCACCAATGCGGCTGCTTCAAAACAACATCGGCTGGGCCGACGTGATCTTGATGGGTGTCTCGCCAGCTCGGCACCGGCGAACGAACTCGGCAACTTCGTCCTCAGTTCGGTCGCCAAGAAACCGAAACGCCGAACCGATCACGTAGTCGAGCTCGCGTTCCAGCGCCAGCCACTTACGGCCCAGCAGTTCGGCCGCCTCGCCCGTTGTGTTGCTCCCGGCGAAGATGTCGAGCACCTTGTCCCCAGGCTCGGTCAAGAACTTAATAAAGAACTCCGGCAGCGCCCTGGGAAATCGGGCGGGATGGGGCGGGATTCCCAATGCCTTGCAGAGCCGAATGTGGACGGAGTTGCTTTCCGTGTTGGGATACTGCAGCAAGTTTGCGGGAATCGCTCCGCCGTTGTCTTTACCGAACTTTTCCGTTACATCGTGGCCCGAGGGGCGCCGATCCGGCTTGAAGAAGCCTTGAGGATCCTTGATCAACTGCTTCATTCGTTTGCTATAGGGTGCCAACACGTTGCTCACGTTCGCTTTCGGATTCTCGGTCTTCGACAGCCACCAGACTGTGTTCACCGAATCCTTGGCACGGATCTTTCGCTTATTCACCCACTCGATCGGGGATGGCAATTTCGCGGGGTTGTGCCAGTAGAAGTCCTCGGCAAGATAGAAACCGTACTCGTCGCACAGTCGGAGCAGCACGCGAAAGTTGTACAGCGAGCGGACTGGTGCGCCGCGCTGATAGGCGCCGCCCAGGTCGATGACAAAACTGCCCGTTTCCTTCAACACACGATGGACCTGCGTCCCAAACGAGACAAGCCAATCCACGTACTCGGCCTGATCGAGATTCCCGTACGACTTCTGCCGTAATAGCGCAAATGGCGGCGAGGTCATGACCAGGTCCACCGAACCGGCCGGAATCTTCGGGAGGTACTCTTCCGACTTCGTCAGGACGGCTCGTCCCAGCCGCGTGCGATAGACTTCCATGGTGTACAAAATACCACTTTGGGACTGTCTTGGCAAGTCGATACCGATGCACCAGCTACAACGAAAGGGCTATTGGCAATCTGCCTGACGTACCCGGCCGTCATCGCGACATCTTTGTCCTGATGCCCTCAGGTCAGCCCTTGGCCGACGCAAGAACTTCACCAAGACTTCATGCGGCTC
>JAGFJK010000219.1 GCA_024102795.1 Pirellulaceae bacterium
CGTCGTTATCGACCGTCAGCACGCGGCCCAGGTAGTCGTAGGTGTAAGCGTAGGTGCTATCCGCATCCGAGGCCTCGGTCAATTGACTGGCCGCGTCGTACGTGTAGCTGATGTCGCGGACTTCGGAACCCGAAAGCAGCGCGGCCGCGTCGCCGTTCATCCGGGGCTGATCCACGCCGGCGTGCATCCCGACGAACGTCACCGTCCAAGGTCCGCCCGCCGAACCGCTGACCGTCACGTTGTCGATGCCGTTGAGGTCTTCCAGGGCAGATTCGACCTCGGCCGCCGTGGCGTCGAAGTCGATCTCGGCCGTCGTCTCGCCCTGGAATGCCAGTCGCAGCACCCCGTCGTCCTCGTTGGCCAGCGTGACCGTCTGCACTTCATTATTCGTGGAGCCGCCCTGTGTGTCCGTGGCCTCGATATCGGTGATGGTCCCCATCCCCCAGACGTTGCTCGAATCGACAGTCGTCTGGGCGACGTTCGTTCCCGCCAACCCTGCGGCGAAAGTGATCTGCCACTCCTGCGTGTCCAGCCAGTCCGTGGTCTTCGTGACACTGACTTCGCCAGCGTCGATGTTCGAGAGGCCTTCCAATGCCGACTGAACGGTCGCGGCGCTCGCGTCCCAGGCGATCCCGCTGGTCGTGTGTCCGTCGAAGGTAAGCGTGAACGTGCCGCTGCTGAGCATGCCCATGTCATCGCTGAAGCCCACTCGCTGCACTTCGTCCGTCAGGCCGCCCTCGGTCGTCGTGGCAATGGTGATGGTCGGTACCGGGCTGGCATCGTCGTACCATTTCTCGTGCGTCGGCCGGTCCATCGCATCATACTCGAATTGCACGGCCCGCTCGTTACGGTCGAGTACCTTGGCTGTGCGTCCCAGCGAATCGTAATAGAACGAGCGGGCGTCATCCAACTCGTTGGTTTCCATCGTCACCCGCCCGACGCCGTCATACGAGTAAGTCGTGGTGTTGTTGACCGGGTCCTTGACGGTGAGCAGATTGCCCGCATCGTCGTAGGTGAACCGTGTGACACCACCCTCCGGATCGGTGAGCGTGGCGATCCGACCATTGATAGCATACGTGTACGCGGTCACGGAGGCCGTCAGCGACCCCGCCCCGTCCGGGTCTTCCAGTGTGATCGACGTGATCCGATCCAGCACGTCGTAGGCGTAGGTCGTCTTGTTCCCAGCGTCGTCCGCCACCCCGGTGCGCCGCCCAAAGTCGTCGTAACTGAACGTGGTTTCCCGGCCGAGCGGATCGGTCACGGTATCGAGCAGACCGCGAGCGCTGTAGGCGTAGCTGGTTTCAGGCGCTGACAACGGTCCGGTTGCATCCGGGTCCGGCAGGGTGATCTTGGTGACGCGCCGCAGGTTGTCGTATTCGTACGATGTCACTCCGCCCAGCGGGTCGGTGATGCCGGTCACCAGGCCGAGGTCGTTGTAGGCATAGGCGATCTCCGGCGAGGCCAGCGATCCGCCGCCGTCCGGGTCCGGCAGCGTAATCGTGGTGATGCGGCCTTCATCGTCAAATTCAAACGCCGTTACTCGGGAAAGCGGGTCGGTCACGCTGATCAGCCGCCCCGCGTCGTCATAGCCAAGGCTGGTCGCGGATGCGGACTGCCCGCCGGCACCGTCCGGGTCCGGCTCGGTGACGCTGACCACCCGGTCTCGGCTGTCATAGGCGTACGTGGTCTTCCGCTGCCAGGAGTCGGTGAACCCCGTGTAGCGGCCAATCGCGTCGTAGGCGTGGATCATCGTGGGACGGCCCATGGCGCCGGAGCCATCCGGGTCGGGCAGCTCGACTTTGGTGAGCAAGCCCCGTTCGTCGTACGTGTAGTCCGTTTCGTAGCCACGGGCGTCCGTGACCTGGATCAACCGCCCGGCGGCGTCATAGCCGTATTGAACCGTGGGACCCTCGGGTGGGTCCATCATCTCCACGTTTTGAATCACCCTCAGCAGGTGTCCCGCCGCGTCGTATTCATACACCGTCTCCTCGTCCAGCGGATTCGTGACCTTGATCAGACGGGCCAGGTTGTCATACACGTAGTCCGTTTCGTCGGTGCCGATTGTGCCGCTCTTCATTTTGGTACGCCGGTCGGCCGCGTCATACTGATACTCCAGCGTGGCCGAACCGTCCATCCAGACCTCGCCGACGACAGTCAAGTTGCCGCGGGCGTCGTACGTGTAGGTCGACTCGGGCGCGGTCAGCGGTCCCGCGCCGTCCGGGTCCGGGCGCGTCACGCCGACCAGCCAGCCACGACTGTTGTATTGGTAGTCCGTATCATTATCGAGTGCGTCGGTCACGGTGGCCACTTGCCCGATGGCATCGTAGGCGTAGGTCGTGGTCGCGCTTTCGCGGTCGGTCACGGAGGTCAAGCGGGCGAGCGCGTCATAGGTGTAGCTGGTCGTGTGGCCCAACTCGTCGGTGACGTCGGTCAGGTTGTCCGCCGTATCGTATTCGAACGATGTGGTCGTCTGGTCGTCGTAGGTGATCGTGTCCAACCGCCCGTAGCTGTCGTAGTCATACTCCGTGACCGAGGCGCTGAGCGGACCCGCCGGCGCCGCCCCGTCGGGGTCCGGAGTCGTCGCCGATGTCACCCGCCCGCCCGAGTCATATGTGTAGGTCCAGACGCCACTGCCGGCATCGGTCAGTTCCGTCAGGTTGCCGTAGGCGTCGTAATCGAAACTGGTCTCGTTGCCCAGTTCATCGGTGGCCACTTCCACAAGATTGAATGACGACTCGTACGACCAGGTCCGGGTACCGCCGAGCGGATTGCGTTGGTACATAAGGTTGCCCAGAGCGTCGTATCCCAGTACCGTCACGGGACTGGTCAACGAACCCGTGCCATCGGGGTCTTCCTGGGTGATGCGGACCGGCTGGCCGTGGCTATTGCGTTCGGTGAGCGTCTCGCTATCGAGCGGATCGCTCCAATAGGTGACATTGCCGAAGCGATCCGTCTTGAATTTGCTGACAACCGTGGCGTTTGTCGTATCACCCTGGGGATCGGCGGCGGTGAGACTGTTGCCGCTGGTTCCGGTTGGCAGGCCAAGCGTCTGCATGGGCTTGAACTGCCGGGAGTTCGAGTCGGGATAGGCAATGGCCGTCAGCCGATGGTGGGAGCCGTAGGTGAAGTCCGTGTCGTCGTCCAAGTGGTTGGTGATCGTGGTGAGCAAGTGGCTCGTGGCGTCGTACGAGAACTCGGTTACCGGGCTGGCGAGCGCCCCGCCGCCGTCGGGATCGGGCTGGGTGATGCTCGCGAGTCGGCCGCTGCCGTCGTAGGCCAGCGTCGCCGTACGACTGGCGAAGTCGGTGACCGACGTCAACCGCCCGCTGGTGTAGGTGAATGTGGTCTCCCGACTGAAAGGATCGGTAATCTTGGTCAGCAGCCCGCTGGTGTAGGTGTAGCCGACCGTGTTGCCGTTGCGGTCTTCGCGGGACGTGAGTTGTCCCGAGCTGTTGAACGTGGACTCAATGCCGTGCTTGTCGGTCAGCGAGTAGGTGCCGGAATCCAGTTCCAGCGTGGAAAAGGTGACATCGCCTTCGGCCGGATCGAATCCCCCGCCACCGTCCTCGGCGAACCACAATGCGTCGCCGGTCGATTGCACCCAAAGTACGCCGCCCGTTTCGACAACCAATTCATCGATGCCCTCCAATTGCCAACCACGACCGAACGGATGCGTGGCCCCTCCACGATTGACGATGTCGTGGTAGCCGTCGTAGATGTGCGAGACCAACGAGCTCGATATGTCAGTCGTAAGATCGACCGAGTAATCATAGCGGCCGGTCGAAAGCGATGTCGCGTCGTACTGCAAGGCGAACCGCAGCGAATCGCCGGCCGACAGGCCCGTCGTGTCGAACTCGTAGGTCGTGCCCGTGGAGTAGTTGAAGGTCAGTTCAGCGGTGATCTCATCCGGGACCGAACTGCTATCTTGCAGAAACGTCTCGACCACGATGATCGGTTCCGGCAGCGTGCCCGAGTCGTACAGGAGAAACAGCCCGGGAGTCAGCGGTTCGGCAACTTCCAGATCGCCGGTCAGCAAGTTGCTGCCCGCTCGCGCTCGCGCTTCCAGGTTGGTCCGGGGTCCCAGGTGACCGCCAACGGCGATGGAAACCGCCACGATGTTGCCGTAGTCCGTGCCGTCGTTCAGTTGGTAGGTAAACGTGTCGACACCCACGAAACTGGTATCGGGCGTGTACGTGAAGGTCCCGTTGGAGCCGCTGAAACCGGTCACGGAACCATTACTGGGACTGTCCACGATCGATGCGGTGAGCGAGTCGCCTTCGGGATCCCAGTCGTTGTCCAGCAGCGTCGTATCCGAGGTCGTGATGGTCAGCGCGGTATCCTCTGCGGTGAAGTAGCTCGCGTCGGGCAGCGCCACCGGCGCGCCGTTCAGAACCACGCGAGGTTCCAATTGCTCCAGCCGAAGCAGGACGCGGAAGTGCGGGCTTCGCCTCTTGACCGCGCTGCGGGAACGTCTACCGTCTTGAGGCTTTGAGGCTTTGAGGCTTTGAGGCTTTGAGCGGCGCGTGACATCGTCACTCCTCCCTGGCGATTGTCGCTAGCATCGCATGACGGAGCGAACTCGATGCGTTGAGGAACGTCGCAATCCAACACTCACTACGAGCGCCAGCCGCGATGACCAGTGCCAACCGAGACCCATGGACATGAGCCGTGCCCGAATGGGCATTCATAAGGGTTCGATAGAGTAGAGCAGTTCGATTTGGTCATGTCAATCAACAATCCTAAACAAGTGCCAGGCGCTTAGGCGGCCGCTCAGGGCCGGTACCCAAGACAAAGGTGTGAACCACAACAAAGCACTGTCATGGCGGTCAGGCACCTCAATGGGGCTTTGGGGAATGTCGCGGGCCGGTCGCGACCGCGGCCCGTTGATTCCAGGCCCAGACGGCGCACAGTGGTCGAGGCCCATGACGCGTCGCCGAACGGCATGCGTCTGGAAATCGAACGCTGCGTTTCCCTCCGCTGTTTGCCAGTCAGCGGAGCCGCGATGAGGTCGATCCAGTTTGGGCGCCGAGGGATCGGACAGGCCGCCAGCAGCGACCTTTCCGCCCTGGTGCCGTCTGCCCACCGCCAGACTATGCCGAACCGCCCCACCTCGCCGTCAACCTTCGGGCTGACGACCATGTGCCAGGGACTCGGCAGCAGACAAGACGCGCACTGCCTGGCTTGCGAGCGTTCCAGCGCCGCGACCATCATCCGCTCAAACGCCTCGAACTCCTCTGTCGTGAGGAAGATCCGCTCGCACCGGTTGCCCCGGTTGAGTACGTGATAGACGCCGTTCGCCTCGTCCACCCTTGGGTGGTCTCGCCACGCAACTGTTCCCAAATACCAGGCAGCGCAACGCCCCTACTTTGCCCTGTCATCCATAAAGGTACCTGACACCTTTTCGGAAGTCCGGGGAAACTGCCGCGTAATCGCCAGGACCTGCGGCAGCACGGCCTGGCTGCAGCCGACGCCCTCTCCGCCGTGAATCGTGGGCTGGCCGTTCCAGTCGGTGAACGCGCCGCCGGCCTCTTCCAGGATCGGCTGTAATGCGGCCGCGTCCCAGACGCTCATTTCCGCATCGACCATCGCATCGGCCCGGCCGGTGGCGACCAGCAGGTATCCATAACAGTCGCCCCAGGTGCGGGTGATCGAGGCGGCCGCTTCGAGCTGCCGGTAGGCCTCGTCCGCTCCCCGCCGCCGGAACGAATCAACCTGCGATGTCAGGAACACGCCATCAGCCAGCGAGGACCGCTGAGCCACTCGTGCAGGCACGGCCGCCGCACCGTGCCGCTGGTACCAGGCCCCTTGCCCTTTGGCCGCGTACACGCATTCGTCCAGGGCCGGAATCAGAATCACCCCGACCAGGCTGGCACCCTCGCGGGTCACTCCCACGAGCGTCCCGTACAAGGGCACGCCCGTGATGAACGACTTCGTGCCGTCGATCGGATCCAGGATCCACTGGAAACCGCTGCTGCCGTCTGACTGGCCAAACTCCTCGCCCACGATCCCGTCGTCCGGAAACCGCTCACCGATCCGCTGGCGCAAGTGCAGTTCGGCCTGCCGATCGGCGACCGTGACGGGCGAGCGGTCGGCCTTGCGTTCCACTTGGAAGTTGTCTTGCTGGAAGTAGTTCAGCGTCAGCCGGCCAGCCTCGCGAGCGGCCGCCAGCGCCAGTTCCAGGCGGGCTTGGATTTCGGCGTCGGGCACGGTTGGTTCACTCCGGTTTGCACGCTTGGCACTGGTCCATCCAGGAGGCAGAATTTCCCATTCTATCAGAGCTGAAATTGGTTTGCGGCGGCCGAATCTGTTATAACCTGAAACGCGAGCCATCCCTGGGAAGGAGCACACATGCTGACGATTTCAGGTTCGGACTATCGGCTGTGCGACGGTGTTTCGCGGCGATCGTTTCTGCGGCTGGGCGGGCTGGCGCTGGGTGGACTGACGCTGCCACAACTGCTGCGGGCCGAAGCGGGCGCCGGGTTGGGGCGGTCGCAGAAGTCGGTGATCATGATCTTCCTGTCCGGCGGCCCGCCGCACCAGGACACGTTCGACCTGAAGATGGACGCTCCGGTGGAGATCCGCGGCGAGTTTCAGCCGATCGCGACCCGCGTGCCGGGGATCCAGATCTGCGAGCATCTGCCGCGGCTGGCCGGCCTGATGGACCGCCTGGTGCCGATCCGCACGCTGGTCGGTTCCGAGGGGCGTCACGCGGCGTTTCAATGTCTGACCGGCCAGGGTTCGCAGGGCCAGCCGGCCGGTGGCTGGCCGTCGTTCGGTTCGGTCGTGTCGCGGCTGCACGGGCCCGCTCGTCCGGGCACGCCTCCGTTTGTGAGCCTGACACCGCGCATGAAGACTTCCGGCTGGGCCGATCCGGGACAACCGGGCTTCGTCGGTCCCGCGCACGCTCCGTTCACTCCTTATGCCGACGGCCAGGCCAACCTGACCCTGGACGGCGTTTCGCTGGACCAGTTGACCGACCGCCGCGAGCTGAACCAACGCCTGGATCGCCTGCGCCGCGACGCGGACGCCAGCGGCGCGATCGAGGGGCTGGATGCTTACCAGCGGCAAGCGTTCGAGATTCTCACGTCGAGCCAGTTGGCCGAAGCGCTGGACGTGGATCGGGAGGAGCCCAGCGTGCGGGAACGATACGGATACGGCTCGCCCGAACCGGCCGGCTACGGCGACGCCGGCCCGCTGATGAACGAATACTTCCTGGCCGCCCGGCGGCTGGTCGAAGCGGGCGTGCGGGTTGTCAGCCTGGCCTACGGGCGCTGGGACTGGCACGGCCGTCCGCACGGCACGAACTTCGAGAACGCCCGCGACCATCTGCCGCGGCTGGACCAGGGACTGTCCGCCCTGATCGAGGACCTGGAGGAGCGGCGGATGCTGGACGATGTGTCGATCGTGGTCTGGGGCGAATTTGGCCGCACGCCGCGGATCAACAAGAAGGGCGGCCGGGATCACTGGCCGCAAGTGGGCTGCGCGCTGCTGGCGGGCGGCGGGATTCGAGCCGGCCAGGTGATCGGCGCCACGAACCGGCTGGGCGAACACGCCGTGGACCGGCCGGTGCACTTCCAGGAAGTCTTCGCCACGCTGTACCACAACCTGGGACTGGACATCAATCGGGTGACGATCCCCGACTTGCACGGCCGGCCCCGCTACCTGATCGACCACGCCCAGTACCAGCCCCTGCCCGAACTCGTGTGACTCCATCATGCCGCGCCTGCTGCATACGCTGATGCATCCCAATTCGGTGTACGCCGTCTGCTTTTCGCCCGATGGCCGGCGGCTGGCTTCCGGCAGCCTGGACAACACGATCAAGCTGTGGGATGCCGACTCGGGCGGCGAACTGTTGCGGCTGCGGGGACACGGGGACGGCGTCTGCGGAGTGGCCTTCGCGCCCGACGGCAAGTCGCTGTATTCGGCCAGCCTGGACCGGTCGCTGAAAATCTGGGACGTGGCCAGCGGCGGCCTGGCAGCCACGCTGGCCGGGCACCAGGACTACCTGGAGTGCATGGCCCTGTCGCCCGATGGCCGGCTGCTGGCCTCGGCCGGCTACGACCTGACGATCCGCGTCTGGGACCTGGCGGGGCGAAGCGTGCAGCGAACCTTGCTCGGACACACCGACGCCATCTACGGTCTGGCCTTTTCGCCCGACAGCCAGCAACTGGCCTCGGCCGGCTACGACAACACGCTGCGCGTGTGGGACATCTCGACCGGCAAGCAGGTGCGGGATCTGCGCGGGCACTCGGGAGCCGTACAGTGCGTCGCCTACACGCCCGATGGCAAGTGGCTGGTGTCGGGCGGCAGCGACCAGTCGATCCGCTTCTGGGATCCGGCGATCGGCCAGGAGCAATCGCGGCTGGCCGGAGACGATCGGTATGTGAAGTGTCTGGCCTGGACTTCCGGGAGGCAGCCGCCGGCCGCAGTGGGCGCCGCGGGCGGAGCGGACGGCCGCGTGCGGTTGATCGAGTCGCCCACGCACGTGCTGCGCGAGACGTTCGCCGCGCACGACAACACGGTCTACAGCCTGGCGTTCTCGCCGGACGGCCGGCGACTGGCCTCCGGCAGCTTCGACCGCACGATCAAGCTCTGGCAGCTAAGCGAAGCGTGACAGAAACCACCTGCTGCATCGTGGGAGCCGGGCCGGCGGGAGTGCTGCTGGCGTGGCTTCTGGCCCGGCAGGGCATCGACGTCACGCTGCTGGAACGGCATGACGACTTCCACCGCGATTTTCGCGGAGACACGTTGCATCCCGGCGCGCTGGAACTGCTGGATCGCGTGGGGCTGGCCGAGCGGGTATTGGAGATCCCTCACAGCCGGATGCAGAAGCTGGTGTTCCACACCCAGCGGGAAGCGGTCACGGTGGCCGACCTGAGCCGGCTGAGAACCCGGTTTCCGTTTGTCGCCTTGTTGCCCCAGGCCAGGTTCCTGGAACTGCTGGCCACGGACGCTCGCCGCTTTCCTGGCTTTCGCCTTGTGATGGGGGCAGACGCCAGGCAACTGATCTGGGACGGCGACCGGGTGAGCGGAGTGCGGTATGTGGACGCCGACCGCGACACGCACGAGGTGCGTTGCCCGCTGGTCGTGGCCACCGATGGCCGCTGGTCGCGCCTGCGGCGCGAAGCGGGCTTGCCGGCGATCGTCGCCGCTGCCCAGATCGACCTGCTCTGGTTTCGCTTGCCTCGTCACGAGGGACAAACGGGCGGCGGCTACTTCGCGCCGGGTGGCTACATGATCGTGCTGGAACGGCAGGCCGAGTGGCAAATCGGCTTCGTCATCGCCAAGGGGACTTTCAACGAGCGCCGGGAAGCGGGCATCGCCGCTCTGCGCGAGCAGGTTGGCCGGCTGGCTCCGGGGCTGGCGCGCAGCGCCGACCGGCTTGCCGACTGGGACCAGGTCCGGCTGCTGTCGGTTCACGCCGACCGCCTGCGGCGCTGGTACCGTCCGGGGCTGCTCTGCCTGGGCGACGCGGCACACGTCATGTCACCGGTCGGTGGCGTGGGGATCAACTACGCCTTGCTGGATGCCTGGGCGGCCGCCGACGTGCTCGCCCGGCCACTGCAGTCCGGGCATGTCACGCCGCGCGATTTACGGGCCGTGCAGCGCCGCCGCCAGTGGCCCACCCGGATCGTGCAGACGCTGCAAGCTCTGGATCAGCGGCTGTTGATCGAGCCCGCCCTGCGAACGCGCCGCGGCAATTATCGCCTGCCGTTCTGGTTCCGCTGGCCACTTCGCTGGCCGGTCCTGCGCGACCTGCCGGCCCGCCTGTTCGCGTTCGGGCTTGGCAAGCGGTAACCCGTCCACAGCGGCCACCAGCAGTGCACGGCTTGGGGTCACTACCTCCCGTGAACGCCGAGAGCCGTGACATTAACTCAGACTTAGTTCCTTCTTGGCGACGGAGACGTTCAGTAGCGCTCGGTCCCTTTCATCCACGGTTCCAATCACAATTTACCCGCTCCAATGTGAAATGCCGCGTCATGGCCAATGCGAATCACAAAGGCCTTTCGGTCGGGAAATGCCTGCTTGGCCGCCAGGGCTGCCTCAATGAAGGTGCCACCCAGATAGAATGACTTGGACTCCGGTTCAATGGCAACAAATTCGTCGCGATGCTCCGCCTCCAGACGGGTCTTCAGTTCCGTCACGTAAACGTCCTTTGCACGCTGCGCAATCGACATCTTACGGCCCCCGATTCAATTCTGGTGACGTGAATAGCCAGTTGATGACGATACTGCATTCGCAACTATTGGCCAACACCGCCTTCTCGACTGCCACCGCACTCCGCAGGACGCGTGTCATCGCACGAAGGCAAGCGGTAACCCGTCCACCGCGGCCACCAGCAGTACACGGCTTGCCGGTAGTGCGCGTAGTCCGCTCCGAATCGCCGCTCCAGGTCCCGTTCCTCCCACGGCCGCACCAGGTAGTTCCAGACCGGTCCTCCCGACAGAGCGTACAGGACAACGGCGGGCGAACCGAGCAGCAGTCCGATGGCCACCCCCTGGCTCAGCCCGGCGATCGCCATCGGATTGCGGACCCAGCGATAGGGCCCGGCCAGCACCAGCCGCCGCGGTCCGTCCAGCGGCAGCGGCGTCCCCTGCCCTCGCACGGCCATCGTCAGCCCGCTGGCCAGCCCCAGCGATCCGCCCAGCACAAACATTACGCCCCCCGCCGCTCGGCTGAACCAGCCGCTAAAACGAAGCGCGTCCAGACCACAGGACGATTCCAACCAAAAGACCAGCGCTGGCAGCAGGCCGAGAAACACGGTCCAGAACACGGCGGTTTGCAGCAGCGTCTTGGCGACATTCCAGAGCGGGCTGGCCGGCCGAGCGACCCGGCATCGTTGTTGGCCGGTCATGGTTCGACTCGCCAGGGACGCAGCAGCCAGGCCAGCAACAGCGGCACGACCAGCGACGGGCACATTAGCAGCGCGCCCAGCCAGGCGCTCGGTTCCAGCCAGCCGAGCGCGAGGCAGTAGAGCGCCGCGTACCCGGCCGCTCCGGCGTGCAGGCACAGCACGCCCCACGCCCAGCGCCGCTGTTGGCTCAGGCCATAAGCGGCCAGCAGCGATCCGCCAGCAAACAGCAGCAGATCCGCCGGAGCAAATGCCCAAAGCGTGCTTTCGGGCGCCCCGCCGGCCATGAACCACGTCCGCGACGCGGGCCAGCCAAGTAACATGCTCCACCAGGCCAGCCCGCCCAGCCCCTGCAGCGCCAGATACGCGACCGCCGCACGGCGAATAGAAGTTACGCGAACGGACCCAGTGTCGGGCTTCGGCATAGTCGCCTTTCGCTCCGCGAAAGTAGCGGAAGCGTCTGGACGCACTGTTAGCGGATCAATTGAATGCCGAAACGCGGCCCGCGCTACTTTCGCGGAGCGAAAGGCGACTATGGCGGAGCGCCAGGCGACAACGCGGTTTCTCAGGCCCGCAGCGCGGCCCGCGTGCGCGCGACCAGCCGGTTGTCGGGACCGGCCGAACCGCGCAGCTTGAACACGCTGCTGGCCAGGAAGCGGTCCCGGTACGGCGCCGATACGTGGTAGTAGTCCTCCAGCACGGCCGAACTGAACTTGTAGTCGTGGGAATCGTTCCCCTTGAGGAAGATCAGCCGGCGAGCGGCGTCGATCAGCGGCTCCGGAGGTTGCTGCCCCAGGAATGCCAGCACCTTGGCCGCGGCCCGGTTGGGGTTGCCGCTGACGTCCTCAAAGATGTCGGCCAGCGCGTCGTCACCGCGCAGCGTGGCAGGCTCCAGTTCGTTGACTCGGGCGTCGCCCACGTTGCCGCGGCCCTTCATCGCTTCGCGGAACAGCGGCAGGAAAGCGGCGTTCTGCAACAGCACCAGGCGGCGCGTGTGATCGTCGGCCGCGGCCCGGTAGATGTAATTCATTGCGTTGGTGCTGGTCACCGCGTGCAGCGCCACGATCCCCGGCTGCCGCATCAGCAGCTCGCCAGCCTGCAGGAACAAGGCGTCATAGACCGACTGCGGCGAAACGCCCTCGTTCAACATCTTCACCACCAGGTCGCACGACTCATCGGCAGACGCCGTTCGCAAGGCGACCAGCAACTCCTCGGTGGCCGCCTCCCGCAGTTCGCCGCCGCGCCAGTCCGCGCGAATCTCCTCGGCCAGCTTCTCGTTGCGCCGGCCCGCCCGGTCCGCCGCCAGGTCGCTGTCGGCCGGGTTCGGCTCGCCCTCGTGATTCAACAACGCGTAGGCCAGCGACCTCAGCACCGGTTCGGCATGGTGCCAGCCGATACAGTTCAGCGTCCGCCAACTGTTGGCCACGTAGATCGCCTTGTGCCCGATGCTGCGGAAGTCCCGCACGCCGAAGCGAGCGAACATTTCGAACAGCTCGTTCGAACCGGCCGAACGCGCCATGGCCGCCACCGAAACGTCGGCCGCCGGCACGTCCCAACGCTCCATCGCCCGCTGGAAAGCCGCGCCAGCGTCGGCCGCCGCGGGTAACGACCCTTCGGCGACCGGGGCCATCGTCCAGTTCCCCTCGCGCACGTCGCGGGCCTGCGAGCTCTTGAACTCGTCCAAGGCCCAAAAAATCGGCAACCAACGGTCGCTGTCCGGCGCCGACAGACTGGCCAGATGCGCCGAGTTGACGACCAGCACCGCATGGAATTTGAATCCCACCGACGGGCGAGGCTGAATGTTGCGGACACCAGCCAGCAGCAGCGCCGCCAGCAAGTCCCGGTAGCTCAGGCCTTGCTGCACTCGGCGCGCGACCACTTCCAGCAGTTCGTCCCGCGGCGTCTCCTCCAGCAGCCGGACCAGCGGTTCAACCGACGCGTCCAGACGAACTGTGGTCGCGTCCAAAGCCGCCTCCTGGGCCGACACCGCTCGCAGATTCGATAGAAACGCCAGGTCGCCCAGGCCGGCCAGCGTGCCGGCGGCCAGCGATGATTGCAGAAATCGACGACGTCCCAGATGTCCGGCCATCTTGGTCACTCCCTTCGGAAAAGATGTGATGAGCGAGGAGGAGGAGTCAGCCCCAAGGGGCGAGAACACGCGCGAGACCGCGGTTACCCGGTCACAGCCCTTGCCGCGGCAGCATGCCGCCAGCTCAGCTTGCCACAGATCGCCGCTCGACGCAAGCAAAAACCGCTTGCCACCGCCGTCCCCGGTGCCGTTACTTCCGGCGCCCTGCGGGGGCTTCCAGCAGTTGCGACAACTTGATCGCCTCCAACTGCTCGCGAGCCGTCAAGGTGACCTGCTTCAGGGCGTCGTGCAGCAGCAACTGGGATTCGGCCGGCAACCCTTCGCCGACCGGATCGTCCGCCTCCATCGGCCCCTCAATCGCCTCAATCACCTCCAGCAGCGACACATCGTCCGGAGATCGCACCAAAGCGTATCCGCCATCCACGCCCCGCGTCGAACGCAGGATGCCGTGCGTGACCAGGTTGCGCAAGATCTGCAGCAGAAACCGCTCCGGCATGTTCCCTTCCGCCGCTAACTGACTGCAGGGAACCGGAACCGAAGACGAACTGCGAGCCAACTGGATGGTGGCCTGAACCGCATACGAAACCGTGCGGGAAAGTTTCATGCTTCGGATTCCGAGGACTTCGACCGGACGAGCACGCAAGATTCAATGTCTTGACATCCAGTTCACGGATCGAGTCATCCGTTCAATCCGCTTGACACTTGTCGCCCAATCTAACACAGCGAAAGCAAATGTCAATTAAAGCCTTTTGACATGCGTGCCCGGAAGATCAGGCGGCGTAACGCTCGAATGGGCCATGTGATACCACCCTGACGGGTGATTCTTCAGGGCAGGTGCGAGGGTGACACGGGCTGGAAGCCGGTGCGAGGGCGAAACGAGCTGGAAGCCGGTGCGAGGGGAACACGGGCTGGAAGCTGGCGCGAGGGGAACACGGGCTGGAAGCCCATGCTACGGCGACACGAGCTGGAAGCTGGCGCGAGGGGAACACGGGCTGGAAGCTGGCGCGAGGGGAACACGGGCTGGAAGCTGGCGCGAGGGCGACACGAGCTGGAAGCTGGCGCGAGGGGAACACGGGCTGGAAGCCCATGCTACGGCGACACGAGCTGGAAGCCGGTGCGAGGGGGACACGGGCTGGAAGCCCATGCTACGGCTACGGCTACGTTAAGGCCCGTTCGCGCTGGGGCAGCTAGGCGTCGGCCGGTTTGCTGTCCGGCTGGTGGTGCCAGAAGGCGTGCAGGACCAGCATGCCGGCGCCCACGACCAGCAGGCAGTCGGCAATATTGAAGTTGGGCCAGGTAAAGTCGCCGTACCGCAACAGAATCCAGTCCCGAACGGCGTTGCGGACCGAGGCGTCGACGCCCTCGTAGTGCCAGAGCCCCAGGCGGTCGTAAAGGTTGCCGAAGATCCCGCCCGTCACGCCCCCCAAGGCGATCGTCAACCAGGGGTCGCGGGCCGCTCCCGCCCAGAACAGCCAGGCCAGGATGCCCAGAAAGGCCAGCACCGACAGCACGGCGAACCAGTGCGCGTTGCCGGCCCCCAGCCCAAACAGGGCCCCCGTGTTCAGGGCCGTTTCGATCCCGACGTAGCCTTCCCAGATCCACCACTCGTTGTCCGCCCGCGGCATGCCCCGCCAGCGAAAGACCCACTCCTTGGTCGCCAGATCCAGAGCGCATCCGGTCACCGCGATCGAACCGTACGTCAGATAGCGGTCCCAGGAAACGGCCGCTGGACGGTCGAGCTTAACGTCCTTCAAGCTTGCTTGCACACTTGACACAGTAGGCCGTGAACGGGATGGCGTTGAGACGCGTCTTGGGGATCTTGCCCCCACACTCCAGGCACGAACCATAAACGCCGTCTTCAATCCGTTCAAGAGCAGCTTCAATCCGGCCCAGCGTCTCCTCCTCGTTTTCCATCAGGCTGAGCGTGAACTCCTGCTCGAAATTGTCCGTGCCCATATCGGCCATATGAATCGGCATGCTGGACAGGTCGCCACAGGCCTCGCTGCGAGGTTTCCTCAGAGCGGCACTGGCCATGGCGTTGACATCCCCTCGCAGGCGGGCCCGCAACCGCAGCAGCCGCTCCTTGTATTCCTTCAACTCGGCCTTCTTCATCTCGCCCTCCAGCCTGCTGATGGTTGCCGGTGCGCGCCGAACCGGGCTGCGAGCGCCGGTCCCAGCAAACCCCTATTTTAGTCGTCATCAATAGATTGTCAAATGGCCAGCATCCGAATCGACATCGGGACATGCGTCGCAAGTGTTTGGCATAAAACGCTTTATGGATCTCGTTCCGGCGCTTGCCAGGAACTCAACTTGAAGTCGCTACCTGGGTGACGTAGACTACGGCAGCGCGTTACCGACCCCCCAAACTCCTTGTCCAACGCCACTCGACCGTGCCCCGTACCGATGTCGCCTTCCAAAGGTGCATTTCCCCCGACTGCGGTGCCACGCGTGGTATCGACGAAGTGCTGGTCGCATGCCCTGAATGCGGGGGTCTGCTCGATGTCGCCTACGACTGGGATCGAGCCACCCCGCCAACCAGCCTCCGGCAGTTCGAAGCCAAATGGTCCAGGCGCTCCGAGCCGCTCTGCTTCAGCGGCGTCTGGCGGTTCCACGATCTGCTGCCGTTCGCACCCCCGGAGTGCGTAGTCACGGTAGGAGAAGGTCAAACCCTGCTGCAGCAGGCAGATCACGTGGGGCGGTACATCGGCCTGCAGCCAGGGCGCCTGCACCTGCAGTATGAGGGAATGAACCCCTCGGGCAGCTTCAAAGACAACGGCATGTCGGCCGCCTTCACCCACGCTCGGACGACGGGGGCCCAGCGGGCCGCCTGCGCCTCGACCGGCAACACCAGCGCGTCGCTGGCCATGTATTGCTCGGTAACCCGCCTGATGAAAGCGGTCATCTTCATCGGCTCCGGCAAGATCTCGTACGGCAAGCTGTCGCAGGCACTCGACTACGGCGCCCTGACGGTCCAGATTGCCGGCGACTTCGACGACGCGATGGCCCGCGTCCGCGAAGTCTGCCAGGAACTGGGCATCTACCTGGTCAACAGCATCAACCCGTTTCGCCTCGAAGGCCAGAAGACGATCATGTATCGCGTGCTGGAGGCCCTGGCGTGGGAACCTCCCGACTGGATCGTCGTGCCAGGCGGCAATCTGGGGAATTCAAGCGCCTTTGGCAAGGCGTTCTCCGAACTGCGGGAGCTCGGCCTGCTGGACCACGTGCCGCGTCTGGCGGTGATCAACGCCGACGGTGCCGACACGCTGTACGAGTTGTACGAGCAGCGGCAGTTACGCTGGGAGGGCGGCCGGCCGGCACTGGTGACGGCCTGCCAGTACTACGACGAGCTGGACCGGGAGCATCGCAAGGCTTCGACGATCGCCAGCGCGATCGAAATCAACCGGCCGGTGAATCTGACCAAGTGCCTGCGGGCCCTGGAGGTATGTGACGGTGTGGTCCGCCGCGTCTCGGACCAGGAGATCCTGGACGCCAAGGCTCAGGTGGGCTCTGGCGGGATCGGTTGCGAGCCGGCCAGTGCGGCCAGCGTGGCCGGCGCGCGGCTGCTGCGTCAGCAAGGCGTGATCGGGGCCGACGAGCGGGTGGTCTGCATCCTGACCGGCCATCTGCTGAAGGATCCCACGGCCACCGTGGCGTACCACACGACGGACCAGGAACAGTTCAACCAGGTATTGGGCAGCCGGGGCGTGCGGCGCGCGTCGTTCGCCAACCGCGCGGTCGCCGTGGGCAACGACCTGGACGAGATCGTCAAGGCGATCCGGCTGTACAGCTAAGTTCGAGCAGAAGGGAGCGAGCATGGATCCCCGACGGATTGGCATTCAAGGCGCCGCCGGCCGCATGGGAAAGCGGCTGGTGGCGTTGGCGGCCGCCGACAAGCAGTTGCAACTGGTGGCCGCCCTGGAGTCGCCGCGCCATCCGGACCTGGGCAAGGACGCCGGCGCGGTGGCCGGCATCGAACCGCTGGGTGTCCCCTTGTCGGCCGACTGGCCCGAACGGCTCGACGTGGTGATCGACTTCTCGGTTGCCGCCGCGTCGCGCGAAGTGGCTCGCCAGTGTGTCCAGCACCACGCGGCGCTGGTGCTGGCCACCACGGGTCTCGACGCCGTGGCGGAACAGGAGGTCCGAGCCGCAGCCGGCCAGGTGCCGATCGTCTGGGCTCCGAACATGAGCCTGGCGGTCAACCTGGCAATGAAGCTGGCCCGGGTCGCGGCCGAGGCGTTGCGTGATAATCCGCACGGCGTCGACGTGGAGATTATCGAACGGCATCATCGTTTCAAGGAGGACTCGCCCAGCGGCACGGCCCTGCGGTTCGGCCAGATTATCGGCCAGGTCATGGGCCAGTCGCGCCAGGCGCACGGACGCCATGGTCTGGTGGGCCGGCGCCCGGCGGACGAGATCGGTTATCATGCGGTGCGGGTCGGTGACAATCCGGGCGAGCATACCATCGTCTTCGGGCTGCTGGGCGAGTCGGTGGAGATCCACGTGCAGGCGACCAACCGGGACTGTTACGCTCTGGGAGCCCTGGCCGCCGCCAAGTGGGTCGCCAACCGGCCGCCGGGCATTTACAGTATGGACGACGTGCTCGGCCTGGCCTGAAACCGGGAGGGCTGGCCATGGCCAAATGCGACGAAGGCTATCGCTGCGACGTATGCGGCGAGGACGTGGAGCGGATTACGGACAGCGGTCTGTATCTGCGGTACGTGGTCGGCATGCTCGACCCGGAAACGCTGCACACCTCGCCCGAACGCCACCTGGCCTGCGATCCGGTGCTTTCGCAGTTTGTCGTGCATCCCGACTTTCCGCCGCAAGCGGTGCAGGGCGATTTTGATAAGCGGACGCTGGATGAACGGTTTGTCCGCCAGCGGGAACAGTTGGTCACTCGCGGCTGGCTGCGGCTGCGGGAGCTGGCCCGGCAGGACGGCCTCTCGTTGCTGGAGTACCCGTTGCCCGAGGTCCAGGAGCAGATGCGGCGGAAGGCCGGCGCCACGGAATGAATCCGCCACGGAAAGAAGCCGCCGCGGGTTCGCCGATTCGAATTCCGGCGTCGTCTCTCGACTGAACTTGTCCTCCAAGCCAGATCAAACATTCAGGTGCTCATCATGCTCGGAGCGGAACTTGACGCCGACCGTTATCTCGGCCGGTTGCGTGAGGAACTTCAGCGGATCGACCAGGCGTCGCTCCAGCGCTGGTCGGACCTGCTGCTGCGGGCCTGGCGGGACGAACGATTCGTGTTCATCTTTGGCAACGGCGGCTCCGGCACGACCGCCAGCCACATGGCCGAGGACTTGGGCAAGAGCACACTCGACCCGCGGGACCTGCACGACGAGTCGCGCAAGCGCCTGAAGGTGTTGAGCCTGACCGACAACGCCGGCTGGATCATGGCCGTGGGCAACGATCTGGCCTACGATCAGATCTTCGTGCAGCAGTTGATGAACTACGGTTCGGCGGGCGACGTCGTGCTGGCCATCAGCGGATCGGGCAACAGCCCCAATGTGCTGCACGCGGTCGACTGGGCCAACCGCCACGGGCTGGTGACCTTCGGGCTGACCGGCTACAGCGGAGGTCGGCTGCGCGAACTGCAACAGGACGGACTGCACGTGGCGCTGGACGACATGGGCATGGTCGAAAGCATTCACCTGTGCCTGTTCCACTGGGTGCTGAACGACGTGTACGCTCGGATCAACGCCGTGGGACGCTACGACGGATCGGGAACTCGTCCCGCTTGACGGGTCTCGGAGCCGATCGCCACCGGGTCGATTCGAAAGGCGCACCGCGGATGTTCCTGGGCATCGAGATTGGCGGCACCAAGTTGCAACTGGCGGTCGGCGACGCCCCTGGCGGGGCGCTGCGGGATATCCGCCGTTTGACCGTGGATCCCGCCTGCGGCGCCGAGGGCATCCTCCGGCAACTGGAACCTGCGATGCTGGAACTGGTCCGGGCCCACGGCGTCCAGCGGATCGGCATCGGATTCGGCGGACCCGTGGATGGCCGGGAGGGTCGAGTGTTCAAGAGCCACCAGATCGGTGGCTGGGACGGTTTTCCGCTGGCCATGTGGTGCCAGCAGGTTACGGGACGGCCGGCCGTGCTGGGTAACGACTGCGACGTGGCGGCTTTGGCCGAGGCCCGGCACGGCGCCGGTTCGGGCTACTCGATCGTGCTTTACGTCACCGTGGGCACGGGGATCGGCGGCGGCCTGGTGATCGACGGACAACCGCATGGCCAGCGGCGGCCGGCGGTGGCCGAGATCGGGCACCTGCGGCCCGGCGTGCACTGCGACGATCCGGAAGCCACGGTGGAATCGGTGGCCAGCGGCTGGGGCATCGTCGAGGCGATGCGGGCTCGGATGAGCGGTGAAATCACGCGCCCGTTCGGACCGCTCCGGACGGCCGATCCGCCGCTGGACGCCCGCACCGTGCGCAGGCGGCTGGTCGCGGCCGAACAGGCCGACCAGCAGTTTGTCGGCGACTTGCGGCGGCGCTGCGACGATGACCTGGACCAACTGACGGCGCAAATCGTCGCGCAGGCGGCGGCCGACGGCAACGAAGTGGCGCGGGAAGTCCTGCAACACGCCTGGCAGACGCTGGGCTGGGCCATCGCGCAAGCCATCACCCTGCTGGCGCCGGACGTTGTCGTGGTTGGCGGCGGCGTGTCGTTGATCGGCGAGAGCGGTTTCTTTTCCCCCTTGCGGCAACAGGTGGAACGGTTCGTCTTTCCCACTCTCTCGAACAGTTACCACCTGGTACCCGCCGCCCTGGGAGAGCTGGTCGTTGTCCACGGCGCGGTGGCCCTGGCCGCGGCCGCTCACCGTTGAGACTCCACGCTGATGCCAGTTGAGCAATCCAGGCGGATGAAATGGTGGGGCTGGGGCGCCGAGGGCCACGAGTTTAGCGATGCCGACAAGCCCGACCTGTGGCCGTACATCGTCCGGCAGTTGGGCCACGACTGGCAACCGGCTCGCCAGCCGCCCGTGCCGCGCAGCTCGATCCGTTTGCCCGATTCCCGCTTGCACGGCCAGCCGTTGCGGCACCTGCGGCAGTTGCTGGCTGGCGAGCAGCTTCGATTGGACGAGGACGAGCGGCTGGTTCACGCCCTGGGCAAGAGTTTTCGCGATCTGTGGCAGGTCCGGCAAGGCCGGATCGCCGCGGCGCCCGACGCGGTCGTGTACCCTGGTTCCGAAGCCGACGTGCAGGCGCTGCTCCGCTGGGCAGTCGAGCACGACGTGGTGTTGATTCCGTTTGGCGGCGGCTCCAACATCGCGGGCTGCCTGGACGCCCACGATCCGCTGGGCCGGCCGGTGGTCTCGCTGGACATGAGCCGCCTCGGCCGAGTGCTCGAAGTCGATGCCGCTTCGCGGGTGGCCCGCATCGAGTCCGGCGTGTTCGGACCGGATCTGGAGCGCCAGTTGGCATCGCACGGAATGACGCTGGGCCACTTCCCGGACTCGTTCCTGCACTCGACGCTCGGCGGCTGGATCGCCACGCGGTCGGCCGGCATGCAAAGCGACAAGTACGGCAAGATCGAGGACATGGTGCTGGCCCTGCGCGTCGTCACTCCCGCCGGCACGCTGGTCACTCGGCCCGTGCCGCGCGCCTCGAACGGCATCGACGTCAACCGTCTCTGCATCGGCAGCGAGGGCATCCTGGGCGTGATCACCGAGGCGACGGTGCAGGTCCACCCGCTGCCACCGGCCACGCTCTGGCAAGGCTACCTGTTCCCGCGGCTTGAATCTGGCCTGGAAGCGGTGCGCGAGTGTGTGGCCGCCGGTTGCTCGCCCGCCATCACCCGGTTGAACGACGCTCGCAAGACCGCCCTGTCGTTTGCATTCAAGTCACGCCGGGGCCGAGTGCGGGGCGCGCTGGCCGCGGCGCTCAAGGCCTGGCTGCGGCACGCTCGGCGGTTCCAGTTCGCCGACTGCTGTCTGCTGCTGGTCAAGTTCGAAGGTACCCGGCGTCAAATCGGGCGGCAGCGGCGACTCGTCAACGGGATCTACCGGCGGTATGGCGCGGTGAGCCTGGGCAGCGAACCGGGCCGGGCGTTCGAACGCGGCAAGTTCGATTTCCCGCACTTGCGCGACTGGCTGCTGGACCGCGGCGTGTACGCGGACGTCAGCGAAACGGCCACGGTCTGGAGCAACCTGGGGCCGCTCTACTCGGCGGTCATGGCGGAGCTGGACCGGGCACTGCATTCGACCCGCTGCCCCGGCTGGACCGGCTGCCACGTCAGCCACACCTATCCCAGTGGAGCCAGTCTGTACTTCACGTTCGCCTGGGCCGATCGCCTGGAGGCGGCCGAGCAGCACTACGATTGTCTCAAGCGGGCGGCCGAGGATGCCTTTCTGCGGGGCGGTGCCACGCTGTCGCATCACCATGCCGTGGGCCGCGAGCACTTGCCCTGGATCAGCGACGACATCTCGCCCACCGGCGTCCAGGCCGTGCAAGCGCTCAAACGGGGACTCGACCCCCGCAACATCATGAACCCCGGCAAGCTGATCCCCGCCAGCCCCGGCGAGGGCCCTCCTGCTGACCCGACTTCATCCGCCGAGGCTTCGGAATAGTCGCCTTTCGCTCCGCGAAAGCAGCGCGCCCCGCGAGCGGAGTTTCGGCGGAGCCCGGATTATTCACCGGAGGGGCATCATGTGGGGTCGACCTGGGCCATGAGAGTCTTGCAGTGGCGCAAGTTGCCAGCCCGATTTGCCGGTCCATTTCTCCAGGGGGAAGCAACGGGATGCATCAGGCAGACCTCGAGTACGATCGGAAGAACTGCGGGGATGTAGAGTGATCGTGGCATAGAACCGCTCCTTGGTTAATAGACATTGAGATGCAGTAAGTGTCCTGCGTGAACCTCCTCCATCGGCAGAAATCAATTACCAGTTGAAATCAAACCGCATACCGATGTTGTCTGCATGTGCTGCGCCGAACCGTGCGCCGGCCGTTGTTACCGGGTGAATCCAGTCACACATCACGCGAGTGCGATCCGACCAGTACCAGTTGAAACCAACCGTCAAGTCGCTGTAATCGCCAGCATCCAAGTTATTGAGGTTCAAATTCGACCAGCGCGTCTTGAACTCCCACGCCCCCCAGCCGGCACCACCGGGAAAGAGTAGGAAATTCATAAACGGCACATTGCGGCCGAACTGCGCGCCGTGCTGGCCGAAGCGTTCGTAAATTCGGTTTTCGCCAGTGACGAAGTAGCTTAGGTGGACGTAGGCACCTCCAATCGTCGCCGGCCCGACCGCATCCAGATGGACGCTCGACAGGAATGCTTCCGACTGCACCGTCACGGGCCCCCATACAATGGCCCCCTCGATGTTCCCAGTCGTGTATGAGTCTGCGGGGAGACCACCCGAGTCGATGAGAAAAGGACCCTGGTTGATCTGCGGGCGGGCACGAAAGCGGGCAAGATCATCGTGGTCATCGGTGTAGAGGACGCCAACGCCCGTGTGAATCAGATAGCGCCCGTTGGACGGTTCGTCGTAGTAAGGAAGCCACGTAAGGCGTCCACTGACGCGACAGCCCTGGTTGTCATCGAACCGCACCTTGACGTTGTCGCTGATGTTGTCGAAGAACATTCCCACGGCCCAGGTCATGTTGCGATCAGGCGTGCAGTTGTAAATCGCCATGCCGATCTCACGGTCCGCCGCGAAGATGCCTTGCGTGGGAATCGATCGCTCCAAGAAGATGTTGTTGGTGTCATTGGTGACCTGCTCCAGGCTGAACGGGACGAAGAAATTGCCGATCCGCATACGGCCGATGCCTGGAATCTCGTTCATCGAGAGATAGGCGTCCTTCACGGCGGCCGTGTAGAATGGGTCCGTGGATTCGCTTCCAGGCTCCAGCGTCATCTGCAGGCGGAAGTCATAGACGCCATAACCGGTTCCGTCAGCAACCAACCGCAAACGGCGAAAGGCGACGTAATTCTGATCGCCGTCGATCTGGGGACTCGCCTGGGCCCAGAGGATTTGGTCGAGCTGCACGTGGCCGCCCAGCTTGACCGTCCACTTTTCCCTGGAGACACCGACCCAATCGTCCGCCGCCGGTTTGTCCGCCTTGGGGCCGGCTTGTGCCTTTTCGATCGCATCGACACGGCTTCTCAATTCGTTGAATTCGGCAGTTGCTGCGGAGGTGGATTCTGCCGGTGTCGCGAGGAACTCCGGCGAGCCGGCCGCCCAGCCAGGCCCTGCGGATAGCCGAGTTCGCAGCCACTGTATTTCGGCATCTTGTTGTTCGAGCCGTCGATAGATCGCCTCCGCATCGACCGGCGGTGGCGGAGTCTGAGCCTCCAGCGACAATGGGGGCGCCATCCACAAGACGACAATCGCGCCAAGCAAGTGCCAATTCGTGATGGTTGGCAGCCGGAGCCGTCGGCCTTCCACCGCTGTTTGTTTTCTGACCTGGGTCATGCGATCCTCCTTGATTCGCGACGCGTCCTCCGGTTTCCCAGTCGGAAACGCTACGAACAATGTTGCGTCTGTGCCTCCCATGATTTGCAACGCCCCGTAGCGCAGCCCTTCGAGGGAATCCTTGATCGGATCTATTTCCACGTCGGAGACCCCCCGGCGGTTTTCGGAAACGTCGCTTTTGGACGTTTCGGTCGTACTCACGGCGGCGTACTCCACTTAATGATCGCTGGCGCTCCCTTAGGCGACAGGTCCAGTCCATTGATTCAAATTGCATAATCAGGAACGAACACGCGAGCGTTCTTCGGGTAGACGAACACGTCGTCGCCGTCCGCCAGGTTCAGTTCGTGAAACCGGTCCAGAGTCAAGTCGACCTGAATGTCTGCGCCGTCGGTCGCCCTCAAGTGGACCTTCGCGACAGAACCGGCGGGATTCAGGCGAACGACTCGCGCTGCGAGACTCGGAGCGCCGTTGCGCGAGAGTTTGATGTCCAGTTCGTGCGGACGCATGTAGACCGTCGCCGAACCGTCCCGCGCTGCCGTGTGTCGCGGATGGTCGAGCGCCAGTTCACCCAACAGCACTCGGCCGCCGCTCACTCGCCCGCGGAAAACGTTAACTTGGCCCAGGAACTCCATCACGAACGGGGTTGCGGGACGATGAAAGACCTCGTCAGGCGTGCCGACCTGCTCAATGCGAGCCTGGTTCATTACGACGACCCGGTCGGCCACTTCGAGCGCCTCCTCCTGGTCGTGCGTGACGAGCACGCTGGTCAGATGAATCTCGTCGTGAAGTTTTCGCAGCCAGGTGCGCAGTCCCTGGCGAACCTTCGCGTCCAGTGCGCCGAATGGCTCGTCGAGCAGCAGGACCTTCGGTTCCACCGCCAACGCCCGCGCCAGAGCGACGCGCTGCCGCTGGCCACCCGAAAGCTGCGAGGGATAGCGATTGCCGAAGCCTTCGAGTTGGATGAGTTTCAGCAAGTGATTGACCCGATCCCGAAGCTCTGGGTTCGAGGGACGCTCGTTGCGTGGCCGGACGCGCAGGCCGAAGGCGATGTTTTCGAAGACTGACATGTGGCGGAAGAGAGCATAATGCTGGAAAACGAAACCGACGCGTCGCTGGCCAACGGAGCGATTCGTCACACTCGCATCGTGGAACAGGATTTCGCTGCGCGGATTCGGGTCGGCGGTTTCCAAGCCGGCAATGATCCGCAGCAGCGTCGTTTTTCCCGAACCGGACGGGCCGAGCAGGGCGACCAGCTCGCCATCGTTGACGCGCAGACTCACGTCGCGCAAAGCTGCAAAGCTGCCGAACGATTTCCCGATGTGCTTGACTTCGATGCTCATGGAATTATTCCTCTGCCGTTGCCGGCTCAAGTGTCTTCTGTGAATGATGATGCAATCGCGATTCGACAACGCTCTTGGCAGCCAGGGTGACGAGCGCCAATAGCGCCAACAGGGACGCCACCGCGAACGCAGCGACGAAGTTGTACTCGTTGTAGAGAATCTCGACGTGCAGCGGGACGGTGTTCGTCTTGCCGCGGATGTGCCCCGATACCACGGATACCGCGCCGAACTCACCCATGGCGCGGGCGTTGGACAAGATCACCCCGTACAACAGCGCCCATTTGACGTTCGGAAGCGTGACTCGCCAAAAGGTCTGCCAGCCGCTCGCGCCCAACGTGACCGCGGCTTGCTCCTCTTCCGTTCCCTGTTCCTGCATCAGCGGAATCAACTCGCGCGCGACGAACGGAAACGTCACGAAGATTGTCGCCAGCACAATTCCCGGCACGGCGAAAATAATCTGAACGCCGTGCGAATCGAGCCAGGGACCCAGCCACCCCTGCATGCCAAACAGCAGGACGTAGATGAGCCCGGAGATCACCGGCGACACGGCAAACGGCAAGTCGATCAACGTGATCAACACGCTCTTGCCCCGAAACTCGAACTTGGCAATCGCCCACGACGCGGCGAGTCCAAAGGCCAGGTTCAAGGGGACTGCAATCGCCACGGTGATCAGCGTCAGCCGGATCGCCGACAGCGCTGCCGGGTCGGACAGGCTGGCGAAATAGGCCCCGATCCCCTTCCGTAGCGCCTCGGTAAACACCGCCAGCAGCGGCACGAACAGAAACAGCATGAGAAATCCAACCGACAGGCCGATGAGGCTGAGTTTCACCCATAACGGCTCTTCGGTCGCCGCCCGGACCCGAGCTGCTGGCCTGATTGGAATCGCTTTGTTGAGGGTTGCTTCCATGACTATGCGACTCCTCGATGACGCTGGCTGCTCCACCACTGCAGCAGATTGATCGCAAGCAAGAGACCGAACGAGGCCAATAGCATGACAGTGGCAATCGCGGTCGCCCCTGCAACGTCGTACTGCTCCAGCTTGCTGACAATCAGCAGCGATGTGATCTCGGTCTTCATGGGCATGTTGCCGGAGATGAACACCACGGAACCGTATTCGCCCAGCGCTCGCGCGAACGACATGGCAAATCCAGTGAGCAGCGCCGGCAACACCGCGGGCAGGATCACGTAGCGAAAGGACTGAAGCCGACTGGCTCCCAAGCTCGCCGCCGCTTCTTCGTTCTCCTTCTCCAGATCCTCCAGGGCCGGCTGGAGCGTGCGGACCACGAATGGCAATCCGATGAAGGTCAACGCGATGACAATTCCCAAGGGCGAAAACGCCGCCTTGATTCCCAGCGGCTCCAGGTACTGTCCGATCCAGCCGTTCCGCGAGTAAATCGCGGTCAACGCAATTCCCGAAACGGCGGTCGGCAGGGCGAACGGCAAATCCACCATCGCGTCCACCAGCCTCTTGCCGGGAAAACGGTACCGGACCAACGTCCAAGCAACCACGAAGCCGAACAGGGCATTGATCGAGGCAGCAATGAGCGACGCACCGAAAGTCAACTTGTACGAAGCGACCACGCTCGGGCTGCTTACCGTCCGCCAGAACTCTTCCCAGCCGACGCTCGCCGACTTCAACAAGAGCGCCGTCAGCGGGATCAGGACAATCAGGCTGAGGTACAGCACCGTGTACCCCATCGTCAGCCCGAATCCGGGCAGAACGCTGTATTTGCGACGGATTGGTTTCATGGCCTCCCTCCTTTCCTTGTCTCGTTCCGGAGTCGTTTTCAAGGCACTGCTGGCGGTCACTTCCCCGGCACATATATCTGGTCGAATACCCCGCCGTCGTCGAAGTGCGTTTGCTGGACCTTGTGCCAGCCGCCGAAGACTTCCTGGATTGTGAACAGTTCCACGTCAGGAAACCGTTGCAAATCCCGCGGGTTCGCATGCTCCGGCGACACTGGGCGATAGAAGTGCCTGGCCGCCAGCCGCTGGCCCGCGGGCGAGTAAAGATGCTCCAGGTACGCCGTGGCGACCTCACGCGTGCCCCGCTGGTCCGCCACCTTGTCCACGACCGTCACCGGCGGTTCGGCCAGGATGCTGACCGACGGCACGACAATCTCGACCTCGTCCGCTCCGAACTCCTTCACGGCCAGAATGGCTTCGTTCTCCCAAGCCAACAGCACGTCGCCAATTCCGCGCTGGACGAACGTGGTGGTCGACCCGCGAGCGCCCGAGTCAAGCACCGGGACGTTTCTGTAAAGCGCCGCCACGAAGTCACGAGCCCGCTGCTCATTGCCGCCAGGCTGCCGCAAGGCGTAACCCCACGCGGCCAGATAGTTCCAGCGGGCTCCGCCGGACGTTTTGGGATTGGGAGTGATCACTGCCACGCCGAGGCGGGTCAGGTCGTGCCAATCCTTGATGTTCTTGGGATTCCCCTTTCGCACGAGAAAGACAATCGTCGATGTATAGGGGGAACTGTTGTGCGGGAGCCGTTGTTGCCAGTCCTTGGGAACCAGGTTGGTCTTCTCGGCGATGGCGTCGATGTCGTAGGCCAACGCCAACGTGACCACATCGGCCTTTAACCCGTCGATCACCGCGCGGGCCTGCTTTCCAGCGCCGCCGTGCGACTGCTCGATGGTCACGTCCTGGCCGGTCTGTGCCTTCCAGTGCTGGCGGAACTCCTCATTGAATTCGGCGTACAGTTCGCGGGTCGGATCGTAGGAAACATTGAGGAGTCGAACCGCGGACGCGGTCGCTCGGTTGCTGGACGAAGCGTTCGTCTCCGACTCGTCGCAGCCGGCAAACAGGATCGTCCCGACAAGCATCACGATCGGCCCGGCAACAGTTCGCATATTCATGGTCGATTCCCTGCGTTCAAAATGGTTCTGCATTGACTGGGGCAGGCCGTGATTCGCGTTGGTGACTCGCTCGAGCCAAGTCTGCGCCAGCACGCGACCTGCGTCGCGGTCCGGCATTCGCCAAGGCAATGGCTGTGCCAGACGCGAAATCGTGTGAAACGATGCGGAATAGGTGGCGTCTCCGGGCTGTTTCGGTCGGGTCGAGCCTCAAGCCGTGATATTTACTGGATTCGGGCCATCATATATCATGGAGTGTCTAGTACATTTCACAGGAGAAAAGGGATGCAGCCGTTTCGGCGGATTCTGCTGGAGGTGTGGCGCGAGGCCTGCCGGCACATTGAGATCGACGAGTCCACGTTGGCGATCGTCCGGCTGCTGGCGACACAAATGCCCCTGGGGCGAATCTTGGTCCGCCGTATCGACGCGGAGCCAGCCTCCATCGTGACCGTCGCCGCCGCGCCGCCTGAACCGCACTCACCCATCGCAGAGCACCGTCGCAGCTTTTCCGCTGAGGAGTTCCATCGCCTGCTCGGTTGGACCAGGAGCGGCCGCATTCTTCGCCGCGGCAAGCGACTCACGGGCGCGTTGGGCCTGGTCCTTCCACCGGATGTCGGTGGCGATTTGCTGGTAGTGCCGTTGGGTGGAGCCGGCGGGCCGAAGGGCGTGCTGTTGCTGGTTGCTCAAGGTGATCGAGAATTCGAGGATTCGCACCTGGAAATGTTGGAATCGCTCCGCGAGCCATTTTCCGTGGCGTTGGAAAACGACCAGCGTCTGCACGAAATGGCCAGGTTGCGTGAAGCTGCCGAAGCCGAACGGGGCGCGCTCTTGCGCCGATTGGGAAGAACCGACCTGGGTGAGACGATTGTCGGTGAGCAGACCGGTCTGAGGCAGGTGATGGAACGCGTCGAGTTGGTCGCTCACTCGGATGTGCCAGTCCTGATTCTCGGCGAGACGGGGACCGGCAAGGAACTTGTGGCGCGCGCCCTCCACGTTCGCGGCTCGCGTCATCAAGGTCCGTTCATTCGCGTCAACTGTGGAGCGATCCCTTCCGAGTTGATTGACTCGCAATTGTTCGGCCATGAAAAAGGCAGCTTCACGGGGGCGGAGCAGTCGCGGCAGGGATGGTTCGAGCGCGCGGACGGAGGAACGCTGTTCCTCGACGAGATTGGCGAGCTTCCGCTGGAGGCCCAGGTGCGATTCCTGCGCGTGCTGCAGGACGGTTTCGTCGAGCGGGTCGGGAGCGCGCATCCCATTCACGTCGATGTTCGCGTGGTTGCGGCCACGCATCGCGATCTCGCCATGATGGTCCGTGAGCGCAGGTTCCGCGAAGATCTCTGGTATCGTTTGGCCGTATTTCCGCTGCTGCTGCCTCCGCTGCGCGAACGGACGGAAGATATTCGAGAGTTGGCGAACCACTTCGCCGAGCGGGCCGCCGCCAGGTTTTCCTTGTCGCCGGCCCATCCTGACGAAGAGGACATTCGACTTCTTCAGTCCTATGATTGGCCGGGGAATATCCGCGAATTGGGGGCGGTGATTGATCGCGCCGCCATCCTGGGAAATGGCAAGGGGTTGGAAGTCGCCAAGGCACTCGGTTCGATGAACAGTCGAGAAGTCCGGACGCCGCCATCTTCGACCGCTTCTTCCCCTGGGGTCAACGCCAGTCCGCACGGCGAAGTGCTGTCGCTTGATGAGGCCATGCGTGCCCACATCGAAACCGTGTTGAAGCTGACGGAAGGTCGCATTGAAGGCCGGCGAGGCGCGGCCGCACTGCTCAGAATCAATCCGCACACGCTCCGAGCCCGAATGCGCAAGCTGGGCGTCGATTGGTCGAGCTTTCGTCGATAAGTGCGTCGCGTCGGAGCGACTGAGAAGTTCCGCCGGTGTCCGCACCATGTTCTGCCAGCGGTTGAAGGCCAGCAGCTTGCGGCGGAACCACAAGCCATCGAGGGCCCCGACGCCGGGCCGGTATCTGCTTACGGGCGTCGTCAGCAAGGTGGCTGACTTCATCCGCCAGCGCGGCAATGCGGTCTTCTTCCGCGACGTGCGCGAACACGTTGGCCTCAGGGGTTCGTGCGTCTCACGCTTCTTGGACGCCCCCGAACGCGGCGCGCGCTACTTTCGCGGAGCGAAAGGCGACTATGGGCGACGATGGGCGACTATGGCGGCCCGCCGCGGCGGCGCGGCCGGCGAAACGGATAGAGAAACTGCCGCAGATAGCCTCCCGGCATGTCGTTCTTGCCGGCCAGCCCGTACGACTCCGGCCAGCGGTCGCCCGGCATGTAGTAGGTGCCGAACAACCAGTCGAACACGGGCAAGTGCACCGCGAAATTCTTGTCCACCGCCTCCCGCTCGGCGCCGTGATGCCAGTGATGAAACCGCGGCGTGACGAACAGCCAGGCCAGCGGACCGAAATCCCACCACACATTGGCGTGGACCAGCGTGGCCTGGACCGTCACGAACACCACGTACAGAATCACCGCCGTGTCCGAGAAGCCCAGCACGAAGATCGGCACGTAGCTCAGCCCGCGCGTCACCACGGCGTCCACCACATGCAACCGCGAACCGGCCAGCCAGTCCATCACCTCGGTCGAGTGATGCACGGCATGGAACCGCCACAGCCAGGGCACCTGGTGGAACAGCCGGTGGACCCAGTACTGTGTCAGGTCGGCCACGAACAGCACGGCCACGAACTGCACCGCCAGCGGCAACGCCCGGACCCACTCCTGAACCGCCGGATGCACGGCCCACTGGAACAGCACGGCCGCCGGCTTGAGCGTCAGGAAGGTCATCAACTGCACGAGCAGCGAATTGATGAAGAAGTAGGTCAGGTCGGTCCGCCAGCCCAGGCGGAAGATCGGCTGGTCGGGGCGGCGAGCAAACAGCCGCTCCAGCGGAATGTAGACCGCCGAATAAAGAATCAAGTTCAGCAGGAACCAGTCCAGGCCCAGAAACGGACTCGGCTGGTCCGGTTGATTCTCCAGCGGCACGCGCGAACCGCCCAGCAGCGCGGCCAGCAACGTCAAGCCGATCGCCGCCAGACCCAGGGCCTTGTTCCGCCGCAGGCAGATGCTGAGCGTGCCCAGCAGAAAAGCCGCCACCAGCACCAGGTGCAGCACGGCTCGCACGTAGGGGACCGGATACCACGCGCGCAGCTCCGGCATGGTCAGCCAATGCGGGAAGTGAAAGCACAGCACGGCTCCCAGTCCCAGAAGTCCGCAAGCCACCCCCAGCACGCCGCTGATCCAGCCGTGGCCGAATCGCGTGGACTGAGTCGTCTGGACCGACAAGTGTGCTCCGCGCGGCGCTGGCGATTCGTCGTTCATGCCCGCTCCTCCTCCGCCGATGCGAACCGCTCCAGATACTGCTGGTCGTCCTGCCGCGGCTGCAAACCGGTCAGCCGAGTGACCAGCCGTTCGAGGCGCGGAAAGAAATCCACCGCCGACAAAACAGGATTGCACCATCCGGTCGCGATGCAGTAATTGGCGACGTGCGGCGGTTCATGGTGCCGCCGATGCGCGTTGCCGCTGAGGATCAAACCCCAATACTGCAGCCAGGCCACCCACCGCGGCGGCCGAGCCATGTGGGCCCACTGGTGCACCTGGTTCGTCGGCAACGCGGCCGCACTCAAAGCCACCAGGAACAGACCGGCCGCCTGGCCCCAGGCCGTCTCCAGCGGCAAGCCGAACACAAGCAGCAGGAACGGGATCGTCAGCATCGCCACGTCGCCGTTGGTATCCACGAAGTCGCGCGTCAGAAACGTCTCGGGATTGACGTGGTGCACGCGGAACGGCCGCAGGAATCGCGGGCCCAGCACCGGCACCGATTCGTCGAACCAGGTGTCGGCAAACCAGTGCACCAGGCCGGAAATGAAGTCGGCGGCCAGCACCGCCAGCAGCGCCAACGGCAGCGTCCACCAGGCGGTCAGCGCGCCGTGCTGAGCCAATCGCGGCAGTTGCCAGGCCAGCAGCAGGCAGGCGGCCAGCAGCGATAGCAGTTCGATGGCTCTCGTGACGACATCGAAATCGTCGTGCCTGGGCAAATCGTCGGCCGGCCCCGCGGGGGACGACTCAGGTTGACCGCCGGTTACGAGGTGCGCCATATGCAGGGCGGCGCCGCCGCCTTGGACCATAGTCGTTGCCACATGGTGCCCGACGCGTCAGCGAGGGGTGCGTTGGACTATCGAGCCCGACGCCATGTAGCCCGACGCGTCAGCGAGGGAGTTCCGCGTACGAACCTTGCTCGCTACGGTTCCAGTTGCAGCAGTTCTTCCTGGGCCATCCGCCGAATGTCCTCGGTGATCTTCATCGAGCAATACTTGGGACCGCACATGCTGCAGAAGTGAGCGGATTTGAACGTGTCCTGCGGCAGCGTCTCGTCGTGGAACGCGCGAGCCGTTTCCGGGTCCAGCGACAGGCGGAACTGCTCGTTCCAGTCGAATTCAAAGCGGGCCTTCGACAGCGCATCGTCCCGCTCGCGGGCCCGGGGGCGGTGCCGAGCGACATCGGCGGCGTGGGCCGCGATCTTGTAGGCGATCACGCCCTGCCGCACGTCGTCCTTGTTGGGCAGCCCCAAGTGCTCCTTGGGCGTCACGTAGCACAACATCGCCGCGCCGCTCCAGCCGGCCAGCGCCGCGCCGATCGCGCTGGTGATATGGTCGTATCCGGGAGCGATATCGGTCACCAGTGGGCCGAGCACATAGAACGGAGCGCCCTGGCAGACCTCGATCTGCCGCTGAACGTTCATCGCGATCTGATCCATCGGGACGTGGCCTGGACCTTCGACCATCACCTGGGTGCCCGCCGCCCAGCCTCGCGTGACCAGTTCGCCCAGCGTTTCCAGTTCGGCGAATTGGGCCGCGTCGCTGGCGTCGGCCAGGCATCCCGGCCGCAGCCCGTCGCCCAGGCTCCAAGTCACGTCGTACTGCCGCATGATCGCGCACAGGTCCTCGAAGTGCGTGTACAGCGGGTTCTGCTGGCGATGCGTCATCATCCACTTGGCGATCAGCGATCCGCCCCGGCTGACAATTCCCGTCACCCGGTTGGTGGTCAGGTGCAGGTGTTCGAGCAGCACGCCGCAGTGGACCGTCATGTAGTCCACGCCCTGCCGCGCCTGGTGCTCGACCATATCCAGGAAATGCTGCGGCCGCATATCTTCGATGTTTCCGCCCAGTTCCTCCAGCATCTGGTAGATCGGCACCGTGCCGATCGGCACGGGCGAAGCCTCGATGATCGCCTGCCGGATCCGGTCGATATCCTTGCCCGTCGACAGATCCATCACCGTGTCGGCGCCGAAGTGCACGGCCATGTGCAGCTTCTCCAACTCGCCCTCGGCGTCGCTGGTGACCGCCGAATTGCCGATGTTGGCATTGATCTTGCAACTGGCGGCAATTCCGATGGCCATCGGTTCGAGCCGCCCGGCCAGATGGACCTTGTTGGCCGGGATCACCATCCGCCCGGCGGCCACTTCCTGCCGGATCATTTCCGCGGGCAACTGCTCCCGCTGGGCCACGTATTCCATTTCCGGAGTGATCGTACCGGCTCGCGCCTGTTCAAGTTGAGTCATCGACAGGCAACCTCCCTGGGGTGCCAGAACACGAAGAGAATCCCGAGGTTTCACGCCTCGCCGTGTCCGCTCATGGTACCCTGACCCTACCGGGTGTCAATCAGCCCGCGGGGGTGTGCCGCTCACGGCCAGGCGTGCTACAGCGTCTTCAAGTACTCCAGCACGGCCCGTTTCTCGTCTTCGCTCAAGCGATCCGGAAACGTGTGCCCGGCCGCGCTCTTGCCGAAGCCGGTGGTGTCGAAGTATGTCCGCCGCTGCTGCTTGTCGGTCACTTCCGCCGGCAGCTTCGACCACGACTCCACCTCCAGACCCACCTTTTCCCGGTCGTAGCCCGCGTACGATCGCTTCCAGACCGCCGGACGCTCGCTCGGATGCAGCAGGTGCCAGAGCGTCGGCACGCTGCCATTGTGCAGGTACGGCGCCGATGCCCAGACGCCGTCCAGCGGCGGAGCGACATAGCCCGTGGGCGAATCGTGCGTCTTTTTCTCGCCGTAGTGAGCAAACCAGGACGTGGCATACTGCTTGCGATCCAATCCCGACATGGACTGCAGCCGCACCGGGTCGGTTCCCAGGTCCTCGATGTCCACCATCAGGCCCGGATACGCTTCCCGCTGGCCATACGTTCCGTGACACTCGCCGCAGTGATCGTTGAACAAGGCCTCTCCCCGCCCTGCAAGTTGCTGATCGACGGGCCAGGGATACCTGGGCGGTTCGAGCGACTCCAGGTAGGCCGCGATGTCGCGGAATTCCTGTTCCCACTGGCGAAACTTTTCCGGTCCGTTGGACGGGATCAAGGCGAACTGCATCAGTGCCCGGTGTCCCTTCTCGACGAACCCGTCGATGTAGATGAAATCCCGCTTGCGGAAGTGCCACCAGGGCGGGGCGTCCATGTCGTGGTGCGTCAGCTTGGGCAGGCCCTTCGACCGGTTGACGTTCAAATCGGCGTCGCGCTGCGACAGCAGGATCACGCCGAACATGACGGCGTTGGTCGTTCCGTGCGTGGAGCCCATGGGGATGAACGGCAGGGCCAGTTCGTTGCGCGACGGAGCCTTGGACAGCTCCAGTTTGGCCGCCAGCACATCCTCGGTCAGCGTCTGCATGGCGTAATTGGAGTTGGGCAGGCCCGGCACCACCTCGCCCCGCACCTGCCCGCCGTGGCAGGCAAAGCAGTTCATCGTCCAGTTGCCTCGCTGGTCCACGACGTATTGCAGGGGCTTGGGAAGAGGCCCGTCCGGCAGCGGCTCGTACCCTGGCCGAGAGGTCAGGCCATAGCGTTCGAACGCCATCCGCCGCCGCTCGGCCGGCCCCGCTGCCTCGGCCTTGGCCCGCAGCGGCTCAGGCCAGAACTTCCACAGGCTGTCGAATGTCTGCTCGTCGAAATCGACCGTGACGTACGGCTTCTCGGTCAGATAGTAGTAGCCCCGCTGGGCCGGCGTCATCTGGTCCCAGTCGGCCGGCAACTCACCGCGAGCGGCTCCTGGGACAAGTCCCGCGGCGAGCAGCACGAGCGGACCAGCGAGCCACTGCCAGTTGTGCATGGGACCCTCCAGCGAAGAAGAAAACCTGCTTGGACTGTGCCATTGTAGCCCGACGCGCCAGCGAGGGAAGAAGCGGTGACCAACGTCCCAAGTCGTGAAGAGTCTCCGTCTGGCGCTTCGGTTATGTCCACCGCTTGTTCTCAATACCGCCCACCTAACCGTGTCGCGGAGCCATTCATAACACCGAAGGCTGAGCGAGCCCGCGAGTCGGCCCGCGGCTATTTTAGCCGCTGCAACAGTTCGGGCAGGCAGTCGTCCACTTTCACTCGCCATTGTTCCAGCGAATCGCGGTCGCGAACGGTGACCGTGTTGTCCACCAGCGTCTGGCCGTCCACGGTGATACAGTAAGGCGTTCCCGCCTCGTCCTGCCGCCGGTACCGCCGACCGACCGCCCCTTTCTCATCGTAGAACACCGGAAAGTGGGTTTTCAGCTCGGCATAGATCCGCTGAGCCACTTCCGGCATGCCGTCCTTCTTGACCAGCGGGAACACGGCACACTTGATCGGCGCCACGCGCGGGTGGAACCGCATCACGGTGCGGGATTGCAGATTGCCGTGTTCGTCCGGCGCCTCGTCCTCGGTGTATGCCTCGCACAGAAAGGCCAGCGCCGCGCGGTCGGCACCGGCCGCGGGTTCCACCACATGGGGAATGAACCGCTCGCCCGTCAGGTCGTCGCGGTACGTCAGATCCTTGCCGCTGCCGCGGTACTTCGGTTGCCCGTTGGCGTCCAGCTCCAGTTGCAGCGGGCAGGTCTTCGGATCCAGCTTGCCTTCCATGTGGCTCCGCAGGTCAAAATCTCCGCGGTGGGCGACTCCTTCCAGTTCGCCGTACTCGCCGTCGGCCAGGAACGGAAAGGCGTACTCGATGTCGGCCGTGCCGGTCGAATAGTGACTCAACTCGTCCGGATCGTGCTCCCGCAGCCGCAGCCGTTCTCCCGACAGACCCAGGTCCTGATACCACTTCATCCGGCGATCGCGCCAGTAGCGGTACCAGGCCTGCGACTCGCTCGGGTGGCAGAAGAACTCGATCTCCATCTGTTCGAATTCACGCGAGCGGAACGTAAAGTTGCGGGGCGTGATCTCGTTGCGAAAGCTCTTGCCCATCTGGGCGATGCCGAACGGCACGCGGACCCGCGTGCTGTCCAGCACGTTCTTGAAATTGACGAACATGCCTTGAGCCGTTTCGGGACGCAGGTAGGCCGCCGACTCCTCGCCCGCCAGCGCGCCGACGTACGTCTTGAACATCAGGTTGAACTCGCGCGGATCGGTCAGCGTCCCGAGCTGGCTGGCGTCGGGGCCGAGCACGACGGCCAGGTCCCGGACGCCGGCCAGCGACTGGATGCCACCGTCCCAGTGCAACTGTTCGGCGTCCTTGTTGCGCAAGTGGAAAAACTTCAGCGCCCGGTGCTGCAAGTCCTGCTCCTCCTCGATCGCCTGGACCAGCGTCGTGACGAAGATCCGCTGCCCCTTCGCCTCGACCCAGCGGCCGCGGATGTGGTCGTGCCGATAGCGGCGCTTCGATTCGCGGCAGTCCACCATGAAGTCGCAGAACAGGTCGAAGTGCCCCGAACACTTCCAGATTTGCGGGTGCATGATGATCGTGCAATCCAGGCCGGTCATCTCGTAAGCGCTCGGCGCGCCGGGCGGAGCCACCAGCTCGTTGTGCCCGCTGACCATGTCCCGCCACCAGGCTTCCTTGATGTTCCGTTTCAGCTCGACCCCCAGCGGACCGTAGTCCCAGAAGCCGTTCAGCCCCCCGTAGATTTCGCTGGATTGAAACATGAAGCCCCGCCGTTTGCACAGCGAAACCAGTTTGTCCATGTTCATCGTCATGGTCGAATACACTCGAAATGCGGTTCGTCTGGTCGGAAACCGACCAGTGTAAACCGTCCAAGGCCGGTTGGTCCATGCCAGACGAGCGTCGATCGGTTAGACTGGAGTTCTGCTGGGGGCCGGAGTAACTCGTCTTGAAGAGCCGACGACGCTGGATTGTGGCGACTTGCCTGGTCGTCTTGCTGGGGCTGCTGGCCGTCTGGCGACTGGCCTTTCATGGCCAGCGACCGGACCTGATCGTGTGGCCCCCGACTACTGGCGACGCGGCGTTGGACCTGCTCGAGCGGCCGGTCGACTTGGCCTGCGAGGACGAACCGTTTTTCCTGGTCGTGCGGCGGCTGTCAGCCTTGGCACCGCTGCCCGTGGAACTGGACTTTGCGTCGTGCCCGCCGGCTCCCTTCTCGCCGGCCAAAAGGGTCTCGGGCGACTACCGGCAAGTGCCGCTGGGAGCCGTGCTGCGGGACGTGCTGGACCAGGCCGATGTGTACCGCGCGATGGTGGTCGGTGTCCGCGCCGACCGCATCCTGCTCACCAGCCAGAACGCCTGGCTGGCGGGGCTGAATAACTACACGGTCGAACTGCACTCGCTGGGCCCGCTGCTGGCCGCGATGCCGGAGTACGACTTCGAGCGGCGGATCGGCGAGCTGCCGCTGGTGCTGCAGCCCGACAGTTGGAACTTCCGCAATGGCAATGGCGACGTGCAGCCGGTGCCCGGCGGGCTGGTGGTCACGCAAACCTTGCAGGGACAGCGCTCGCTGCGCCTGCTGCTCGCAGCCCTGGCTCAATGCCAACTACCCGAGACGGATTCGGCGCCGCTCTGGATCGATCCGCCGCCCACGCCGCAGAACCTGGCGGTGGCCGCGGCGCTGCGGCGGCCGATCGATATTGAGCTGGATGGAGTGGGGCTGGACGAGGCCGCGCGGCAGTGGTCCCGCGAGCTGGCCATCCCGATCGACATCGACTGGTCCGCGATTCGCGACGACGGGCGACGGAAGCTCGCACCGTTATCGGCCCAGATGCACGGAGTGCAACTGGATTCGGCCCTGCGAACGCTGCTGGGAGGTCCGTACGGGTTGACCTGGCTGATCCGCCACGGCCGGCTAAGAATCACCAGCAAGGTGGTCGCGGAAATGCCGTCCAATGTCGCCTTGCGGGTCTATCCCACCAGCGGGCTGCTGGCGGCGCGGGATGCCAGCGGATCGCTGTCGAACTTGGAGGTCGCGGTGAACGACCTGGTGGCGCAGTCCGCCTGGCGGCTGGCGGGCGGGCCCGCTGAGGCGTGCCAGGTCCCGGGCGCTCTGCTGGTGCTGCAGACCGAGGAGGGGCACCGGGACGTGGAACGCCTGCTGGCCGAACTCCGGCAGCGGCAGTCGCTGGCGGGCGACGGCCCGCCGGTTCACTGGACGCCCGCTCGCCGGCGGTTGGAGGAGGCCCTTGGCCAGCCGGCCGATCTGCACCTGGTCGAGCGGCCGCTGCGGGAGGTGGTCGAGCAGCTCGCCGGACGGCTTAAGCTGAATGTCTGGCTCGACCGGCACGCGCTGGACGACATGGCCCTGCCGCTGGACCACCTCGTGACGATCGACGCTCGCCGGCAGCCGCTGGAACAAGCGCTGCGCGCCACGTTGGACCCGCTGGGGCTCGAATGCGACCTGCCCGATGAGGTGCTGGTGATTACGTCGCGGGCAGAGGCCGAGTATCGGCTGCAGGTGTGCGTGCACCGCGTGGCCCGCCTGGTGTGGCCGCCGGTTGGAGACTGGGGCCCCTACTTCAACGATCCCGACCGATTGACCGATCTGATCCAGACGTTTGTGGCTCCCGAATCGTGGCCGGCGCTCAGCGGACCGATTTCTCTGCGAGCGCTCGACGACCTGCTGCCGATCGCGCAGACTCGGCTGCATCACCAACAGATCGCGCAACTGCTGGCCTGTCTGGTCGAGGCCACGGCGTCGGACCCGGACCGCGACGCGAGCTGGACGGTGGGCCTGACGGAGGCGGAGTACTCGCGGTTGTCCTCCTGGCCACCGCGCGAAATACAGGCTGGTGAAGAGGATTCGCCGGAGCCGCGGCTGACCCGCGTTCACCGCGTGGCCTGGCTGATTCGGGCCGAAGACGTCGAGCGGCTAGCGGATCTGGTGCGCGGCGTGTCGGTCCGAGCCTGGTCCGACTACGGCGGTCCGGGCGAGGCCAGCGAGTTTCGCGGGCTGCTGGTCGTGCGGCAGTCGGCCGGGATGCAGGCCCGCGTGGATCGGCTGCTGGCACAGTTCAAGGACCTGGCCCGCCGCGAGGCGAACGCTTCGGCGGGACCTGTTTGCCTGGACGAAGCGGCAGACGAGCGGATCGGACAAGTTCTGGAGCGGCCAGTCCACCTGACGGCCGTCAACCGGACAGTCCGCGACGTGTTGCTGGAATTGGGCCAGCAAGCGGGCGAGACGATCGATCTGGACCCCGAATTGACGTTGGCCTGGAGCGATCGGAAGGTCAACCTGTTGGCCGCCGGAGTGCCGTTGGCCGACGTGCTCGACGCGATCGCGCCTGGACAACTCGCCCCGGCCATCATGCGCGGCAGGCTGCGGCTCGTGCCGCTGGAGGAGGCGACGTCCAGCGTCACGAGCTGCGTGTATCCGGTGGGCCGGTTGGATGTAGCACTGCGGGCGGCGGGCCGGCCGGCATCCGAGGCGGACCACATGCCGTTGCCTTGGCACTTGAAGCCCACCCGGTCGCCTTACGGCCGACTGCCGCTCGAAGACCCCGGCGGCAAGGGAATTCCCGGCGACAACTTGCTGTGGATCTTAGGCGAACAAGTCGGTCCGCTGTTATTGGTGCGGCAACCGGTCAGCTCGCAGCGGGCGACCGCGGCCGCGCTGCGGTTGCTGGAGCGGAGCGTTGCGGCCAGCGTGAACGGCGGGTTGTTGGTGAACGCCCCGGCGCTCAGCCAACCGGTGACTTTGAGTTTCGAGCAATTGCCGCTGGAGGATGCACTTCGGCAGTTGGCCGAACAATGCGGGCGAGGTTTCTTGGTGGAAGGCTCCGCCTGGTCCGGCGTGGAGGACGTCCGGCGGCATCGCGTCTCGCTGGAACTGGACCAGGTGCCGCTGGCCGACGCCTTGGGGCAATTGCTTCCAGCCAGCGACCAGCCGGCGGTGTTTCTGCGAGGGGAAACAGTGGTCGTCAGCGGTCGCCAGGCGGCGGACGCGGAGTGGACCTGGCAGACGTTCGATGTCCGTTCGCTGCGCGACGTGTATGGCGAGCAAGGTGAGCTGCGACTGGCCCGGTTCGCAAGTTTTGTCGATCCACTCTCCTGGCGCAGCGGCCCGGATGCCGTTCTGGGCTGTCTGCCCGGTTCGCTCACGGCCTATCACGCTCGCGGCACGCTGGGCCGGATCGAGCGGCTGCTGGAGATGCTGGCTGCCGAACCGGATCTGAGTCGCCTGCGCCTGCGAGAGAACGAACAAGGTGAACTTCAGGTGCGGGTGCTGGCGGATGCCCCGGAGCAGGTCGAGCGGGTCGCCCAACGTTGGATTCAACTAAGTCGCGACCATGCCGATGCCGACGTGCGACTGCTGGCCATCCTGCTGCTGGTTCATCTGGACTTGGCCACCTCGGACTGGCCCACCTTGGACTGGCACCGCTGGCTGGTGGATGAAGTCGGGCAACTCTCCCGCACGGCGGATCCGAACTCCGACAGGCCCGTGGATGAAGAGCGGCTGTTCGCCTTGTGCCTGGCGGTGCGGCGCAGCGCGCCGCACGACCGCGACATGATCGAGCCGCTGGCCCGGTTGCTGACCGTTTGCACGGATCGCCAACAGCGCGACGTCGTCCTGCGAACGTTGGTTCGTTCGGGGCCAGTGGCCCTGGGCCGGTTGGAGCAGATCCTGAGCGCGGGCAGTTCGGAGGATCATTTGACCGCGGCCCTGGAGATCCCACGCGCTCGGGTTTCTGCCCGCGACGCCCTGCCCTACTTGATGGGGCAGTTCGAGCGGTTGGATGCCAGCCAGTTGCTGAGTGTGATTGCCGAGCTGGACCCGACCGGCCGCCACTCGCACCGGCTGCTGGACCTGTGGGCGCGCGACAGCAACGCGATGCGGCGTGAGCGGGCGCGGCAGGTGCGACCCCTGATCCGCGGCGTGTTCGGAGACCCAATCGACAACTGAAGGCTGTCTGTCTATGCTCCTTCCCTCACTGACGCTTCGGGCTCACTGATAACTGCTTGCTCCCTCGCTGACGTTTTTTGAAGTTGCGTATTACTTGTTTCTGAACCGCAGATGTGTTGGGGTTTCACGCAACAACAATCGTTCGGGCGATCAACACAGGCAACGAACAAGAATTTGAAGACCTTCTGGCTCCCTCCCCGCTTCGGGGTCGTGCAGCTTATAAGGCGGTGAAAACTCGGAGTTTAGGGGCTGACGCTATGGTGAACTTCTTTGGACGGCCTCCGCTTCGACTAGCGCTCCCCCTTGAAATCCCTCTGGCTCCCTCCCCGCTTCGGGGAGGGCTGGGGAGGGGCCTGAGAGGCTAGAGTGGTCAACCAAGTGTTCAACGCGCAGAATGGACTGGAAGGCACGCGGATTGGTCGTGATTCGGGTTTGGAATCCGGGACCGGATGTATGCGTTCACCTGGTAATTGAGCGGATCTGTTTGGGCGCGGTTTGAGTTTGGAAGTGCCAGAAGAGCCCCTCCCCAACCCTCCCCGAAGGAGATCGTGCAGCTTATAAGTTGTTGGAACCTCAGTGTTTAAGGCCCTTGGCTCCCGGTGAGCGCCCGTCAGACTGTTTTGGACTTCGAATCCCGCCGGCTTGCCCGGCGGATCGCTAGGTTTTTCACTAACGCCC
>JAGFJK010000238.1 GCA_024102795.1 Pirellulaceae bacterium
CAGTGCTGGCGCGGCCACCAGCGCCGGCGCGCCAGCCGATGCGGGTGCGGCGGCGTTTGCAGGCGCGCCAGCCGATTCCGGTGCGGCGGTTTCGGAAGCGGAGCCTCCGCGAGCCGGCTACGAGCACGATCCGAGCAAACTGGCGACGGCCTACTACCTGGGCGCGGCCACGGCAGGCGTCGCACTGCTGGGGATCGTGCCGGCGATCTTCGAGATTGCGGACCATTTCCAACACCTGGACGACTCGCCCGGCATCGCTCGCTGGACCTGGTTGCTGCTGGTCCTGGGCTGCGTCCAACTGGCTTACGCCCTGTACGTCGTGCAGTTGCCGGACTGGAGCAGCGTGTGGGTCGTGGCGCTGGCCTGCCTGGGACTGGCAGCCGCCTACGCGATGGTGCTGGGAGCCGTCCTGCTGTCGACGGCCGACAACGGGTTCATCCAGTTCATGCACCTGCACCTGGTCCCGCGCCGGCAGACGTCCCGCTGGTGTTTCATGATGCTCAGCCTGACCAGCCTGTTGACCTACTTTGCCGGACGAGCCGCCGTGCGCTGGCATCACACCTACCGGCTGATGACCGGGCTGTAGCGCGGCACGCGAAATCATCGCTGGGAATTGCAAATTGCAAATTGAATGCTGATGGCTGACGGATGCTTTAGCGCCACTTTGTGAGTAGGTCGTTGCCGCTATTGACCCGAGGTGTAAACGAAGGGCGCACCGAGACGACGAAGATCGCTCGCGTACTCTTCTTGACGTTGCGCCTTCCGCGGGACCCGCGTCGCATCCCTACTCCGATGCCCTCTGGCTCCCTCTCAGGCTGCGAGATCGTGTAGCTTTGAAGTTGTTTTTGCCGAGGGAAGTTGGCGTTACAACCGAGGGAAACTTGGACGGCCTGGGCTTCGATGACCGTTCTCCCTAGATATCCCTCTGGCTCCCTCCCCGGCTTCCGGGGAGGGTTGGGGAGGGGCCTGCGGGGTTCGAGCGAACAACCGTTTGTTCATCTCGTGCAATGGACTGCGGCGCACGCGGATTTGTAGTGATTCAGATTCCAAATCCGGGTCCCTAAGCATGTATGTGTCCAGGTGGTAGTTGAGTGAATGTGGTAGTTGCGGGTTGAGTTTGGCAGTGCACAAGAGAGCCCCTCCCCAGCCCTCCCCGAAGCGGGGAGGGGGCCAGAAGTGATTTATGGGGTTTCCCAGGCCGGTTGAAATACGGGGATCGAATGGTCGATCAAGATGTCCTGACTCCTGATGGCAAAACAACTCAAGTGCTGCACGATCTCCGAAGCGGGGAGGGGGTCAGAAGGATTGAAGTGTTTCCTTCTCGCCGATGTGAATCTCCAATCCCTGCGAACGGTTACCCACTGATAACTGACAACTGACAACTGCCGGCCACCCTACAAGCGGCTGGCGTCCGAGAAGTTGACCGAGGCCTGGATCGGCACCACGCCGTAAATGCCGCGGGTGAAGATCAGGTTGATGGCGTCGGTTGTCCGCAGCATGCCGCTGCGGGGAACGACCACGATGTCGGAATCCCGCAGCCAGATTTCGTCGGGCGGGCAGGGTCGAGTGCCGTTCAGTGTGCCTTGGATGTTGACTTGCGTGGCCAGCAGCCGCCAGTCATCCGTTCGCCGCATCACGACCACGTGTTGCAGGCTTGCCCCGTTCCGCCAGCCGCCGGCCAGCGAGATGGCCTGGGTGATCGTGGTGGGTCCGGTCAGCGTATGCCGGCCGGAATTGATGACTTCACCCACGACGTAGACGTACGTCGGCGCTCGTTCGATCAAGACCGGCGTGACCTCAATGCCGCTCACGATCCGCTGGTAGCGGGCGTCGACTTCGCGTTTGAGTTCGTCCAGTGACAGGCCGAGCACGGGCACGGAGCCCAGTCCGGGCAGTTGCGCGGTGCCGTCGGGCGAGACGCGGGTCACAAAACTCTGTCCGCCCCGCCCATAGCGGCTGTCGACGGACGAACGCAGGTCTTCCAGCCGCGTGTTGACCTTGATCGGCGTGACGGTGATCGCCGGCACCTTGTAGAACTGCTGGTACTGCTGTTCCAGATCCGCCCGCAGCTCCTCGACGGTTCGCCCGGCCGCGCGGACCTGGCCGAGCAACCGTAGCGTGAGATAACCATCCGGTTGGACCAGCAGGGTGCGGTCGATCTTGTCGTCCGTCAGCGATTCCACTCGGACTTCGTCACCCACGTTCAGTTCGTAGGGCGCGGCCAGTTCGACGCGAGTCAGACGATAGACGAACTCCAACTGGTCGTCCACTCGCATGCGGTATTCGGGCACGTGCGGCATGCGGGGCGGGCCGATGTAGTCCCCCTGGGCGAACACATCCCAGGGAATGGGCCGCTGCTGACGCCAATGCGTTGTGTGGCAGCCGGCGTCCAACTGGCAGTCGATGCCGGGTCGGCACGGATCGCTGCCCCAGCTCACACCGGGCATCAGCAGCCACATCATCAGTATCATCATCAGCAGCCGTCGCGTGATTCGCATGGTGGAGCACACCTCCCGACATCATTCTTCCAACTGACAACTGACTACTTCTTCCTGCTCCCATCGCCATCCGTGGGCGATGTTCGGCCGGCGAACACTTCCGCCTCCACCCAGGTCACATCCGATTGCGTGCCGGGCGATTCGGGCGGCCGGCGCGCGAGTTCGGACTGGCGGCGCGCCTGTGCGGCCAGTTCGACTTCACCCAGCCGCTCGTGCACCACGGCCAGGTTGTGCCAGGACTCGCTACCGCCGCCATGCGCGACCGCTTGCCGCAGCGCGTCGCGGGCCGCCGGCAGGCGGCCACAGCGGGCCAGCAGCACTCCCAGTTCGTTTGCCGCCAGGTGATTGCGGGAATCGATTCCCAGCGCCGCGTCGTAGCAAGCGATCGCTCGCGGCGCTGCCAGGTGGCCCTGCGGATCCGCGTCGCCCGCCAGGGCGAATTGCAGTCGTCCCAGGGCGTACAGAGCGACCGAAGCGGCTGGCAGGTCGCCTCCGGCCAGTGCCAGTTGTTGCTGGGCGTACTGCAGATAGTGTTGGATCGCCACCAGTGGCGACATGCGGTCCAGCGGTTGCATCGCGGTTCTCAGGATGGTCGTGCGATGACTTCGCACGCGCTGCGGCACGCTGGCGCCGACCGTGGTCGCGGAACCGGTCGGCAGAAAGTCGGCCGCTTCCTCCAGGGCCCGCAGACCGCGACGAAGCGACTCGGCGTGCCCGGCCGCGGGTTGTTCGACGTCCAGTGCCTGAGCGATTAGCTGCAGAGCCTGGATCAGGTCGGCCTGGGCCGAATAGACCGCGCCGCGTCGAGCCGCCTCGGCCGCTCGGCGCGTCAACTGCAGCGCGCTGCCGGCAATCACATCCCGGTCGATCCACCGCTCGCCGCCGGCGCCCGCGGGTTCCCAGACCTGTCCGCCCGGTGACGGCGCCAAGGCATCCGGTGCCTGCCGCGGCGCGTGGAACCGCGGCGGCGCGGCCATGACTTCGTGCCGCGGCAGGTTCTCGGTAACCGGTTCCGGCCAGGGGGTGGCACGCTGTTGCAGCGGCGCCGCCAGCTCCAGCTCCTCATCCGCCGGAGGCAGTCGAAACAGGCCCGGACGGTCTGTTTCGAAGGGTGGCAGCAACCTGGGTGTCGGCGGCGGCGACTTTGCCGCTCGCATCGAATTGGCCGGTGGCAACACGGGCGCCGGCGGCAACGGTGGCGGTGCAAAATCGAGCGCCGAGAGCAGGATTTCGCGCCGCGCGATCGGGGGTTCGGCGGTTTCGACCGAGACATCGTGCGAACTGCGGCCGGACTCGTACAGCGGCCTGGCAGTCGCCCAGTGCGCTCCCACCATCGCCCGCGGCGCGGACTGGGCACCCGCGCCGGGCGGGGACGACGAATCGGCGCAGCCAGCCAGCATGCTGCCAGCCAGCAGAACCGCGTACGAACATCGTGCGGGAAAGCTGCGTCGCATGTTCCGTCCGTGACAAGCGGCGACCGTGGCCTCGTGCCGCGGTCCGGCCAGGCGGGGGGGCGGGCCGCCGCAACCTGGGACCATGAATCCATTCGGTAGGGAGTACCCCTCTGGGCAGATCGGCAGTCCGCCGCGTACGCAATCACTCAAAGGCCGCGCCGGCAATTCCGTCGTTGGCGCCAAGCCGCACATTCGGCGCAATGCGACTGACTGGAATCGCGTTCGACAACTCGCATCCGCGAGCGGTCGCGGGAGCCGCTGTCACGGGCCGGCGGGCAGCCGGATGCCCCAGACCCCGTGCCGCGTGCGATTGCGAGGGCGGTTGAGCTGGCGCGAGAGGGTCACCATCTGGGGCGTCACCTGGACCTCGGTAAACTTGCCGCCAAAGCGCTGGGCAATCTGCCGAAAGTCCTGCTCGGCCTGCGGGTTCATGCGAAACCCCAGCGTATGGATCGTCACGCCGGGCGGAGTGGCCAGCAGTTGGTCGGCCGTCCGGTCGGTGAACGCTCCGTCGCCCAGGATATAAATCGCGTCCGGCCGCAAGCTGAATGCCAGTTGCATCGCTTCCAGACCGCGAGTTTGCAGGCAGCGCTCGACCGTCATCAGCCAGTACTCCAGCCGCCGCTTGTTCTCGTCGGTCGCCGGCACGAGCCCCTTGGCGGTTTGCGGATAGAACAGCGGATAGGCCGTGTCGCTGAAGAAGATCACGTAGAACTGCTGGTGCTCGTTCAGCCGGCCGATCGACCGTTGCAGTTCCGCCACGGCCGTTTCGAACTTGCCGCCGGACATGCTGTTGGAATTGTCCACGACAAACACGAACCGGTTGCCCTTCGTCTTGACCCCGAAGAAGTAGGCGACGCCTTCTCCCGGACCGGCTTGCGACATCCCCGAACCTTCCTTGCCGAACAGCAGTCCGATTTCGCCGATCGTCGATTCCTGGACCGGCCCCACGCCGATGTCCGTGGCGACAAGCTGCGATTCCAGCCGCACGTCGCCAAAGTCGGCCGCTCCGGGCGCGAGCTCCGGCGCATCGATCGGCACGAACTGCTGGAGCTCCAACTCCTCGATCTGGATCTCGACCATTTCCAGCAGTTCGTCCTCAATCGCGACGCTGGCCACGAGATGCGTGTCGCGAGCGGGGTCCACCGCGCTGATGGTCAGCAGTGCCAGGACCAGCAGCGCGGCGCAGTGCAGCGCGGCGCTTACCGCCCAGGCCGGCGGAGCGACCCAGCGCCAGGGGCGAGTTGCCCGGCTGGGCCGCTCGACGTCGGGTTCCCGCCTCTCGGTGGTGATCGGCCTCTGCTCTGCCAGGAGTTTGGCGGGAGGGCGTTGGAGGTCGTTGGCAGGTCCTGCGTGCGCCATGTCCCCTCGCCTGCTGCCAACACCTCAAGTACCGCGGTGGCCGATCGCGTTCATCGTAGCCGCCAGGCCGCCCCCTGGCAACGAAAAACGGCCCGGCTCACCCGCCCGGCTCACCCGCCGCTCACACGTCCCGCCAATCGCGTATAATCTCACCCCAACGTCTCTTGGAAAGGAGCTCACATGCCGCGCAGGGCCGAAACCGAACACCGTTACGAAAAACTGACCTGGCCGGAAATCAACGACGCCGTCGAACTGGGTAAAGTCTGCATCGTGCCCTGTGGCGCGGTCGAACAGCATGGTCCCCATCTGCCGCTGGACGTGGACCTGATCTGTCCCACGCAGATCGCCCTGGGTGCCGGGCGAGCGGTACCCGACAAAACGCTGGTCCTGCCGGTCGTGGCTTACGGCTACACGGGCCACGTGATGGATTTTCCCGGCACGATCAACAACGATTTCGAACACTTCATGCAGCACGTGCTCGACATCACCCGTTCGCTGGCCTACCACGGCTTCAAGAAAATCATCCTGCTCAACGGCCACGGTTCCAACATGCCCAACCTGGACCTGGTCGCCCGCCGCACCTGCCTGGAAACGGACGCCGAATGCGTGTTGATCGGCTGGTGGAAGCTGCTGACCGTGGACAAGGAGTTCATGCCTCGTTGGCGGCAGAGCAAGTTTCCCGGCGGCTGCGCTCATGCCTGCGAACTGGAAACGTCGCTCTACCTGTACCTGGACGGAGACAACGTGCGCCAGGACCAGATCCGCAACGGCACGATCAGCTTCAACGAGGAGAACAGTCCGTTCAACTACGTCGACCTGTTCGAGCAGGGACCCGGGACGGTTGTCTCGTGGACCAGCAGCTACAGCGAGACGGGCGTGCTGGGCGAACCGGAGCTGGCGACCGCCGAGAAGGGACGGCAAGCCTACGACGAGTCGGTCAAGCAGTTGGCGGAGTTCATCCGCTGGTTCCACGGCCGGCCGAAGGACCAGCGCCGCGAACGGCACCGCCAACCGCCCACGATGCCGATGCCTTGGCGGCAGTTGTCGCATGAGTCGTGATCGTGCAACCGTGTCGGGGACATGTAGCCCGACATGTAGCCCGACGCGTCAGCGAGGGAGGCTTGGGAACGTGCATCTGCTGGATTGGCTGATTGTCCTGGTGCTGAACGGGGCCGTGATCGGGCTGGGATTCTACCTGGCTCGCGGCACCTACAGCAGCGGCGAATGGTTTCTGGGGCAGCGGGCACTGCCCTGGTGGGGCATCGGTCTGTCGATGTTCGCCACGAACGTCGACAACGCCGACCTGGTGTCCGTCACGGGCAACACGTACAACCAGGGCCTGCACATCATCACGGTCTATGCGATCGGCAGCGCGGCGGGCGGGATACTGGCCTCGTTCCTGGTGGTGCCGGCGATCTACCGAGCCGGGTTCTATACGAACGCCGAGTACCTGGAGGCCCGGTTCGGGCTTGCCGCCCGGGTGCTCAGCGCGCTAATTCAGATTCAGTACCGCAGCAGCATGCTGGGTCTGATGCTGTGGTCGGTCTTCCTGCTGCTCACCGGGCTGCGGATCATGGGCCCGGTCATGGCCTGGGTGTTGATTGTGTCGATGGTGCTGTGCGCGGGGCTGTATACCGCCTGGGGCGGCTTGAAGTCGGTGGTCTGGACCGACGCCTGCCAGGGGATCATCATGCTGCTCGGCTCGGCCGTCATCTTTTGGGCGATCTGGAACCAGGTGGGCGGTTGGTCGGGGATGCTGGCCGGCCTGGAAGCGCTGGACCGGGCGCAACCGCAAGGGGGGGCCGCGGACCTGGTGCATATCGGGCGGTTTGGAGGAGGACCGCAATCGCCGTTTCAATTCGCGGTGGGTGACCGCGTCTGGGACCTGGGACCGCTGGTGGTGGTGGCTGGTTGGACGATCGTCGGCAGCGGCTACTGGACGGTGAACCACACGCAGACGATGCGATTGATGGGCGCCCGCTCGATCTGGGATATGAAGATGGCGGCCACCGTCGGCGTGGGACTCAGCCTGCCGCCGATGATCGCATGTGCCTGCATGGGCGTGTTCGGCCGGGCGATGCCCCAGTTTCAAGACCTGACCAACGCCGACGAGCTGTATCCGGCCCTGGCCCGCGAGTTTCTGACGGTCGGCTGGAAGGGACTGGTCGTGGCCAGCGTCGTGGCCGCTGCCATCAGCACGTTCGACTCGATGGGTTCGGCCCTGTCCGCCATTTTCACCCGTGACATTTACGCTCGCCTGCTGGTTCCCAACCGCGAGGACCACCACTATGTGATCGTCGGGCGCTGGGCCACCGTCGGCGTGCTGCTGCTGGGGTTCCTCTATCTGCCGTTCATCCTCATCCAGAAGAACATGCTGGATGCGTTCACGACGCTGATTCCCGTGTTCGTGACTCCTCTGTTCACGATCTACCTGGCGGGCGTGTTGACGCGAGCCAATCGGCACAGCGGCCTGATCGGGCTGGGCGTGGGGTCGGTCTACGGGCTGCTGGCACTGTATTGCCGCGAGGCACCCAAGCTGGACTTGCTGCCGGATCCGGTGGGAGTGCCGTTATGGCTGACCAACCGCTGGGCGGCGCTCTGCTGGTCGCTGCTGATCACGGTGGCGGCGATGGCGGTCAGCACCTGGCTGCTGGGCCGCGAGGCGCGCGGTCATCTGCTGGAAGTGCAGCACACGGGCTGGCTGTACCGCAGCAGCGAGTCGTTGCCGGCGCTGTGCGAATCGCCGTTCCAGGGACGCACGCCCTGGTATCTGAACCCGCTGCTGTACGCCGCCCTGCTGATGGCGGCCTGTTTGTGGGTGGTGTTTGTGCTGTTCTGGTAAGGTGGCACGCGCCGCCTACGGCCAGATTCCGCGGCGCAGCGTGACGTCGGCCACGCGTTCGATGGCGATCACCAGCGCGGCGGTCCGCAGGTCGACGCTCCAGGAGCCGGCGGCTTGCGGCGTGGTCAGTCCGTTGAGCTGGCTCCAGCGGTCCAGCACATGATCGGTGGCCGAGCGCATCTTGGACTGGAGCTTGGTGTTGACCTGCTCCAGCTCCCACTGCTCGTTCTCGATATTCTGCACCCACTCGAAGTAGCTGACCGTCACGCCGCCCGCGTTGGCCAGGATGTCGGGCAGCACGGGGATTCCGCGGCGGGCCAGGATCTCGTCGGCGGCGGGGGTTGTGGGACCGTTGGCCCCTTCGCAGATCAGCCGGGCCTGAATCCGCTGGGCGTTGCCGCGATGAAGCTGGTTCTCCAGGGCGGCCGGCAGCAGCACGTCGCAGGGCAGTTCCAGCAGTTCCTGGTTGGTGATGGCGCGCGTGCCGGGCAGGCCGACCAGCGTTTGATGCTGCTGCTTGAACTGCCGCGCCGCCGCCAGGTCGATTCCATCCGGCTGGTGAATGCCGCCCTGCGAATCGCTGAGCGCTACCACCCGCGCGCCGGCGGCCTGGAACAGCTCGGCCGCCACGCGTCCCACTTCGCCATAACCTTGAATCGCCACGCGGGCGCCTGCCAGCGAGTTCAGGCCGGCGACCAGTCCGCGTTCCAGCAGCCGCTCGGTCGCGTAGAGGCAGCCGCGCCCGGTGGCCTGCTTGCGCCCCAGCGAGCCGCCCATCGAGAGCGGCTTTCCGGTCACAACCGGCCAGTTGTTGCGTCCCGGATGCATTGTGTGATAGGTGTCGTAGATCCAGGCCATCGTCTGTTCGTTGGTGTACAGGTCGGGAGCCGGGATGTCGGTGTGTGGTCCGATGTTGTCGCCCAGGTCCGAGATGTAGCGGCGAGTGATCTTGCGCAGCTCGCTGGCGCCCAGTTCCTTCGGATTGCAGACCACGCCTCCCTTGGCGCCTCCGAACGGCACGTCCAACAACGCGCACTTCCAGGTCATCCACTCGGCCAACGCGCGAACCTGATCCACGGTCACGTTCGGATGGTAGCGAATCCCGCCCTTGCCCGGACCGCGGACCTGGCTGTGCAACACGCGATGCCCGGTGAACATGGCGACCGACCCGTCGTCCATTTCCACCGGAAACGAGACGGTGATCGTTCGGACGGGCGACTTGAGAAAGTCAATCAGGCCGCGTTTCAACCGGGCCAGGTGGGGAATCGCCCGGTCGAACTGCTGCTGCGTGATGTGAAACGGGTTCAGATCCTCCGGTTCCGTTGCGACTGCGGAACCGGTCGGCTGCTGGGCGTCGGTCATGAGCTGCTGGCCTGCCTGGTTGGATGGCATTTCGGTGTGAGCCGGTCGCCTGGGATTGTAACCCGGCGCGCCGGCCAGTGGGAACAAGCAGGCGTACAGTAGGCGAGCGGCGGGCGTGAGCCCGCTGTTTCTTCGCGTTGCGTATCGACGATCCACTGAAACAGGGGACTGACGTCCCCCGCTCGCCAAGACGAATCAACGATTCCCGGCGTGACGGTGATTTCGACATCTCTTAACCGCCGCCGATGTCCCACCAGGCGTGTTGTGCTGCGCCTGCGGCGAACAGTCGGCATTTTCCCCATCCTGCCAAATCGACCCCAGAGGTCAATGGTGAGGGGCTTGCGGGGTTCGAGCGGACAATCACAATGCTAAACGCGCACCATGGCCTGCAGGAGACGCGAATTCAAAGTGCTTCGTGTTCGGAGTCGGGATCGGAACGTATGCATCCTGCTGGAAGAAATTGAATGAATGCGGCGCGAGTCGGGTCGCGGCCTGGTCCGAGGCAAACGCTACTTTCGCGGAGCGAAAGGCGACTATCCGGCGAAAGGCGACGGGCATGAACAAGCAGCAAGCGGCGCTCAGCTACCGGGTGCGGTTCCACGTCCTGGCGTGGCTGCTCGGCCGGTTGTCGCTGATCATGGCGTGGCTGGTGGCGCCGCTGCTGGCCGTCACTCTATGGTACGGAGCGTACGTGCCTTGCGGCGCACTGGCGGTGTTGATCGCGGCGCTGCTGGTCGCCTGGTTTGGGTTGCGGCGGCTGCCGGAGCCATCGCGGATACAGGAGAACGAGTCGCTGGTGCTGGCCGCCGGCACGTTCCTGGGAACCTCGCTGGTGATGCTGCTGCCGCTGAAGCTGGCCGGGTTGAGTTCGATCGACGCCTGGTTCGAAGCCGTTTCCGGGATCACGACCACGGGACTCAGCACCTGTCCCCGGATCGAAAGCATGCCCGACTGGTTCCTGCTGGCCAGAGCCTGGCTGCAGTGGTGCGGCGGGTTGGGTTTCGTGGTGTTTTCATTGGCCCTGGTGGTGCGGCCGGGCATTCTGGCCAAGGGGCTGGCGGTGGCAGAAGCGGTCGAGATGACCACATGGGGCGGCGCGGCCGCGTACGCTCGCCGCGTCCTGGCCGTGTACCTGGTGTTGACCGCGGCGGCGATCCTGGTGCTGCTGTTGGCGCAAGGCAACCTGCGGGACGCGGTGGCCTATGCGTTGTCGGCCGTTTCCACCGGCGGCTTCGCCCCGCACGACGCCAGTCTGGCCCACTTCACGCGCCCCTATGCTCCGGTCGTCGCGACCCTGGTCGGAGTGGCCGGCAGCGTGCCGTTGATCGCGTACTGGCGGTTCTGCGACACGCCCTGGCGGGTGGCCGCCGCGGACCTGCAGTTGCGAGCGATCGTGGTCGCCAACCTGATCGCCATCGTCAGCCTGGTCGTCTGCATGGGGCTGGTCGACGGGCGCTCCTGGAGCGACTGCCTGTACCATGGACCGCTGCAGGCGATGTCCGCGCAGAGCACCACCGGGTTTTCGACCTTGCCGGCAAGTGAACTGAGCAACGCGTCGCGGTTGATCCTGATCGCCGCCATGCTGGCGGGAGGCGGCATCGGTTCGACGGCCGGCGGGGTGAAGGTGCTGCGGCTGCTGATCCTGTGGCGCGTGGTCCGGCACATGGTTCGCCGCACCTGCCTGCCTCCGCATGCCGTGCTGGAACCGACGCTGGCCGGCCGCGAAATCAACTCGCCCGAAATCCGTTCCGCACTGGCCGTCGCCCTGCTGTTCCTGGCGCTGGTCGGCTGCTCGTGGCTGGTGTTTCTGGCCCATGGCGAGGAGCCGCTCGATTCGCTGTTCGAAGTGGTTTCGGCCACTGCCACCGTGGGCCTCTCCAGCGGTGTCACTCGGCCCGACCTGCCGGCCGTGCTAAAATGCGTGCTGGGCCTGGACATGTTGCTGGGACGAATGGAAATCTTTGCCTGGCTGGTCTGGCTGCACCGCTGGACCTGGTTCGGCAAACGGGCGGATTGAGTATGCGCGTGGTATTCATCGGAGCCAGCGAAGTCACGCTGCTGACGGCGCAGCTTTTAATTGGCCGCAATCATGAAGTCGTGATCGTGGAAACGGACCGCGAAAAGATCGAGAACCTCCGCGGCAGTCTGGATTGCGGCTTCCTGCATGGCGACGGCAGTCGTCCGGCGATCCTCCGCGAGGCGAACCCCAAGCAGTCGGACATCCTGTTCTGTCTGACGGATGACGACCGTGCGAACATGATTGCCAGCCTGGTCGGCCGGTCGCTCGGCTTTCCCCGCGTGGTGACCAGCATCAAGGACCCGGAACTGGTCACGGTCTGCGAGGAGCTGGGGCTGGACGACACGATCGTGCCGTCGCTGACCATCAGCCGCTACCTGGCCGACATGGTGCAGGGGCTGAACATTCTGGAACTTTCGTCGGCCATCAAGGGGGACGCCCGCTGCTTTGCTTTCGTCCTGCGCGAGGAACGCGTGGCGACGGTGGCCGACCTGGAACTGCCGGCCGGCGCGCAGGTGATCTGCTACTATCATCAGGGCGAGTTCAAACTGGCGGCCGCCGACGCTCGGCTGCACGTGGGCGACGAGGTGGTAATTCTGACTCACAGCCGCAATTTGAAGACGCTGCACGACCGCTGGGAGCCGCTGCGGCTGTAGCGGCATTACGAGCCGGGTTTGGCCGCGGTTTCCACTGTCACGGCCATTACGATCGGCGCCGTGTCGTCTGGACCCTTGACCAGTTCGATCCGTTCGATTGGCTGGTCGGGGCGAGCGGGCGCGACCGACAAGTAGCGGATCTGCCGCCCCCGCAGGTCGAAGGCGAACTGCGATTGCGGTACGTCCACGCGGCGGATGTAGTCCGCAAAGTGCTCGCCATTCTTCAGCGCGTGGTCCTCCGTTTGACCGTCGGCATAGTGCAGCCGCACGATCAGGCTGACCGAACCTCGCTGGCCCAGCGGAGAACCCCAGCCGCTGACGCCGCTCAGCAGATGGATGGCCTTGGCCGGTGCGTTGAGCGGCAGGCTGACTTGCCGGGGCATTCGCGGCGGAAACGTGCCTTGCGGCCCGTGCAGCAGCACCACGTTCGCCACCCGGCCGTCCTGCGGGTCGATCAGCAGGAACGGCACCCCGGCGAACGTCTTGGGCGCCCAGTCGGGAAACACCAATCGCTCCACCTGGCTGGCCTCGTCGTAGAACATGCCCTTGACGCTGGTGATCGTCGCCACGCCGCGCAGGTCCAGCGGCAGGAACGGCCCCTTGTCGGTGAGGAACTCCAGTAGATCGACCAGCTCCTGTTCGGTCATCTGCTTTTCGAAGCCTTCGGGCATCAGCGACATGCGCGATGCGATCAGCTCCTCGACGTCCTCGCGCTGAATCACGTGCCGCTTGGCTTCGGCATCCACCAGTTCCAGCGTCGTGCGAGTCTCGCCCGCCAGCATGCCGCTGAGCACGCGGCCATCGACGGTGACGACCTGGTAGATCCGGAAATTCCCTTCGACACTGCGGCTGGGATCCAGAATGTGCGTCAGCAGCTCGACCTTGGGGTGCACGGCCATGCCGGTCAGGTCGGGTCCGATCGTCTCGCCCTCGCCCCGGTGCTTATGGCACTTGGCACAATGTTTCTTATACATGGCCTGGCCGGCTTCCAGATCGCCGGTCCGCTCGGTCAGCACCAGCCGCTCTTGCAGCACTCGCTGGCGATCCGGATTGGGCAGGCCGCCGCCGGCGGTGAGCAGCTTCTGAGCGCGGTCGCGCAGGCGGCGATCCGGGTGGCTGTTCAGGGCTTGCTTCTGTTCCAGGCTCAGATCGGCCAGTTGCAGCTTACCTTCCTCGATTGCCGCCAGCAGTTCGGCCGTGGTCTGAGGACGAGCCAGCAGGATGCGCAGGGCCCGGCCGCGAACGGCCGGAGTGGAGGTGGAGGCGAGCCGCACGAGCTGCGATCCCAGGTCGTCGGCCGTGCTGCCGCCCAGGGCATCGACAATCCCCTGTGCGAGCTCCGGGGCCGCCTGCGGAGTGACTTGCCCCAGTAGTTGCGAGACCGTCGTGCCATCCGCCGGGCGGAATTCCACCAGTTGCCGAGCGGCCGCCAGGCGGTCGTCGAGCGGTGCGTCCGACGCCTTCAGAGTGGCAGTCAACGACGCGACGACGGTGGCCACGTGCTGTTCCAGAGCGGAACTGCCCCAGGAGCCCGCCAGGCGGATAAGCTGCGACTTGCCGCCCGCGGCCGAGCGGTCGAGCAGCGTGACCAGCGTCGGATCCGCCTCGTCGGGCAGGTCCACCGCGTGGCCGCGCGGCCAGCCGGCGGCCAGGCCGTCAATCACGGTGGCCAACAGCCGCGGGTCCGCGGCGACCAGGTCCGA
>JAGFJK010000247.1 GCA_024102795.1 Pirellulaceae bacterium
GTTCCGGCCGTTGCCGGCCGCCCGGTCCCGGACGCCGGCGGCCCGGCATCGCCCGGCTGGTCGAACTGGCCTCGGACGATTCACCCGCCGGACTCTCGGCGGCACTCGGCGCCACCTCGGGTGCCGGTTCGTTGCGGCCCATCAACTGGAACCACAGGCTCGGCTTCTTGCCCAGCTTCTGAATTTCGCTCCACATGTACGTCAGATGGACGGCGCTGGCCTCGTCGATGCTCAGGTTGAATTCCGGCCTGATGTCCTGCGCTCGTCCGGCCGTCTGGTGGAACAGGTGCACCGCTTGTTGCGTCTGCCGTTGCAACTGCTGCCGCTCCGCCAGGATCATGCCGGACGGATACGTCAGCGTCACGCTGCGCAGCCGCCGCATGCGGTGCGGTTCGCCGGCCGCGCGGCGATACGAGGGCGAATTGATGTAGGCGTAGGTCTGCGTGAGGATCTCGTACATGGCCCCCATCATCAGCACCCGCGGGGCGTGGGCCGGTTTGATCGGGTTCTCGTCGTAGTCCGGTCCCGGGTTGTCCGTTTGATCATCCTCCGGGATGAACCGCAACAATGGACCACGCAGCGTGGCGGCGTGCCGGTCCCGATCGTACCGCCCGCTCGGATCGGCCATGTACCAGATCGAGCCGTCGAGCCAACTGGGGTCCTGGCCCCAGAGGTAGCGTTTCGGCGAGCTGACGCTGGTCCGCACCTCGCCATCGGTGCGCATCACCAGCGACAGGTCGTGGGCCTCGCGGCCCAGACGAACCTGCGAGAAATCCTGGAACGTATCCGGCACGGTGTAGACCGTGGTCTTCTTGTCGACCTGCTTCCTGCCCAGCAATCCGACCACGGTATCCTTGACGTACACCTCCTGGGCAATCTTGGGCGGCTCCAGAAACGGTGAGGTGCACCAGTGGCTGCGGGACGAATACCACCAGGTGGCGTGGTTGCGAGCCAGTTCGCCGCGTTCGTCCCAGGCATCCAGATGATAGCGGTGGATCAGTTGCAACGGGTGCATCAGCGGGTCCTGCGCCACGTCGCCGTGGAATTCGATCAGCAGGCCGCCCGTGCGGTTGTTGCCGAAATCGACGACCAGGTGCACGTCCTTCGGATCGCCGCCCTCGGCGGTGGCCGAGCGGATGAGGAACTGGGCGGTGGCGACGCCATCCAGCGGTTGGCCGTTGGCGCCCAGCAGCCCGGCCAGCGAAACCTCGAAGTCCCCCACCAGGCGTCCGGCCTTGCAGAAGTAGCCCACGTCGGTCTGGTCATCCTGCGGACCGAGCGTCGTATCGACGGCCAGCAGCAGTTGATTCCGGCCGGGAATCAACTGCCACTGCAGATACCAGTAATCCGTGATCTGGGCACCGGCCTTGCAGCGAGCCCGCTGCCAGCCGTAGCCCAATTGGTCGGCCGAGTAACGCAGGCCGGGTTTGAGTGGAAAGCACAGCACCTGGATGCCCGTGTTGGCAAACAGGACCGGCCAGCCTTGTGTCGTCGCAGTCATTGCCTGGGTTGCCCTCAATCAGTGTCAGGCCTGGTACGCCGTCAGGATCCGCCCCAATTCCTCGTTGCCGCGGGGAATCTCGGTATGCGCGCCCGCCGCGGACGCCAGGGCCAGCGGCAGGCGCTGGTACCAGCGCACGACGAACGGCTGCATGAGTCCGAAGTTGTGCCCGTTCACTCCGGCCCGCGGGTCGAGCGGCGCCGTGCTGGGCCCCGGATTCATGACGAAGTCGTTGAGTACCAGCAGGACGTATTCCCGGACCACGTGCCGGCGAGCGCCCTGGTCGCTGACCGGCAGCGTGACGATCTTCAACAGGCGGTCGCTGAGTTGCGCGAACACGTCGTCGCAGCGCAGGTAGTCGCTCAGGTAGCGGGCCAGCGCTCCGAAATCGTCATCCGCCAGCCACGGCCCCAGGTCCCTGTGGTCGCTCACGTGCTGCTGCCAGCGGCGGGGAGCCCAGACGGTGGCCCATTCCTTGAGGAAACCATGCAGCCGTTTGGGAAACCGCTCTTCGAGCGACTCCTTGCGGCCGCGGCCCGATCGCTGTTCCGCCAGCTCCGCCAGCTCCATCGCGTTGCCCGCGCTGAAGCATAAGGTCTGTTCCAGCGCGTAGGCCCGCTGGTACACGCACTCCTCGTCCGCCAGCCATTGCAGCACCCGCTGGCCCAGCGCGATCCGGCGGTCGCGATCCAGGTTGGCGTCGGGATCGACATACCAGCTCTGAGCCAGGTTGCGGACGGTCTGCTGGACGTCGCGAATCTGGTGTTCGAGGGCTTCCTGCTTGAGAGTCGAACTGGTGCATTTCAGGAATCCCTCGCAGATCAGCGACATCCCGCCATCGTCGTCGCGCATGGCGGTGTCCCATTTCCGCTCCGGGTCCCGCACGTATTCGCGGACCAGCGGCGTGTCGAGAAAGGCCCGCCGGGCTTCGTCCCACTTGGCCGGACCGCCGTGCGGAGCGCCCTGGCGGCGCGGTTCGTCGGCGTCCCAGGTGCCCGGATAGCGGATGGCGTACACGTTGGTAAACCGCCGGCCCTCGCCGCCAAAATCCTTCATCACCTCGCACAACGTGTGCTCGACAATGTTGTTCAACCGCGTCTGGTACAGGTCCTTGTTGACTTCGCTCCGCGTTTCGAACTCCTCGTCCAGCCCGGTCATGCCGACGAACAGGGCCGGGCAATCCGCCTGCACGCGCCGCGGCCACTCCTGTTCGCCATACCGCGTCCGCCCCCACTTGTCGACGTACTCCTTGAGCAACTGCCGGACGTTGACGTTGCCTCCCCGCATCAACAGCAGCAGCGTCTGGACCTGCCGCTCCTCGATGTACCGTTCGATCAGGTAGAACACCTTGCCGCGCTTGACGATCATCATCTGCTCTTCGATACTTTGCGCGACGTTCGACCGGCCCTCGCTGTCGCCCCCGCCCGCCACCATGCCGGGCAGGTCCAGGATGTCCATCCGCTTGACCACGTCGCGCCACTGGCCGTTCAAACGGTGCGGCACGATCGGCAGGATCATCTCCAGCATGGCCGCCTGCATCACCGACAAGTCGATGGACGGGCCGCGCCCGCCCGGCGCGTGGTTCAGCACGAACCACGATCCCTGGACCGCGTCGCTGAAGTCGCTCCACTTGACTTCGGGCTTCCACCGCGAAGTCCTGCTGCGCTGCACGCTGGAACGCTGGCTGTCCAGCAGAAAGCGGGCGGCGCCCCAGTGAACCAGAATCCCATCCCGGCCCCCTTGCCGGATCCGGGCGATGAACTGGCGGACCTGGTTGAACAACTGGCTGATCCGCCCGCGGACTTCGGGGACCGACGTCGAGTCCCAGAACAGGCGGCTGGCGACCTCCACGTAGCCCGATTCCGACAGCGCGTAACGGCTGAGGTACGAATTGAACATCGCCTCGTCGACGCGGTACATGCGATGATCGAGCCCGCGGACGTAGCAGTACGTGTCGATCAGGTCCATCTGCCACTCGCGGTTGCCCGTGTCCGCTCCATGGGCGGCCGACACGGATTCGAACAGCTCGCGCAACTGCCCTTCTTCCCAGGTGGCCGTGGAGGGCGGGCACTCGCTGCGGAACCCGCGCGCCAGCACCCGCAGCCACTCGGATCGCGACAGGGCCTTGACCTTGATCGGGTACTCGGGCAACGCCTCGGGATCGAACCGGTCCTTGGTCGTGAACCGGGTCACCAGCGCCGTGGCTTCGTTCGCCCCGCTCTGCGGATTGATGTCGTGATCGAACGACAGTTCGCGGATGTAGGCGTCGGGCGACAGCGTGTCGCACTTGCCCAGCGGGCTGTCGCGATCGTCGGCCGGGCGGAGCACGCGGCCCATGAACAGGCTCTTGCCGACCTGCGACGGACCATACACGGCACCCGCCACCGGAACCTTGGACGAGTGGAACAGGTTGCTGGCCAGCCGGCGGTTCCGCAACAGTTGGAATTCGTCCGTCGCGTCGATCGCATCGTCGCCGTCCGCCCGCTGCGGCACGAAGCGGCCCACCCAGTCCGTCAACTCCTCGGCAAAGTTGACCAGTCGCTCCGCATCGGCCTGAATCGCCAGATCCTGGTCATCGGGAAACCCGTCTCGCTCCACCGCCATGGTCGCTGTTTCCTGCAATTTCGAGTTAGGAACCGCAGCCCGCCCGCCGCGGTCAAGGAGTGACTTCCTCGATGCCCAGGGTCAGTCGGAAGGAGCACGGATAACGTTCGCTCGGTCCGCCCTCGGCCGACCGCGACTCGACAATCACCGTATGCACGGTGGCCGCGTCCATCGATGCCAAGGAAGGACTGACCACGGTGGCCGCGAACGCACCGGGACCGGCTGCCGTGGCGGGCACCCAGGCGGTCGACGTGCCGTCCTTCAGCACCGCGCGGTAGCTCTGCCCCGGCACGGACCCCACAATCGCAATGCTCACGTTGAGCGGCCCTCCCAGCGTTCCCGTGATCGTCGGAGTGACCTTTTCGAACGGGTTTCCGACCACCGTCGCCTCCACCGTGACCGTCTGGCCCAGGTGCCTGGCAACCAACTGCGTCCGGCCGATCTGGACCCCGACGAAGCCACCGGAACCATTGGGCCTGAGCACGCTTTCGTCTGCGCTGGCCAAGGCCACTTCCAGCTCCCGCGCGGCGGCGTCGCCGGGGAACCGGGCCAGGACCCGAACTGGCGGCGCATCTTGACCAACGTGCACCGAGATGGCCGCCGGCTCGACACTCAACACTCCCGAATCCTGCCCCCCGGCCTCGGCCACCTCCAGGTCCACTGGCCGGCTGCGCACGCTGGTCGCACCCTGGTTGAGCACGGCTTCCAGCGTGCATCGGCCAGGCGCCAGGCCAGTCACCTGCTGGGGCCCCAGAGCGACAACGCCCGCGGCCGGAGACAGCACCACGTTCACCGACAAGGCACCCTCCGCCTGGCCGATCAGCGAGGTCAGGTCCTGCCGATCTCCCGACGAGCCGCCGGCGGCTGCCGCGGGAATCCCCCAGACTTTCAGTGGACGCGTCTCCTGGGGATGCAGCGGATGGCGGGAGTCGACTTCGATTTCCAGCCCGGCGAATTGCTGCGCGACGGGGTCGATCCGCAGCGTTCGCGGTTCCGAGACCAGGTTTTCGTAACGGGCCGTGAGCTGAACCGTGCCCGCCTTATTCCCCGCGACGATTCCGCCCGGCAGCAGGCTGACGTGGCCCGCCTGATCGCGGTTGACGACCAGTGCCGCGCCGTCGTTCGTCACATCCGTCGCACCGCTTCCAGTCACCAGCTCGATGGTAAACGGAACCTCCGCTCCCACGGTGGTCCGGGATGGCCCGCGGAGCACCAGTTCTCGCGCAGCCGGGCTCGAACCGCCGCCGCCGGGTTCTGCCGGCTCGCCGCCCGCGCCCGGCGCGCCGCTTGCGCCTGGCTCGCCGCCTGCGCCCGGGGCGCTCGGGTCGGCCGTCACCCGCACGGGCACGGTGACCGCCACGTCTTGAAAACGAGCGTCCACGTTGGCGGGCGTGACGCGAACCGTGGTCTCGCCCTCGGCGACGCCTCGCAGGGTCCGGTTGTTCAGCACTTCGACGACCGCTGGATCGCTGGTTACCACGCGATAGTCGGTGTCGGCGGCAGCCGCTCCACGGCCGGGCAGGATGCGAACAGATGGGAAATCCTGCCGCTGCCCGACCGCCAGGGTAACCGGGTTGGGCCGGACCTCCAGCCGTGGTTGAGCGGCCGAATCGACGACCCGCACGGCCAGCGGGCGGCGCGTGGGTACACCCTGGTAGGTGGCCGTGACGCGGGTCGCGCCGACCTGAAGCGGTTTGAAGACCGCTCCGGAAGCCGTCCACCGCATCTCGACCACGTCCTGGGGACCGTCGAACGCCATCTCCGCGCGGTGGTCCACGTCTTGCTCGGATCCATCCGCTCCCACCAGCACCACTCGCACGCTGGCTCCGGGCGTGCCCAGTTGCAGGGTCAGGACATCGGGCACAAACCGCAGTCCGGGCGGCAGGATGGGCGGTGTGGCGGGTGGTTCGGGACGGTCGCTGGCCTGGACCGTGATCCTGGCTTCGGCCTGCTGATCTTGCAGCCGGACAGTCAGGACGCTGAACCCCGGTTGGGCGCCCACGATCGTCAAGGGAGCCCCCAGCCGGACCGGCGTGGGATCGCTCAGACGAACCTCCAGACCGTCGGCCAGCGACAGCGTCTGTTGCCGGTTGCCTCGCCGGGCGAACACCTGGAACGACGCCTGCTGGCCCACGTCCACTGCCAACTCGGCCGGCTCGATCCGCAGGTCGCTCCACGGCTGGGCGATCACTTCGACCGCCACCTGCTGCGCGGCCGAGCCCAGCGATACGGAAATCGTCGCGTTTCCTGGCAGCAGGCCGCGAACGCGGTTCCCCCGCACTTCGACCGTTGGCGGGTTGTCTCCCGCGGCGTTGAATTTCAATCCGGCATGGTCGCTGATGTCGCGCCAACCGCCGGAGCCTTTCCCCTCGACGCGCATCGGCAGTTCTTCGCCAGGAGCCAGCCGCAAGGGGTTGGGATACACGGCAATCTGGTCGATCGCCGAGTCCTCGACAGTGAACACGGCGGTGGCGGGCGAGGGTTGCTCCGGCAATGACGCGGAAAGCGTGGCCTGGCCGGCGCCGCGGCCGGTCAAGGTACTCGCCTGGACGTCGAGCACATGGGGGTCCGACGATTCGATCAGTGCCGAGTGGGTGCGATCGGTTCGGCCGCCGGCCGCATCGACCGCGTAGACTCGCACCTGCCGCGATTCGCCGATCGCCAGCAGACCCGAGCTGGGTTCCATGACGATCCGCAGCTCGCCGGCCGGTTCCGCGGCCGCGGCGACGCTGACGTCCAGCATCGCTCGTTGTCCGCCGTAAGTGAAGGCGACGCGAGCCGAACCAGGTGAGACGCCGATCAGGGAGCGACCTTCCTCGTCGACGCGGATTGTGTTGGCATCCGACGATGCGGCCCGAACGTCGGCCGAGACGTCAAGCGGGCCGCGGCGCACCTGGATGTCCGCGCCAATTTCCCGCGACTCGCCGACCGCCAGCGCCAGCGAGCCGGGCACGACCCGCAACTCCTCGGCGGAAGCCGCGTCCGCCGGCCGCACCGTGACATCGGCGGCCGCGGTCACGCTGCCCAGCCTGGCCAGGATGCTGGTCGAACCTTCCTGGACCGCGGTGACGGCGGGGCCCGCGACGCTGGCCACTTCCGCCTGCTGGCTCTCCCAGGTCAGGCCCGCGGCGCGAGTGGCGTCTCCCAGCGGTTGGCGGGCATCGCCTTCGCCCACAAACGCCAGGGCTCGCAGCCGAGCGGTCTCGCCCACGACGAGCTGCAATGCGGACGGCTCCAGTTGCAAGGCCGTGGCGGCGGTTGGCGGGACCACGCCGACTGCCAGCCCGCCCTCGGATGCCACCGTGCGATAGCTGGCGCGGACGACGGCCGTACCGATCCTCAGACCCGTGATCCGGCCGGCGGAGACCGCGACCGCCAGTTGCGGGTCCCGGCTCTCGACTTGCAACTCGGCCTCCCGCGTCACGTCGCGCACCGCGCCGCTGGTGAACTCGGCCTCGACCTGAAAGCTCGTGAAGTCGGCGCCCAGCAGCACCTGGATATCAGTCACCCCGCCGCTGGTGATCCGCAGGCGGGCCGGCTTCTCTTCCGTCGGCGGCAACTGCTCGGCCAACTCCGGCGCCAGCCCGACGATCCGGGTTTCAAACGACACAGTCTGGCCGTCGACGCTGGCCGACAAACGCTGCACGTGGCCACCTTGCCGAGCGGACAGCACGGGAGGGTCCCAGACCACGTAGTCGTTTTCGAAGGCAGGCAGCCAGGTGACCTGGGCCGCCGGTCGAGGGCCGCTGCCCGTGTCGACCAGGATGCGGTACCGCTGCTGCTGAGAAACGGCCAGCGTCTCGCCGGGCGGCTCCCGCTCGACAATCAACTGGCTGGCCGAAGTTGCCGCCGGCGCCTCGCTCGCGGACGCCTTGGTCACGGTCAAGCTGGCGGTTGCTCCCTGGAATCGGGCTGCCAGCTCGACCTGCTCCGGCGAGTCCTCGTGCAACGCCAGGCTCGGACGCAGGCCGTCCGACGGCGCGGTCCAGACCACGTCGCCGGCGGGAAACGTCCAGTCGACCAGTTCGGGTTGAATCTCGACCCACGAACCGCCAGTAGGAGTCCCTTGCTGTTCGACCCGCAGCGTCACTGGCTGGCCGGGGACCAGCGACGTGGTTTCGGCCACGATCCGCAACTGGGGCGGTCCCGCGGCCGGATCGGCTGCGACCACTTCGACCAGCGAGGTCGCCGTTCTGCCCTGCCAGGTGGCGGCCAATTCGAACGGTCGCGCCGTGCGGCTCACACCCGCCAGCACGGGCGGCCGCCAGTCGACCGCGTCGCTGTGCGAGCTGGCCAGCGCCACCGGGGCGGAACCATCCAGCGGGATCACCCGTTCACCCTGCTCGGTAACCAGCACCAGTTGCAGTTCCGCCTGGCCACCCACGGGAAGTCGCAACTCGGCGGGACGCAGGACCAATTGCCCCGCGTCGCGGTCCACGATGTCGAAATCCTGGTCGATCACGGTCTGCGGGTCGCTGGCCAGCCGGGCGGCGACCTTGACCGGGCCGGCGGCCAGCGCCGTGAAGGCCCCGGTGGCCGCCGCGACCTGCAGTTTCTGGCGATCTCGCGAGCCGAACTGGACCCGTTGGGCGGGCACTCTCAGACCGTCGTCGCCGACCAGTTCCGCGCGGAACTGCCCGGTTTCTCCCACCAGCAAGGGCGTTCGGTCCGCCACAATTTCCAACCGCTGGCTCGGCGCGGCCACGGCGCGCAACGTCACCGGTCCGGCGACCGCATCTTGAAACCGGGCCGTGATCCGTACCGGGCCCGCGTCCGCGCTGGGAGCCGACGCCGTGGCCGTCGTCGTGTCGAACGCCACCATCGGCGGCGCGTTCGCGTCGGAGGGCTGCGGTGTCAATTCCCAGTCCAGGCGATCGGGCAACAGCTCCACTCGCCGCCCGTCGCCGTAACTGGCCCAAACCTGGAATCTCACGGGGCGTCCCACCGGCACGTCCACGGCCCCCTGGGGCGTGATCTCCAGTTGCAGCGGGGCGGAGACGACGTGGATTTCAGCCGACGCCCGCTGGTCACCCACGCGAAGAACCAGTCTTTGGGGCGTCTGGTCCGTCACGCGGATACCGCGAACATGCAGCGCGGCCGGGTCGAATTCCAGATAGTCCGACGACGGCAGACGTTCGGCCTGGACCTGTTCCGCCGCCAGATCCACCATCTGACCCGTGTCCGTGGTGCCGACCAGGCGGATCGGGACCGTCTGGTCCACCGCCACCGACATCCTCTCCGGAACAATCGCCAGACCGCGGAACAGTTGCCGAGTGACGTCGACCAACACCTCGGCCTGATTTGCCGCTTGGACCACCGTGATCACCACGTCCTGGCCGGGGGCGCGAGCGAGCAAGCGGCCCTGATCGGTCACCTCGACCACGTGCGGGGCCGAACTGGTAAAGCTGACGGGCGAGCTGCTGCTGGTGGTAACCTGCAACTCGGCCGTTTCTCCCACGGCCAGCTCCAGCGAACCGGGAGCCACTTCGAACACCGCACCATCAGCTCCGGCCGCCACTTGGAACACCGCCTCGGCCTGCAAGCCGGCGAAGTCGGCCAGCAACCGGGCGCTGCCGGGGCTCAGGGCCTGCAGCAGTCCCTCCTCGATCCGGGCCAGGTGCGCGGGTTCGACGGACAGCCGCAGCTTGGACGAGCCGAACACCGGAAACCGCTGGCCGTCCTTGCCTACCGCTTCAACCACGATCCCGGTCGCTTGCCCGGCGGCCAGTTCGGGTCGTTCCAGCGACACGCTCAGCGCTTCATACTCGTGCTGCTCGACGACCACCGCCGCCTCGGCGTGCAGCCAGGGCTGCGCGGCGTCGGCCCGGTACATGGCCTGCACCGAGGCCTCGCCGGCGAGCAGGCCTTCCAGCAGGCCGCGGTGAACAAACACGTTTCGCGAGGCCAGAACCCAATGCGCGGACTCCGTCAGATCCGCCTCGGCACCGCCTTCATACTCGCCAACCAACTGCAGGCGGGTGGTGGTCCCAACTCCCAGGCGGACGTCGTCCGGTTCGATCCGCAGCCGCTGCGGATTGCGGGGCGGCTGGACGTTGACCGTGGCCTCGGCCGATTGATCTCCCAGGTGGAACTTGACGAGCGTTTTGCCGGGCGAGCGGGCCAGGGCCACGGGCAGCGCGGTGCCGAAGCGGGCCACGCGGGGAGCGTCGCTGCGGGCGACGACCTGGCTGGTCACGTCCTGGTCCTTCAGTCGCGCGGTGAATTGTATCCGGGCTCCGACCGGCCCCGTCCAATCGGCGGGCTCGACAAGCAATCGCGGCGCGGCTTCCGGCACGGGCGGCTCGGGGGACGGTGCCACGCCTCGTCCGACCAGAAACGCCGCCAGCGCCAGGAGCGCCAGCAGGGTAGCGCCTCCGAGGGTCGCCAGCAGCAGTCTTCGGCCACGGCGCGGCGCGTCCCCGGCCGTCTTCCTCCCCGGTTCCGGCTTGGGCGGCACGGCGGCCCCCTTGCACGCCGGGCAGTGGGGATCGGCGGCCCGCTTGGCAAATAACGTGTGGCAATTCGGATTCGTGCAGATGATCGGCGGCGCGGGTTCGAGATCCTTGCGCTGGAATCCCCACAGCCAGACCAGCCGCCAAACGCCGCCGGGCGTTTTCCATTTGCAGAAGCTGCAAGCCTGGTGCGCCGGGGAGGAGCCGCAGACGTCCTTGAAGTGCCGCAGCAAGGTCGTCCGCAGCTCGTCGCTTTCGACCTGTTTCAGCCGCTCTTCGAGCTGCTGCAGATCGCCCTTCAAATCGCTGTTGGTACGTAATTCCCGTTCGCTGGCCGGCTCGCAGATCACATCATGCGGCCGTCCACCCGCTTCATCGCAGACAAAAAACGAAATCCAGTCCGCCCGGCGTTCGGGCTGGGCCGCCAGCCGCCCCAGTGCCTTGCGGACTTTGCGGTCGTTGGCGTTATTCTTGTCGAGCAGCGGCAGGTCGTTGAGCGACACGGCGACGAAGTCCCGGGCATTCTTGCCCAGATCGACGCGAAGGATCGGCTTGGACATGGAGAGAGGTTGGGGGCGAAGAGTAAAGGGAAGAGGGATTTCCACCAGGCCCGCCGGTCGGGCCGTCCGACTACCAGACCAGCGGCTGCCGCACGCGCAGATCGCCTTCCAGAACGAGTTCGAAGAAACTGGATCCCGCCGGCATTTCGAACTTGATCAGCGCCTTCACCTCATCGGTCTGTTCACAAACCAGCTCTCCCCGGTCGTTGAACACCCGCAGGCTGGTACCGATGACGGTCTCCGGGTCGAAGATCTCGCTCCAGGCATCATTCATGTCGCGCATCTCGCCCAGGACCTTGGCGTTCCAGACATCGATTTCTCCCAGGCTGGGCGGCATCTCCATGTCGTCAATGCGTCCCAGTTGCGGGCGGTCCACCTGCTTGCCCACGCCCAGCAGCACGCACTTCAGCGACGGGCGGTGCCCGGCCTTGATCTCCGCCGCCAGGCGGTGCGTTTCGGCCACGACTTCCGCTTCGTCGTCGAGGTGCCCGTCCGTCACGAAGACAAAGATGCCGTTGGTCTCCCGCGCCCGCTCGGCAAAGTGACGAAACGGCGGCGCCAGGTGCGTTTCAGGCCCAAACGGCTGCTGCCGCGGGCCCACCAGTTCGAGCGCCGGCAGATGCTCGTAGCGGACTTCCCCCAACGGCTCAATGTCGCGTCCCTCCTTGCCGCAGGCCCAGTAGACCACCTCGCACGATCCACTGGTCACTCCGCCCGACGCGAACGTGCGGATCAAGTTGTCAATCATGGTCCGGCAGGGCGTTTGAACGATGTTGGTCGTGCTGACGGCCCACCCCTTTTGAATCGCTTCCTCGCGAGCCTGCCGGGTCAGGACGCGGCGCTTCACGCCGTCGCGCACGCGCTCCTCAAACATCCCCTTGTCCAGAAACTGCTTGCTCACCTCGGCCGGAATGGTCCGTCCGCGACCGTAATCGTCCTGCATCGACTGGCTGGCGTCCAGCGCCAGGCCGGTGATGCAGCGCTCGCCGTCCCCCAGGATAAAGGCCCCCATGGCCACCGTCGCCGCGACCTGCAGGCGGTCGCCGATCTGCCGCAGCGACACTTCGCCGAACTCGGCCGCCACGTGCCGCGACGGAATCGGCCGGCTGGGCGCCTCGTGAGGTCCAAACAGTTGGTTGAAGTTGTACATGACTGGCCCATTCTTGCCCGCAAGGGCGCTGGCGGCCTCCCTGCCCTCACGGTTCTTCCCCCCGAAATGACCTTCGCGTTTTAGCACATGCGGTGGGTGAGTCAACAGTTGTGTTAAAATGTTCGGAGCTTTAGGTTGGCATGCGGTGAGGATTTCGATCCGACGGAGCGGTTGTCCCCCTTCAGGCGGAAGCGGCGCGTGGCTGATCCCGACAGACAACGGCGCGGGCGGCGACGGTTCGGCGGTTCGTCCGCCGAGGAACTCGAACGACTCCGCCAGTTGTGCGACTGTTTCGAACAACAACTGCTCGCCAATCAGCGGCCACGGATCGAATTGTTCCTGGGAGGCTGCCGGCCGGCGATGCGACTGGCCCTGCTGGAAGAGCTGCTGGGGCTGGAGGTCGAGTACGACTTGCAAGCGGGCCGCGTGCCGGACCGGGAGGCCTACGCGCGGCGATTTCCCGAAGCGCTGCCCGTGCTGCACGACGTCTTCGCCGCGCTCTGCCCCGCGGCGTCGACGCCCAGCGGTGCCCTGCCCTTCCGCCAGGCCGCCGTCGTGATTCCCAATTACTCGCTGCTGTCCGAACTCGGCTCCGGCGGGATGGGAACCGTCTATCGGGCGGTGCACGCGCTGCTCAAGAACGAGGCGGCCATCAAGGTGCTCAAGGCCGAACAACAGGACGATCCCCAGTTGCGGGAACTGTTCGACCGGGAAACGCGAAATCTGGGACAACTGCGGCACCCGCAGATCGTGCAGGCCCTGTACGCGGGATTCACCGGCACGGGCAGCCCCTACCTGGTCATGGAACTGGTCCGCGGAGTGGACGTGGCCGCCGTGCTGCGGCGCTGCGGGCCCCTGCCGGTCGCCGATGCCTGCGAAATCATTCGCCAGGCGGCCATCGGACTGCAACACGCGCACGAGTGCGGCCTGATCCACCGCGACATCAAACCCTCGAATCTGCTCCTGGGTTGGACCTACAGCGGACAGGCCGAGGTGAAGGTGGCCGACTTCGGGTTGGCTCGCCTGCGGTTTCGCTCCCCCTGGCAAGACGCCGGACAGATCGACGATCGCATCATGGGGACGCTGGACTATATGTCGCCAGAGCAGTACTTTACGCCGGCCGATGTGGATATCCGAGCGGACATTTTCAGCCTGGGTTGCACGCTGTTCTCGCTGCTTGTCGGCCACCCGCCCTTCCAGGCCCGATTCCAGACCATCGGCGAAAAAATGAGGGCTCACCGCCAGCAGCCCCTTCCCGCCTACAGCCACCTGCGCCCCGACGTGCCGCCGGCACTGATCGAAGTGATCGCCTCCGCCACGGCCAAGGACCGCTCCGAACGCTTCGAAACGCCACTGGAATTCGCTGCCAGCCTGGCTCACTTCCACGCTGGACACGATCTGGCCCTGCTGTTGGAGACCGCCGAGGAACGACCGGATCCGGGCTGGCCCGCCGACACTCGCCCGGCTGACACTCGGCTGCCCGCCGATCCTGGGCCCGCCGATCCTGGGCCCGCCGATCCTGGGCCCGATCCTGGGCCGGATACGCTGCCGGGCGCTGGTTGAGCACGCTCCACGTTTCCGCCTTCCGCCGCACCGCCGCAGGGTCTACAATCAGGAGGCGGCGGACCATTTCGGCTGCCTGCCCCTAAATGATTGTGGAATAAGATGTTGCGTTATTGGACTGCGGGCGAATCCCACGGCCGGGCCTTGCTGGCGGTTGTCGATGGCTTCCCGGCCGGAGTGCCGCTCCGCTCGGAACCGATCGACGCCGAACTGCGGCGGCGCCAGGGCGGCTACGGACGGGGCGGGCGCCAGCGGATCGAAACCGACCAGGTCGAGATTCTGTCCGGTATCTGGCACGATACGTCCCTTGGCAGTCCCTTGGCCCTGTTGGTGCCGAACCGCGACTACAAACTGGAACGGCTGGACGACCTGGATCGGCCCCGGCCGGGCCACGGCGATCTGACGGGAGCGATCAAGTTTCTGGGTCCCATCCGAGCGGTCCTGGAGCGGGCCAGCGCCCGCGAAACGGCGGCCCGGGTCGCGGCCGGAGCCCTGGCCAAACAGTTGCTCGAACCGTTCGGCATCCAGGCCCTGGGCTACGTGGTGGAGTTGGGCGGAGTGGCCCTTGAGCCGCTGCCCGGCACGCTGGCCCAGCAGCGGGAGCGGCGCGACCAGAGCGAAGTCTATTCGCTGGACCCGTCACGCGATGACGCGGTCAAGCAGTTGATCGATCGGGCGGGCAAGGACGGCGACACGCTGGGCGGCATTGTCGAGGTGCGCGTGGAGGGGCTGCCGTTTGGCCTGGGCACGCACGCTCAGTGGGACCGCAAGCTGGACGGCCGGATCGCTCAGGCCGTGATGGCCGTGCAGGCGATCAAGGGCGTCGAGATCGGCCTGGGGTTCGAAGCCGCCCGGCGGCCCGGATCGCAGGTCCACGACGCCATTGGGTTCGATCCCGCTCAGCAGGATCAGCCTCACCTGGGCTACGTCCGGCCGACGAACAACGCCGGCGGGCTGGAAGCCGGCATGACCAACGGCCAGCCGCTGGTCGTGCGGGCGGCCAAGAAACCGATCAGCACGCTGCGCAAACCGCTGGAATCGGTCAACCTCAGTTCGAAACAACCCGAAGCGGCGGCCTACGAACGCAGCGACGTGTGCGCGGTGCCGGCGGCCAGCGTGATCGTCGAGAACGTGGTGGCGTTCGAGGTGGCGTGTGCGCTGGTCGACAAGTTTGGCGGAGACAGTCTGCAGGAGATGCAGGCCCGGTACCGGCTGTTCCTGGAAATGGCCCGGCAACGATAAGTCACGCGAACACGGATGTTCCTCCCATGACCGAAGCCACTCGCCGCGCCAGTTGCCGCCTCGGCTTTGTGTTGTTCTGCCTGTTGCCGACCGTGCTGGTCGTGGGTTGGATCTGCGTGGCCCGTTCGCCCGGCTACCGGCAGCGGCAGAGGCTGGCCGTGGAGAGCCAATTGGCGGCGACTCTGGGCGTGGTGGTCCAGGTGGATCAGTTGTCGCCGCTGGCCGGCGGCGGTCTGTTGCTGGGCGGCGTGCGCATGACCGATCCCGAGACCGACCAGCCGCTGGCGACGCTGCGGCTGTTGGAGGTCCACGAGGTGGACGGCGCCTGGAAGCTGCTGGCATCCCAGCCGGAGATTCCCGCGGCGGCCGTCCCGCGGTTGTGGGAACTGCTGCACGACCGGCTGCTGCGCGATCGGGAGGCGGGCCATCGCCGGGCGAGTCTGGCGGCGCGCGAACTGACTTTGCTGGCCGCGAGCGGCTCGCAGACGTTTACCGACGTGCAACTGCAGCTCGAACCGTCCTCGCTGGGCCCGCAGCTTACGGCCGAATTCCGGCTGGCGGGAGTGGAAATGGCCGAGCTGGCTCAGGTTCGCGTGGTCCGCAACCTGCAGCTCTCGCCGCCGGCCACCGGCTGGTCGCTGCGGACCGGCGGCGCTTCGCTGCCGTGCGGGCTGCTGGTCGAGTGGCTGCCGGGGCTGGGCCGGTTGGGAGCCGATTGCCGCTTCCAGGGCGCGCTCTGGGCCAGCCAGACCGCCGCCGGTTGGGAAGCGGACGTGAGCGGCCAGTTCGACGACCTGGATCTGTACAACCTGGTCAGCGATTCGTTCCCGCATAAGCTGACCGGTCGCGCGACGGCGGTGGTCAGCGTCGCTCGCATGGCGGGCGGGCAGTTGATCGAGGCGTCGGGCGAGCTGCGGAGTCCGCACGGCGCGGTCAGCCAGTCGCTGTTACATGCCTTGCGCGACGATCTGCAACTGACGTTGAACGAGCAGGCTTTGCCGGCGGGCGACCAGCGGCTGCTGTACCAGCGGCTGGCGGTGGCCTATCGCTTGAGCGACGAGGGGCTGACGGTGACAGCCGTCCGCGACGCGCCCCAGTCGGGCGTGTTGCTGCACTGCGACCAGGGCTGGCTGCTGGCCGAGTCGAATCAGACCTCGGTGCCGGTCGTGGCCCTGGTTCGGGCGTTGTTGCCCGACCGCCAGTTGCTGGTGCCTGCCGCTCGCCAGACCGCTCCGCTGCTGCAGGCCCTGCCGGTGCCGGCGGCGAG
>JAGFJK010000295.1 GCA_024102795.1 Pirellulaceae bacterium
GTGCCGGCATGCAGCACCACGCCGCCGCGGAAATGTTTGCCGCAACGGTCCGCCAGACGACGCAGGCCCGCGCCATCGGCGGGCGTGACGGTGGCGGCGGCCTTGATTTCCACGCCCCACACCTCGCGGCCGCGGTTGATGACGACGTCCACTTCCACCTGATCCTTGTCGCGGTAGTGCGAAAACTCGAGCTCCGGCGCGGTCCAGCCGGCCTGCGTGACAAGCTGCTGGACCACGAAGGTTTCCAACAAATGGCCGAAACGCTCACGCTGCACCAGGGCATCGTTCGCGTCCAGACCTGCCAGCGTGGCCGCCAGCCCGCTGTCCACCAGATGTATCTTGGGCGACTTGATCAGACGTTTGGCACGGTTGTCGTGCCACGCATTCAGACGCCGCGTCAGGAACAGGCGCTCGCATACGGCCAGGTAATGTTCGACGGTTTCGCGCCGCAGGCCCAGTTCTTTGCTCAAACTGGCCACGTTAAGCAGTCGTGCCGTACGCAGGGCCAGCAGTTCCAGCAGGCGCGCTATTTCAGAGGTATCGCGCACGCGCGCCACGTCGTGCACATCGCGTTCGAGTAGGGCGCGCAGGTATTGCCGGTGCCAGGCGCGGGTGCGCGCGGGCTGGCGCCGCACCGCCTCCGGAAAGCCGCCGGCAACCACTCGGGCCGCCAGCGACTGCATGTCGGGCTCCGCGGCCGGCACCAGGGCGGGTTTCAGCTTGCCATCGAGCAAGGTTTCCAAAAAGGCGCCGGGCCGGCGCGCCTGCTCGGCGCTGGAAAGCGGTTGCAGGTCGATGACTTCCATACGGCCGGCCAGTGAGTCGCCCAGGCGCGGCAGTAGCAGCAAGTTGGCTGAGCCGGTGAGCAGAAAACGGCCGGGACGGCGGTCACCATCCACTGACAACTTGATGGCGCGCAACAATTCGGGAACCCTTTGTACCTCATCCAGAATCACCGGGTCGGGCAGCGCGGCGACGAATCCGGAAGGGTCGTCCCGGGCAAAAGCCAAGGTCCCGGGGTCGTCCAGGGTGACGTAGCCGTAGTCGGGCTCGAATTGACGCACCAGGGTGGTTTTGCCCGCCTGACGCGGGCCTGACAGGCAGACGACGGGGGTGTCGGCAAGCGCCGTCTCCACGGCTTTCCGCAGGGGGCGGTCATACAGGGCAACTTGCTTGGCATTCGGCATGGTTCGGTCAGGATGCGTCCAATTCACTATTTATTCAGCGTCCATTATACTAATTCATCTGCGTCCATTCAACTATCAGCGATGCGGCCAATTGCGAGGTTTTGGCCCGGCTGATTGCACGGTTTGTGCAGGTCATTCACGTAAGCTCTCCAGTTGCGCGGCGATCTCTCGCAGTTGGCGGTTGAGTTCGACCTTGCGGTTGAATTGCCTTTCGCGATGCAGTCGCGCTTCGAGGCGCCGGCATTCGCGCTGCTTGATGGCCACCTGAAGATGCCGCTCGGCCAGCGCCGCGATGGACTCGCCCTCGCGCGCTGGCAGCGGGATCAGTTGCCGCAGCATTTGTTCGTAAAGCCGGGGCAGGTCCAGGGCCACGGGGAGCGGCGCTCGCGGCGTGCTGGCCGGCAGCCAATCGGTGGCGAAGTATTCGCCGATGACCCATTTGCCGGCTTCCGCCTCGCTGGGCCGCTTGTAGGTCGCCGAAACGCGGATTTGATCGCTGGCCGTGCCGTCCTCGCGGCTGGCGATCAGCTCGAAGATCAGAGGAAAGCCGATGG
>JAGFJK010000449.1 GCA_024102795.1 Pirellulaceae bacterium
GCTGGCGTCGCTCGGCCCGGTCTGGCTGGCCGGCTTGCTGCCCGCGCTGGCCGCGGCCGGATTGCACTGGGCGGCGGGTCGCCGTCGCCAAGCGCTGCCGCTGTCCGGCTAAGGCTGCCCAGTACGACTTATCCGAGCGGTTCAGGGGTGGTCCGCGCGGCCGGCGACGATCGGGCCGCATTCAGCGATCGGGACTCGGAGCGCAGCCTGTGAGCACCATCAAACGCATCCTGGTGACCGGCGGCGCCGGTTTCCTCGGCTCCCACCTCTGCGAACGGCTGGTCGAGATGGGGCACGACGTGATCTGCCTGGACAACTTCTTTACCAGCCAGAAGACCAACGTCACGCACCTGCTGAAACGGCCGAATTTCGAGCTGATCCGGCACGACATCACGGTCCCGATCTGGCTGGAGGTCGACCAGATCTACAACCTGGCATGCCCCGCCGCGCCGGGACACTACCAGTACAACCCGATCAAAACGACCAAGACGTCCGTCATGGGCGCGATTAACGTTCTCGGCATGGCCAAGCGCTGCCGGGCCACCGTGCTGCAGGCGTCGACCAGCGAAGTCTACGGCGACCCGGAAGTGCATCCCCAGCCGGAATCGTATCGCGGCAGCGTCAACCCGATCGGCCCGCGGGCCTGCTACGACGAAGGCAAACGGGCCGCCGAGACGCTGTTCATGGATTACCATCGCATGAATCGCGTCAACATCCGCATCGTGCGGATTTTCAACACCTACGGCCCCAGAATGCATCCGTTTGACGGCCGCGTCGTCTCGAATTTCATCCGGCAGGCACTGGCTGGAGCCGACATCACGATCTTCGGCCAGGGCTCGCAGACCCGCTCCTTCTGCTATCGCGACGATCTGATCGAAGGCATGATCCGCGCCATGAGCGCCGACAACTCCTTCATCGGACCGGTGAACCTGGGCAACCCGGACGAATACCGGATTCAGGAACTGGCGGAGATGGTGATCGAGCTGACCGGGGCCAGCTCGAAACTGGTCCACCTGCCCCTGCCGGCGGACGATCCCACCCGCCGCCGCCCCGACATTACACTCGCCCGCCGCCATCTGGACTGGCAACCCACGGTCCCTTTGCGGGACGGGCTGCAAAAGACGATTGATTGGTTCCGTTCGATCGACGTGGAGCACTACCGGCCCCCCACGCCGAACTTCTGAACCGGGTACCGCCGTCAGGTCGGCGCCAGCGTCGCGGGTCGTGCGGCAAGCTTGCCGCCGCTTCCCCCTAACGCTGCTGCACCGCGCCCGGTCCCGCCGGCTGGCTGGCCTGCTGAGCGGCCGGCTGCTGGTTCTGGCTGGCCAACTCCGCGTCGGCGTCCTGCCACTTCTGCAGCATGTCCGCCGGATCCTCGAAATTCAAGAACAGCGGTGCCTGGTTGGGCACCACTTGCGTGGCCATCCCGGCGATCCGCCAGCCGTGAGGCTGCAGCCGCAGAACCCACACGATTTCATAGCTCTCGTGCCCGCCGCCGCCGGTCGGTTCGCTCCAGGTGCTGGTGACGTGAGCTCCATCCCGCTTCTCGGTGACGTACTCCACCTGACCCACGCGGTACGTGGCCTGCGGCGTGCCCGGCGGCTGGACCGTCAGGTCGTGGCGAGCGGTTTCGGTGCGGGCCTTGGTCGTCAACAGCTCGGCGGCAATCGCCTCGTCACCGCTCCGCAAGGAGTCCAGGAACCGGGCCACGACTTCCTGGGGCCCCAGGTCGGCCGGAACGGCGGCCGAGCTGGTTCCGGCGGCCGCGGCTTGTCCCGCGGCCCGGGCCTCCGTGGCGGGCTTCGCGTCCCCGCTGGCCGGTGCGGCCGCCTGCGGCGATCCTCCCCCGGACTGGCTTCCACAACCGATCGAGAGGCCTCCGAGCAGCGTGAGGGCGAGCAGGAACAGGGTCTGTTTCATGGTCCGACATCCTTGTCTGTCTAACGGGTTTGACCTGCGGGAAACGCGCGGCATGACCTCGGCCACCAAAGGCCGGCGCGGCGGGAGTGTCGCAGGAACCGGCCCCGACGTCAAGGTTGACTGGCAGGGGTCAGGGTCCAGGGTCCTGGCGCCGGGCTCCTGGGACTGGGCAATGTCTGGACTGGGTAACGCCTGACGCGGTTTGCGCGCGAGGCGGAATCGGTTAGGAATGGAAATCGAAATTGAAATTGAGGAGTCCACCTTGCCCCATCGCCTTGAAAGGCCACTCCCATGCTCGACGCCCTGGTGATCGCGCCTCATCCCGACGACGCCGAACTGGGAATGGGCGGCGCGATCGCCAGCATGAAGGCAGCCGGTTGGCGAGTGGGCGTGCTGGACCTGACCAGCGGCGAGCCGACGCCCCACGGGACGCCGGAGATTCGGGCGGCCGAAACCGCGGCCGCAACCCTGGTCCTGGGACTGGATTGGCGGGAAAACCTGGGTCTGCCGAATCGCTGCCTGCAGAACACGCTGGACGCTCGTCGCCAGTTGGCCGAAGTCATTCGGCGAGTGCGTCCGCGGTGGCTGTTCGCTCCGTATTGGATCGATGCCCACCCCGACCACACCGCGGCCACGCAGCTTGTCGAGGACGCCCGTTTCTGGGGCAAGCTGACCAAGACCGACATGGCGGGCGATCCGTTCCACGCCGAACGGATCTTTTACTACTACTGCGTGCACTTGCGGCTGGCCGTGCAGCCGGCGTTTGTGCTGGACATCAGCTCGCATTGGGAAACCAAGCTGGCCGCCATCCGCTGCTATGCCAGCCAGTTCGTCACCGGGCGCCCCACCGGACCGCACTCGTTCCTGGACCAGCTTCGGGACGAGGCGGCCTACTGGGGCCGACTGATCGGCCGCCCCTACGGCGAACCTTTCGCCAGCCGCGAACCCCTGGCCCTGTCCGGCCTGGACCGTCTGTTCTAGACCGCCGCCAGCCCCCGAAAGACCATCTGGCGCGAGACGACGAAGTCGGGTATTGCCGGGGGCCGGGTTTGACCGATACCTGCATTGGACGCGGCAGGTGCGTGACCTCCGCTGGCCGACACGCGCGTCACAGGAGGTATCGAGACGTGTCACAAGACATCAATGTACTCGCGCTGGTCAAGGGCGAAGAGCGGTACGTGTTCTTGTTCGACGACAGCCACCGCACGGAAGCACTGCGGACGCTGGGCCGGTTCGCTTCGAATCCCGAACTCAGCTTCACCTGGTACGACGCCGCCGTACTCAGCCAGAAAATCCGCCAGACCGTTCCCGATACCCAGGGCTCCCATGCCCACGGCAATGCGTCGCGAGTCCCGTCGCCGTGGGCCGGCCGGAACCGCGTCTCGGATCGCCTGTCGTAAGCGGAGTGGAACGGCTGTCCCAGCCGTTTGTCCCAGCCGCTGTCGGCCGGTTTCCGACTCGTCCTGGTTCGACCGGCCCGAGGCCGCTCACCACCGCATCCTGACAGGCCGCGGAGCTGATTTCCAGTGCATACCGCGATTGCCCGGTTTCTGCGCTACCTGGACGTCGAGCGAAACGCTTCGCCGCTGACGATCAAGTCGTACCGCGAAGACATGATTTCTCTGGCCGAGTACCTCGAGACGATTTTTGGCCGGCTGCCTCGTCCCAGCGAACTGTCCCCGGCCGACTTGCGAAAATACGTTTCGGCCCTGCATGAGGCTGGATACGCCAAGTCGTCCGTTTCCCGCCGCCTGGCCTCGCTGCGCAGCTTCTATCGCTTCGCGCAACGCGAAGGGCTGGTTGACGGCAACCCCGCCAAGCCGCTGCGGAATCCGCGCCGCGACCGCAAACTGCCGCATTTCCTGACCACTGACGAGATCGGACAACTGCTGCAGGCCCCCAGTCCCCGCGGGCTGGGCCTGCGCGATCGGGCCATCCTGGAGACCATGTATTCGGCCGGCCTGCGGGTCAGCGAACTGGTCGGGATCAATCAAGGCGACCTGGACCTGGAAGCCGGGCTGGTGCGCATCCGCGGCAAGGGACGAAAGGAACGCCTGGCTCCGCTGGGTTCCTTTGCCCTGGCCGCGCTTCGCCGCTGGCTGGCTCGCCGCCTGGTCGCTCGCCAGGAACCCGCCGGGCTGGAATCGCCCGTGTTTGTCAATCGCTTCGGCCGCCGCCTGACGACCCGCAGCGTCGCCCGCATGCTGGAAAAATACTTGAAGCAAACCAGTCTCGACCTGCGCACGACGCCGCACACCTTGCGACACAGCTTCGCCACCCACCTGCTCGACCGGGGCGCGGACATCCGCAGCGTCCAGGAACTGCTCGGCCACCGCAGCCTGGTCACCACGCAGATCTACACGCACGTCAGCACGGCCGGCTTGCGCGAGGCCTATGAGAAAGCCCACCCGCGAGCGACTGGCGGGCGATAGCGCCGCGCTGGTACCTGGCCAGGAGCAGGACGGGACCTGGAGGCCTCTATCTGACAGGCCAGAGGTGCCGCACCACCGGTGGACTGGAGCGCTGATGCCCGGCCGCGAAGCGGGAATCCGGGATTGCAAATTGCAAATTGCAAATTGACCAACGACCAATGACCAATGACCAATGACCAACTTCAGACGATTTTCTGCCGCACGGCCCAGACGGCGGCCTGCGTGCGATCGGTGGCCTCGATCTTGCGCAGAATGTTCTGCACGTGCTCCTTGACCGTCTCGATGCTGATGTCCAGCGAGCGGCCGATCTCGCGGTTGCTCAGTCCCAAGGCCACGTGGCGCAGCACCTGCAGTTCACGGTTGGTCAGCGGGACCCCGTCGTTCTGTTGCCGCTCGCGCCGCTTGCTCATCGCCGACTTGACCCGCTGCATGACGCTGTCCTCGGTTGGCGACTCGCCGGCGGCGGCCCGCTGGATCGCTGAAATCAGCGTCTGCCGGGACGACCCCTTCAAGACGTAGTCGGCGGCGCCCAAGGCGACCGAGCGCGCGACGTAGGTGGGATTGTCATACGTGGACAACACGACGACGGGAGTCTCCGGGACCTCCTGCCGAATCCGCTCCAGAGCGGACAGGCCGTCCGAATCCGGCATCCGAATGTCCATCAGCAGGACATCCGGACGATGTTCCAGCGCCTGGGCCACAGCCTGGTCGCCGTTACTCGCCTCGCCAATCACCTGAATCCCGGACTTTTCGAACAGGCTCGTCAGTCCGCACCGGACCACCTCATGATCGTCCGCCACCACAATTCGTATCGCCATCAGTCGATCCCCCCAAAAACTAGATGCCCCCCCGGATCCTGCCGTTGGCTGCCTTGGCGCCGCGCGAGGCCGGCGAACTCGGTTGCTACGACATTCAATCATTCTTCCATCGGGCAGTCTCTTTTCCGTCCGTCACTGCCCTTACAGATTCCACCCGCCTGACCAGACTATCCACAAGTCGCCTGGATCGCCCGGTTGTGACACGAAAAAGATGCCACCTACGAGGCGTATCGGGCCAGCCAGATACAGTACAGTTTAGACCTTTTCACGTCAAATGCAATGAATTCGGAAAAATCGCCACCTGCCCGCGTCCTGGGTGCGGGCAACCTATGTTTCTGGTAGCCCGGCTCGCAGCGCCGGGCCACCGGCCGGAACCGCATCATGAGTTCGCATACAGGCATGAGGGTGGCGAGGAACATGAAACGAGGTGCCTTGTTACTGGTTGACGACGACCGATCGGTGTTGGAATCGATGGCCGACTGGCTGCGGCAACTGGGGCATAGGGTGGACGAAGCCAGCGGAGCGGAGGTGGCCCGACAACGTCTCGACCAGAACCGCTACGACCTGGTGCTTTGCGATATCCGCCTGCAGGACGGGGATGGTTTCGAAATCCTGGCGTACTGCCGGGAGCAGCATCCGGGGCTGCAGGTGATTCTCCTGACCGGCTACGGGACGGTGGAAACGGGGGTGGAGGCGATTCGGGCCGGCGCGTTTGACCTGTTGACCAAGCCGCTGCTGGACGAAGAGCTGAAGATATCCGTCGACCGGGCCCTCTCGCAGCGGGAGGTGATCGAGGAGAACCGGCAACTCAAGGCCCAGCTCGACCTGCGGTTCGGTATGGATAACGTCGTGGGTCACGACCACCGCATGCTCCGCGTGTTCGACATCATCGACAGTGTGGCGGCCACGCGGGCGACGGTGATGATTACCGGCGAAAGCGGGACGGGCAAGTCGCTGATTGCCCGGGCGATCCACCGGCACAGCGGCCGGCGGAACGGTCCGTTCGTGGAAATCGCCTGCGGCGCGCTGCCGGAAACCCTGCTGGAAAGTGAACTGTTCGGCCACGTGGCGGGCGCGTTCACGGGCGCCGTCGGCAACAAGATCGGCAAGTTCATGCAGGCGGACAAGGGGACGATCTTTCTGGACGAGATCGGCACGGCATCGCCCAGCATGCAGGTGAAGCTGCTGCGGGTCCTGCAGGACTTCGAGTTCGAACAGGTGGGTGGCGGCACGACCTATCGAGTGGATGCCCGGGTGATCCTGGCCACGAACGAAGACCTGACGGCCGCGGTTGCCGCGGGACGATTCCGCCAGGACCTGTACTACCGGGTCAACGTGATCAACATCGAACTGCCCAGTCTTCGCGACCGGGGCAACGACATCCCGCTGCTCGCACAGCACTTTCTGGACAAAATCTGCGACGACGCGGGCAAGGCCGTTCGCGGCTATACCGACCAGGCGATGTCGGCCCTGCAGCGCTACCACTGGCCGGGCAACGTGCGCGAATTGCAAAACGTCATCGAGCGCGCCGTGTTGCTGGGCAAGCGGGAGGTGATCGGGTTGGAAGACCTGCCGCCCCATCTGGTGGCTGGCGAGCCGCTGGTGACCCGCGGCGTATCCGCCGGGCGCTCGCTCAAGGAGGCGCTCGAGGCGCCCGAGCGGCAGATCATTCTGGAAACCCTGCGGTCGAACAACTGGAACCGCAACCAGACGGCGGACATCCTGGGCATCAACCGCACGACGCTCTACAAGAAAATGAAACGCCTGGGACTGGAACCGTCTCCGAGCCGTTGAACGGAACCTCCCGGGTCGAATCCCGGGACGCACGGCGGGTCGGGAACCTCGGCACGATGCCGGGTTCCCGATCTGTGCCCGCTCCCCGCACCGCGCACCCCGCTCGCGGGCGACAGGCCCCAGACAACACGCCATCCACCAGAGGCCGTGGCAGGCGCGGCCGTATCCTTGTCAGCTTGGAGTGCCACTCTTATACTCGGCACTTCCCGGTACCGTCCGCCCGCTTGGGAACAGGCTGATGAAGATCCACGAATACCAGGCCAAGCAGATTTTTCGTAACGCCGGCGTCCCCGTCTTGCGGGGTCAGGTCGCCAGAACGCCCGACGAGGCGGCTCAGGCATTTCGCGACCTGGGAGGGCCGCTGGCCGTGGTCAAGGCACAGATCCACGCCGGGGGCCGCGGCAAGGGGACGGTCAAGGAACATCCGTCGCAGCGCGGCGTGCAACTGGTGCGGGCGGCCGACGAAGCGGCCCAAGTGGCCCGCAACCTGCTCGGCAACTGCCTGGTCACGATCCAGACCGGGCCCGAAGGCCAAACGGTCCGGCAGGTGTTTGTCGAGGAAGGCTGTGACATCGCTCGCGAACTTTACCTGGGCATCGTGCTGGACCGGGCCGCGGCCAGGCCCGTGCTGATGGTGTCCAACGAGGGCGGTGTCGAGATCGAGAAGGTGGCCGCGGAGACTCCGGAGTTGATCTACCGCGAGCACTTCGACACGCACGCGGGTTTGCAAAGCTACCAGGTGCGAAAGCTGTGCACACGGCTGGGCATCCAGGGGGCCGAGGCCCGCAGCGCGGAACGATTCATGAAGTCGCTCTGCCGGCTGTTCGTCGCTTACGATTGCAGCCTGGCCGAGATCAACCCGCTGGTAATCACGCGGGCCGGCGAAATGATCGCCCTGGACGCCAAGCTCACGTTCGACGACAACGCCTTGTTCCGGCATCCCGAACTGAAGGAACTGCGGGACCTGTCCGAGGAAGAGCCGGCCGAGGTGCGGGCGGCCAACGCGGGGCTGAGCTACGTCAAGCTGGACGGCAACATCGGCTGCCTGGTCAACGGCGCCGGGTTGGCGATGAGCACCATGGACCTGATCAAGCTGCACGGGGGTGAGCCGGCGAATTTCCTGGACGTCGGCGGCGGCGCCAACACCGAGCAGGTGACGGAGGCGTTCCGCATTCTGCTGGGCGATCCCAACGTCAAGGCCGTGCTGGTCAACATCTTTGGCGGAATCGCCCGCTGCACCACGATCGCCAACGCCCTGGTGGAAGCCTCCCGGCAGGTTGGATTCAACGTCCCGCTGGTCGTCCGCCTGGAAGGCACCGAAGTGGACGAAGGCCGCCGGATCCTGGCCGAAAGTGACGTCGCCATCATCAGTGCCGAAAGCTTGACCGACGCCGCTCAAAAAGTGGTGGCCACCCTCAAGTAACTCTCCAGCCGGCGGGGACGCTCACCGCCGCAACCGCCGCCGTAAAGTCATCGCCAGACGCCGACCGCACAGAGGATCGTTCGCCATGAGCATTCTGGTCAACAAGGACACCCGGGTCATCTGCCAGGGAATTACCGGCAAGGCCGGCGCGTTCCACACCAAGGGCTGCCTGGAATACGGCACTCAAATGGTCGGCGGCGTGACGCCCGGACGGCGCGGGGAGAAGGTCGAGGGTCTGCCGGTGTTTGACACGGTGGAACAGGCCGTGGCGGAAACGGGGGCCAACGCCAGCATGATCTTCGTGCCAGCCGCTTTCACGGCCGACGCCATCCTGGAAGCGCTGGACGCCGGCATCGAACTGATCGCGGCGATCACCGAAGGCGTGCCGGTGATGGATATGGTCTACGTGTACGACAAGATCAAACGCAGCCAGGCCACGCTGATCGGCCCCAACTGCCCCGGCGTGATCACGCCGGGCGAATGCAAGATCGGCATCATGCCCGGCTACATCCACCAGCCAGGCTGCGTGGGCGTGATGAGCCGCAGCGGTACGCTGACCTACGAGGCGGTCTGGCAGACGACCAACCTGGGATTGGGGCAAAGCACCTGTGTCGGTCTGGGCGGCGATCCGATTGTCGGCACCTCGTTCATCGATCTGCTCCGCCGTTTCGAAGCGGATCCGCTGACCAAGGCGATTTTAATGATCGGCGAGATTGGCGGGACGGCCGAGGAAGAAGCGGCGGCCTGGGTCGCTCAGCATGTGACCAAGCCGGTGGCGGCGTTCATCGCCGGCCGCACGGCGCCGCCCGGCAAACGAATGGGCCACGCCGGAGCCATCATTTCAGGCGGCAAGGGAACGGCCGAGGAAAAAATCGCGGCGCTCGAAGCGGCCGGCATCGAGGTGGCTCAGAGCCCCGCCGAAATGGGGCAAGCCGTCCAGCGGGCCATGCAGCGCAAGGGCGTGAAATGACCTCTGGGGTCGTTTTGCGAAGCGAGGATGTCTGGGTGGACTGGGATCCAGCGGCCGGCGGCCGCGTCAAAAGGCGATGCCGGCCCTGAGCAGCAGGCCGTCGTCCAGTGAAAAGGTGCGCGGGTCGTGGCGAAACTCGATCTCGCGCCCCAGCACGTAGCCGATCTCCAGTTGATGGCCCGCTCCGCCGTCGCGCTTGTGTTCGTAGCCCAGCAGCACGCGGAAGTCCCGGATGGTGACTCGATCGCTGGTGCCGTCGGTCATCTCGATTTGCCAGGTTCCGCCGCCGATCTCGCCCGCCAAGTAGAACCAGTTTTCGAACCCCGGCCCATAGTCCCACCGCAATCCGAATCGGGGACGAGGCATCACCAGTTCCAGTTTGACGTCGGGATTGGGCGTCCAGATCAATCCCACGGCCGGCAGGATGTTGAAGTCGTCCCGGTCCAGGTAGACCGCGCCCAGGATCAACTGCAACCGGTCGGGCACCCAGTCGTACACGCCCAGTCCCAGACCCGTGATTCGCCAGGCGGCGCTGTCGGTCTGTTCGAAGTCGCTGTACACGCCGGGGGTCGCCGAGATGATCAGACGCCAGCGGTCGGAGATTTTTGGCAGCCAGGTCAGGCCGAGTGAAGCCTGGTACAGTTCGGCGGGCAGATCGGGCACCGCCGGACCGTCCGTATGCCAGACGGTGAAACCGGGAGTGACCAACAACGGCCACTCGATGGTCGGCGCGGGCAACCCCACCGATAGGGCCACCTCCCACTGCGTCCAACCGATGCTCTGCTCGCCGCCACGCGGAATCCAGGTGCCGGTGAAGGCCAGCTTCTGAAAAAAGCCGTTCTTGTAGTTTCTGATCCCGGAG
>JAGFJK010000302.1 GCA_024102795.1 Pirellulaceae bacterium
CGATGGCTTGGATCGTCCCAGACGCCGCGGCTGGTTCGCTGAGCGGAACGGACCTGGGGCACGGACCGTCGCAATTCGAGCGCGGCGTCGGCTGGAACGTGGACGAAGGGAACACATGGGCGGTTCGCTCCTGGCAGCAGCGGCGGCGAGCGGGGCAGGTTGAGGCAGGACGCTGGGAGCCGGCGCTGGCGGCCGAGGATAGGAACCACCTGTCGACAACCTTGCCGGGCTACCCAATTCCCAGTTTAGTCACCAGCCGCGTGCCTTCCAGCGCCGGAGCGCCGCGGGTATCTGTCCGAAAATCCCCTTCCGGCGCCAGCCACTCCGGGAATCTGATCTTGACCCCGTTTGCGCGTGCAGATGAAACTCGAAGGCAGTGATCGTTTCCAGAGACAGAAAAGGTACCTGACGCATTTCCAACTCGGCCGTCCTGCCGGTGCTCACGGCGATCTCTCTCCTGGTGTTCACTCCGCTGGCAGCCACCACCTGGCGGCGCGCCGGATCGGACTGGCGGACCGTCGCGTCCGAAGGTGTAGTCGTCGGTATCCAGATCGTGAAATACGATCGGTCCCTGCCACGGGCCAGGGGACCCTGGCATGTGGTGTGGGAGGTCGAGTGCGACTCGACCGCAGCGGAGAGAGTGTCCGTAACCGCCCTGGGCAGCTACTCGCGACAGGTCGACGCGGAGGAGGCGTCGCGCGACGACCGCGGCCAGCGCGTCAGCGTGTGGTACGTCCCCAGGTCCGGCGGCCCAGGCAGCCTCAGCCCGCCGGACTGGGAGCGGAACCTGTTCGCCGCGGTCTGGACGACGGCCATGGCGGCGATCGGTTGGCTCGGCGCCGCGGCCCTCGCTCTACGCGCCTGGCGGAAGCTCCGGCGGCGGCCGCCCGAGGCGCGTTCAGCCAGCTCGAACTCCTGACCGCCGAACGGTCCTTCCTGCCGGCCGCCTACTCCTTGAGCAGCAACTCGACCGCGCGATCCAGTTCGGCATTGGCCAGGTCCGCGAACCGCAGATTGCCGCTGCGATCGATCACGTAGTAGTCGGGATACGAGTCGACGGCGAAGGCCTTGACCGTTTCCCCGTCGGTGTCCCAGGCGATGGGCCAGGTCAGATCGGCTTCCCGCACATAGTCGGCCATCTTCTCGCCCTGATTCCTGGTGTGAACGCCGATCACCACCAGCCCATCGTCCTTGTGCTTCTCGTAGAGTTCCTTCAAATGGGGCATCGCGGCCCGGCACGGACCGCACCACACGCCCCAGAAGTCCAGCACCACGACCTTGCCCTTCAGTTCGGCCAGCTTGAGCTCCTTGCCGTCGGTGTTCAGCCAGTTGCTGACGGCCAGCGCGGGCGATTCCTTGCCCTCCAGCGCATCCTTCGCGTCGTTTCGCTCCTTGTACGCCTCGCCTTCCGTGCGTTCGCGTCGAAACTCCTCGGCCCCGGCGACGGCCACGCAGGACACGACGATCAGCAACGACACCCACATTGCGTTCCGCTTCATAGCCTCGCTCCTTGAACGAATCTGCCATCCGAATTGTAGTCTCGCCCAGCGAACATTGGACGCTGTGCGCGGGCCGCCGTCAAATCGCTTTTCGCATTCCCGCTCAACTTTTGCGAGCCTGCACGACGGACCAGAGCAGGTACCGCCAGACGCAGTCGACCAGGGGAAATCCGGCAGCCCGCAGCCAGGCGACCTGGTCTAGCAGCGTGTCGTGAAAATCGTGCCGCCGCTGATGCTCCATCCACATCTCCCATTCCGACTCGTTCGTCCCGGCCGCCACCGTCAGTTCCCTCCAGTTGGCGACGTGCCGAGCGTACAGGTCGTCGCTCGCGCCGCGGAACTGGTCGGCGTAGCTGAAGACGCCCCGCGGTGTCAGCCAGCGTTCGATTCGCTGGAACAAGGCCTGCTTGTCCCGTGCGGGCAGGTGGTGAATCGAGATGCTCGACGCCACCAGGTCAAATGACCCCGCCGGATAATCCAGGTGGCGGAAGTCTTGCTGCACGAACCCGCAGCGGCCGTCGTGCCCCAGCCGCTCGCGGCAGACCGCCAGCGACTCGCCGGACAGGTCGACCAATTGAAGCGACGCGGCGGGGAAGGCAGCGGCCAGCTTCTCGGACAAGTTGCCCGTGCCGCAGCCCAGTTCGAGGACCGAGCGCACCGACCTCGGTTCGGGCACGTAGTCGACCACCGCCCAGAGCATCTCCCGGTAGCGGGGAAAACACCTCTCGATCGTCGCCGTGTAGTCCGTAATCAAATCGTCAAAGAATTCACCCACCGGCTTGTCCGTCATGCCGAATCCCTCGCTGGCCGCAAACGTGTAGAATACGACCATTTGAGCAGCCTGGCCGCCGCCAGGGAAGAATCCTGCCACCCCGGAAACTGGCGATGCGACGTGCCCGACAAGATGGCCGGTGGTCATGGCCTGGGCCACTCGTGATGAGGGTGATAGCGCTGATAACGCTCATGGCGCTCATGGCGCCGCCGTGCCTGCACGCCCAGTCCGTTCCCGCCATCCCGCCGCGGGCGGAGGCCGACACCGAACCGCTGGCCACCGAGCGGATACTGAAGGTGGATTCGCCCTACCAGGCGGGCCCGACGCGGATTCGAGTCCTGTTGCCCGCTCGCCTGGAACCCGGCAAGCAGTATCCGACCGTCTATGTCCTGCCAGTGGAGGCGGCCGGCCAGTCCCGCTACGGAGTTGGATTGCGCGAAGTCGCCCGGCACCACCTGCCCGATCGCTGGTCCGCGGTTTTTGTCGCTCCAGAGTTTTCGCACTTGCCCTGGTACGCCGACCACCCGTCGGACCCCCAGATCCGACAGGAAAGCCATTTGTTGAAGGTGGTGCTGCCAGAAGTCGAACAGGCGTTTCCGGTTCGAACCGACGCGGCGGGCCGCTTGCTGCTGGGTTTCAGCAAGTCGGGCTGGGGCGCGTGGAGCCTGCTGCTGCGGCACCCGGATCGGTTTGGCCGAGCCGCCGCCTGGGACGCTCCGCTGATGATGGACCGCATCGGCCTGTACGGAACGCGCGACATCCTGGCCAGCCAGGAGCAATTCGACCGCTACCGGCCGGACTTGCTGCTGCGGTCCGGGGCGCTTCGATCTGAAGGGGAGCCGCGGCTGATCCTGACCGGTTACGGCAACTTCCGCCAGCACCACCAGCAGGCTCACAGGCTGCTGAGCGACCTGCGGATCCCGCACCTCCATCGGGATGGCCCGGCCAGGAAACACGACTGGCACAGCGGTTGGGTCGAGGAAGCGGCCGAGTTGCTGCTGGCACCCGCGGAACGTGAGGCGCGTGCGCCGTGACCCCGATTCAGTACCAGCTTGAACCGCGATTGAGCGTGGAAGAGTTCATCGACGTGCTGCGCCGATCGACTCTGGCGGAACGTCGCCCGGTGGACGATGCGGCCACCATGCAAGAGATGCTGAACCAGGCCGACATTGTGCTGGCGGCCCGCGCGGACGGACTGCTGGTGGGCATCTCGCGGGCCTTGACGGATTACAGCTACTGCACTTATCTATCGGACCTGGCCGTGGACCAGCAGTTTCAAGGGCGGGGCATCGGCCGCGAACTGCTGCGCCGCACGCACGAGGCCGCCGGTCGCCACACAACCTTGATCCTGCTGTCCGCGCCCGGCGCGGCCAGTTATTACCCGCACATCGGCCTCACGCAACACGATTCCTGCTGGACCGTGCCCCGCTCGCCCCGCCGCTCGCCCCCACCAACCGCGAACTGAACACGCCATGGCGCTGATTACCATCGAGGACCTGTCAATCGGGTTTCGCGGCCCCTCGCTGCTCGACGGCGTTTCGTGCCGGATCGACGCGAGGCAGAAGATCGGTCTGCTGGGCCGCAATGGCAGCGGCAAGACCACGCTGCTGCGGATCCTGTCCGGCCAGATGGAACCGGACCACGGGCAGGTGCAGTTCGCGGTCGGGACGCGCGTGGCCTTGCTGCCCCAGGATGTGCCGATCCTCACGGGCAGCGTCCGGTCGGTCGTCCACGACGGCGCGCGGGAGGCCAGTGACGATCCGGAGTGGAAGATCGAACTGGCCGTGCAGCGCGTGTTGACACAGATGGACCTGGACGGCGAGTTGCGGTACGAACAACTTTCGTCGGGCATGAAGCGCCGCGTGCTGCTGGCCCGCTCGCTGGCCACCGAACCCAACGTCCTGCTGCTGGACGAACCGACCAATCATCTGGACATCGAGGCCATCCAGTGGCTCGAAGGGTTCCTCGGCCGGTGGCCGGGCACGTTGTTGTTCGTCACGCACGACCGGATGTTTCTCCGGCGGCTGGCCGAACGGATCCTGGAAATCGACCGCGGCCATCTGTTCGACTGGTCCTGCGACTACGCGACGTTCCTGCAGCGGAAGGAAGCGTTTCTGGCCGCGGAGGAACAGCAGAACGCCCTGTTCGACCGCAAACTGGCGGAGGAGGAAGTCTGGATTCGCCAGGGCATCAAGGCTCGCCGGACCCGCAACGAAGGCCGGGTGCGGGCGCTGGAAAAGATGCGCAGCCAGCGGCAAGAGCGGCGCACGGACCCTGGCATGGTTCGCATGCGGATCGAGGAAGGCCAGCGCAGCGGCAACCTGGTGGCCGACGTGCGGCAGGTTTCCTTCAGCTACGGCGGCACCGCGATCTTTCAGAACTTCTCCACCTTGATCATGCGCGGCGACAAGGTGGGAATCGTGGGTCCCAACGGCGCGGGCAAGACCACGCTGGTCCGGGTCCTGGTCGGCGACCTGCCGCCCAGCAGCGGCCAGGTGCGGCTGGGGACCAATCTGCAACTGGCCTACTTCGACCAGCTCCGCTCGCAACTGGACGACGACAAATCGGCCCAGGAAAACGTGGCCGATGGGTATGACACCGTGCGAGTCGGGGACGGTACCCGGCACGTGGTCGGCTACCTGAAAGACTTCCTGTTCACTGCGGACCGGGCGCGGACGCCCGTGCGGTTTCTGTCCGGTGGCGAACGGAACCGGTTGCTGCTGGCCCGGCTGTTCGCCAAACCCGCCAACCTGATCGTGCTGGACGAACCGACGAACGACCTGGACAGCGAAACACTCGAACTGCTCGAAGAACGCCTGGCCGAGTTTCACGGGACCGTGCTGGTGGTCAGCCACGACCGCGAATTCCTGAACAACGTCGTCACCAGCACGATCGTGTTCGAGCGCCAGGGATTGAGCGAATACGTCGGCGGATACGACGACTGGCTGCGGCAACGCAAACCCGATTCCGACTGGGCGCCGCGCTCGTCGAAAGGCGGGCAAACCACCGCCCGTCCAGCGGCCAGCAGCGCGGCGCCGCGAACCGCTCAGGGGACGAACCTGATCGAACCTGCCGATGCTGCCGGGAAGAAACGTCGTTTGAGCTACCGCGAGCAACAAGAGTTGGCTGGCTTGCCGGCGCGGATCGAGCAACTGGAGCGAGAGATCGAGCACCTGCATGCGACCATGGCCGATCCGAACTTCTACGCCCAGCCCGGCGAACGGATCGCGGCGGAAGCGGCCCGCTTGAAAGGGCTGGAAGAGCAGTTGGAAACAGCCTATCTGCGACTAGACGAATTGGACGCAGGCGCGTAGGACGGGGAATTAAGTCGAGAATGTGCCTGGCATGGACTCGATGCTATTCACTCACTCGTTGAAGGATTGGCTTGTCGAACCGACAACATCTCTAACTCCATCTCTAGCTCCAGTTCCGCCATGAACTCATGGTGATCCTGGACATCTCCCCTATCGGCTTGAACGAGTCCAAGCTCGACCTTGCGGAGCAGATAAAGTCGATCAATCATTTCGTCGATCGTCGCGTCGTCGTCGAGCGAGCGGATCACAGAAACGGCCTTTTCCTTCAGTGTCATGATTTTACCGTTGTCGTTTTGAAAAGCGATTACGAATTTCCCACGACGGCTTGTACCACGCGGCCGCCCACGTCCGTCAGGCTCTCGTCGCGTCCCTGGTGGAAATACGTCAGTCGTTCGTGGTCCAAACCCAGCAGGTGCAGGATCGTGGCGTGGATGTCGTGCAGGTGCGTGCGATTGACGACCGCCTCGAAGCCGAATTCGTCGGTCTCGCCGTGCCGCAGTCCTCCCCGCACTCCGCCACCGGCCAGCCACATCGAAAAACCGTAGGGGTTGTGGTTGCGGCCGGGAGCGTTCTGCCCTTCGCTCAGCGGCAACCGGCCAAACTCGCCGCCCCACACGACCAGCGTTGAATCGAGCAACCCGCGCTGCTGCAGGTCAGTCAATAGCGCCGCGATCGGCTGATCGACTTCCGCGGCGTGCTGTCCGTGGTTCTTCTCGATACTTTCGTGAGCGTCCCAGGTTTCCTCCAGGTGCCCGCCGCCGGAATACAACTGCACGAAACGCACTCCGCGTTCGACCAGCCGGCGAGCGACCAGGCAGTTGCGGCCAAACTCGTCGGTCGGCTGCTGGCCCACGCCGTACATGGCCAGCGTCTGGCTCGTCTCGCGCGACAGGTCCACCGCCTCCGGCGCCTCGGACTGCATGCGGAAGGCCAGTTCGTAGCTGGCGATCCGGGCTGCCAGTTCGTCACCGCCCGGACGAGCGGCCAGGTGCCGCTGGTTGAGTTCCCCCAGCAGATCCAGTTGCGCTCGCTGCACGTCGCGGGTCACGTGCGCCGGTCCGCGCAGGTCGAGGATCGGGTCGCCCGCCGGGCGGAACAGTGTGCCCTGAAAGCTGCCCGGCATGAAACCGCTGGACCAGTTCGGCTGGCCGCTGATCGGTCCGCCCCGCTTGTCCAGGATCACCACGTAGCCGGGCAGACTTTGGTTCTCGGTTCCCAGGCCGTACACGCACCAGGCGCCCAGCGACGGCCGGCCGATGAACGTCTTGCCGGTGTTCATCGCCACCAGTGCCGACCCGTGGGCATGGCTATCGGTGTGGCACGAGTGGATGACGGCCAGCTTGTCGGCATGTTCGCGGACGCGCGGGAAGTAGTCCGAGATCATCAGTCCACTTTGGCCGCCCGGTCGGAACTTGCGCCAGGCCGGCGTCAGGTAGCCCAATTTGCGGCCGCCCGAATTGATAAAGTTCTTGCCCGCGGGCAGCGGCTGACCGGCATACTTCTCCAGCGAGGGTTTGTAGTCGAACGTATCCACCTGGCTCGGCGCGCCGTTCATCATCAGGAAGATGCAGGCCCGTGCCGGAGCGGCAAAGTGAGGCGCTCTGGGTGCCAGCGGCCCCTGGCTGGCGGCAACTTCGGCCGCGCGAGCGTGGCGGCCGAAGAACCCGTCCGCTTGCAGCAAGCTGGCCAGCGCCAATCCGGCAAACCCGCCCCCCATCTCCCAGACAAACTCGCGGCGCGTCGCGCCGCACGGATACAGTCGCCGTCCGTTCATCGCGGGATCAGTCCAGATAAAGGAACTCGTTGCTGCACAGCAGCACGTGACATAAGGATTCCAGCGCCCGCCGCGGAGCTTCGTCGGACGATGCTCCGCCGGCGAAGCGGGCGGCCTGATGGCCCAAGTGGGCCGCGGCCAGCGTCCGTTCAGCGGCGTCGGGCAGGCGGCCCAGCGCCAGCCGCCAGGTCCACGTGATCTGGTCCTGGGGATCGGGGCCCGCGGACCTTGCGACCCGCTCGGCCAGCGACCGGCTCTGCTGATGACTGAAGTCGTTGTTCAGCAATGCCAGGGCCTGCGGCGCCACGGTCGTCACGTCGCGCTGGCCGCAGGGCAACGTGCTGTCGGCCAGGTCAAAGGTCGTCAGCAGGGGAGGCAGCAGGCTGCGCTGTGCGAAAACGTACAGCGTGCGCCGCCGCTGCTCGTCGTCGG
>JAGFJK010000303.1 GCA_024102795.1 Pirellulaceae bacterium
CCCGCCGCCGCCTGCCAGCGAGTGGCCGCGGGAATGTCGATTGGTGCGCCCGTCTCGGGCCGAACCTGGACGCTGCCTTGGGCGACGTGCGCCTGCACGGAACCCGGAGCGGCCTGCCACTGCGCCTCGCCGGGCGCCGTCAGCAGAAACGGCCGGCCCGCCACCAGCACTTGCCAGGTCTCGTCGCCGGCCGCCCTCAAATGAATCCGCCCGCCCAGCAGGTTCACGCGTCGCGCCGCCGCCTCCAGATGGATCTGCGTGTCGGCGTCCAGCGTCAGATGAGCGGTTCCCAGCAGCAACTGCCGGGCGCCCAATGGCGACGAACGGAGCAGGCACGAATCCGGCGGTGTCCAGTCCAGCGGAACTTGCCGCCAGGTGGCACCCTGGTCCAGCGACACCGCCAAGGTTGCCGAACCGGGACCCAGGGCCGGGCTGGCAGGCAGGGGACTTGTCGCCAGCAGCGGGAACAGCGTGGCGACCAGGGCGAGCGCTGCGAGTCGGATACCGGTCGGGGCTTTCTGGGATCGAAACGGGCTGGCAAGAAAAACGAACGCTCGACGGGGATGCGCGTGCGGCATGCCGAGTTCCTCGTGGTCAGGATGTGCTCACGCCCCCGTGATCGCTGATAGTCGCCTATCCCAGCGATGGTTTCACTGTAAACGATGCCGCTGGCGGGAGCAAAGAAATCAGGGCGTTCTCCGGTTCAAGACAACCACCTGTGGAGCAGTACTTAACCCCGAAGTGGTTGTGCGCCTTGACAGGCTTGGCCGGACCGGGTTTACTGGAAGTGAGAAATCGCCCCACCTGAGCGGCCCTGGAAGCGTCGGACGCGGTCAGGGCTCACACCACTTGCCATATCTGGCAACATCAATTTCCCCTGGGAGGTAACCGATGAAAAAGCTGGGACTGTTCGCCATTCTGGTGCTGTTCGTCTTGGGCCTGTCCGCTCGGCCCGCGCTGGCCCTGCCGGTCTTCGACAAGTTCTTCAAGAAGCACTATGTCGAGGGCAAGGGGAACGCGGCGCTGGAGGAATCGGTCAAGGAAGCCAAGTGCAACGTGTGCCACTACGGCACGTCGAAGAAGAACCGCAACGACTACGGCATGGCGCTGAGCGACCTGCTGGACAAGGACAACTACAAGACCGCGCGGGTCAACGAGGAGCCGGACGTGGTCGACAAGGAGCTGAAGGAGGCCTTTGAGAAGGTCGAGAAGATGAAGTCGACCGGCGGCGCGGTGTTCGGCGAGCTGATCAAGGCGGGCAAGGTGCCGGGCACCGCTCCCGCGGAGTAGCCGGCGGCCGGTTCGACTATTTCGAACCGCTGGGCGGTTGCCGACATGATTCACGAGCGGCCGGGTTCATGAACCCGGCCGTTTTCATTTTCATAGTCGCCTTTCGCTCCGCGAAAGTAGCGTTTTGTCGCCTTTCGCTCCGCGAAAGTAGCGCATTCCGCGAGTGGTCTCTGACCGCAGGACTGGTTTGAGCTGCGACGCTACTTTCGCGGAGCGAAAGGCGACTCTGGCTCAATCCCGGCAAGTGCAGCCAACGTGTGTCGAATCCCACCGGCTTGCCTGGCGGATCGTTCGGCTTCCCGCTACAGCGAGAAACAGCGGGCTGACGCCCGCCGCTCGCCAAGTGAGAAACAGCGGGCTGACGCCCGCCGCTCGCCAAGTGAGAAACAGCGGGCTGACGCCCGCCGCTCGCCAAGTGAGAAACAGCGGGCTG
>JAGFJK010000321.1 GCA_024102795.1 Pirellulaceae bacterium
ATGCCGCTCTCGATCGCCAACTGCTGACGCAGGCTGGCCAGGCGGCCGGCGTAAGGTGCTTGGGGCACCACGCCTCGCCCCACGTGCTGCAAGGCAAAGCGGTATTTGGCCGGATCGTTGGCTTCGCGCAGCGTGGAGCGCAGCTTGCTCTCCAGCACGATCACCGGGCAACTGGCCGAGATGTAAGCCGAGGCATTCAAGCCTCGCACCAGCGACTCGATGGCGTCCGACCCCAGCGCTTCAAAATCGGCTCGCGCCCGCTGGCCCGCTTCGCCGCCCAGTTGCCCAATGTCGTACAAGATGAAGTTGTGGACGATCTGGTCCGCGGGCGACGACGAATTTGCCAGCGATGCACCCGGCGACTCCCCGCCCACTGCCGTGGCGGTCCGCGGTGCACTCTGACGTCCACGGCGCGGCGCGACCACTGTCAGCAGCACCGACCCGGTGGGAACCAGCGATGTCTCTTCACCGCGTCCCGTCCCCGAAACGCCGTAACTGACCAGCTCGATCGGCGTCGCGGCGGCCAGTTGGCTGGCCCCGTCGCTCGACCCGCCGATCGCCTCAAACCGCTGTGCGGCCGGCTCCTGTGGCAGGTCCTCGACCAGCGTATCAACGGTTTCGATCGTCACCAGCGCCTCCTCGCGCTGCTCGAGCTGCTCGCCCACATAGACCGCCAGCAGATTGCGGTCTTCGGCGGGCAAAGTCAGCAAGGCCAGCACCAGCAGCCCCGCCAGGTGGACAACCAGGCTGATGAGCCAACTGGGAACGACCAAACCCGGATCTGAATACGGCCTGCTCATGCGACGATTCTCCTCGGCGGCAAGGTGTCCTACGCAGCACCAGTACGCCCGGAGCGCTTGAATGTTTCACGAAATCTGGCCAGAACTGCCGGACGAGGTGGTCCCGAGCGGCTGGGCCGTCGTGCGGCACCGTCCACGGACCCCCGCAGTGTAGCGGGTTGGGTCGCCGTCGTGCAAGCAGAACAACTGCCGGTCAACGGCTGGGAGCTGCCGGGGTCGGCGGGGAGGCTGGCGTGCCAAGTCGGTACAGGTGCGTATCGCTGCGGTAGAACAACGCGCCGTCAATGGCGGCGGGCGAAGCCATTAGTTGGCCGTCGAGCGAATTTTCGGCGAGCAGTTCGAACTGTCGGCCGGGCTTCAGGACGTAGGTCGAACCCTCGCGGTTCGAAATGTAGATCCGACCCTCGGCGTACAGGGGCGACGCCGAGAAGTTACCCGCCAGTCGATCCCGCCACACCTCCTCGCCCGTCTTGGCATCCAGGCAGGTCACGATGCCGTTGTCGCTGAACATGTACAGCTCGTCGCCCACCAGCAGCAGCGACGGCATCTTCGGCACCTGCCGGTCGTTGAACCACGCCACGTGCGTGGCCGTGACGTCGCCCTGCCCGTCGTAACGGACCGCCAGCAGCCGCGATTGCACAAAGCTGGTGCAAACGTATACCAGACCGTGCCCGACCAGCGGGCGAGGGACCGTGGAAAACCCCAATTTGCCATAGCTGGCTCGCCACAGTTCGCGCCCGGTGGCTGGGTCGTACGAGTAGAGCCAGTCGGCGGCCGGCGAGAGCAACTGCCAGCGGCCGGCCAGTTCGAGCACCTGCGGAGTGCAGTAGGCTTTCTGATATTCTGGCTGCGGATGCATTTCGCCCGACCGCCGGGTCCGCCAGACCTCCTGCCCCGAATGCTTGTCCAGGGCGACCACGAACTGCTGATCGATGCCGTCGAAATGGGCAATCAGCAGGTCCTGCCAGACCGCGGGCGAGGCGCCGGGGCCGTTCTGGTGGTTCACCTTAAGCTGCTGGTTCCGCCACAAGACCTGGCCGCTGGAAGTGTCCACGCATGCAATGCCGTACGAACCGAAGTGGCAATACAGCCGGCCGGCTTCCAGTACGGGCGTGGGTGATGCGTAGCTGTTCAATGCGTGAATCGGCTCCGGCGCGTCCACTTGAAACAGCTCGACGTCGTGCAGCAGTTTTCCGGATTCGCGGTGGACGCAGATGGCTCGCAAGTTGACGCTGGCCGCCAGGTCCAGCAGGTTCGCGTCGCGGCGGCCGGCGAACGAACGCTGCTTCTGTTCGTCGCTGGCCGAGGTGGTGATTGCCGTGGTCATCCAGATCTGCTCGCCGCCGATCACGGGCGAAGACCAGCCGCGTCCGGGAACTGGCGTCTTCCAGACCACGTTCTCGGTTTCGCTCCACTTGCCAGGCAAACCGGTCGCGTCCGAGTGTCCCTGGCCGTCTGGGCCGCGGAACTGGGGCCATTCCAGCGGTGCCGCGGCTGCGGGCATGGTGCACAGCAGGCCCAGGCAGAAGCACAGCATGGCCAGGCGGAGAATGGTAGCTCGCTGCGGCATGATCAACCTCAAGGCTTGGCGGGCGGGGCAGAACGTCGGCTGCCGGCGGGCAGGCGGCTGCGTCAAGGCTGGAATCCCCCTCCTACGGTAACCGCGACCCCGCGAGCCGGCAAGACGGGCTCATTGTAGCCCGATTGTCCTCAATCGGGTCTTCTCCGGCATTCGCCGGAGCGATTGGGGACAATCGCTCTACACAGAGTAGCCCGATTGTCCTCAATCGGGTCTTCTCCGGCATTCGCCGGAGCGATTGTTACAAACTGGATACGCTGTCGAGACCGATCGACGGCTATGCTACGCAATGTTACATTTCAACTGCCATCCCAGGGAGAGATTCGCATGGCCCGACGATCGCTGCTCCGCCGCTGCACTCGCTTCAGTCTGCGCAGTCTGGTGGTGATGATGATCACGAGCGGTGTGGCGGCCGGTGGGACGGGAAGCGCGTGGTTGGAGTACCAACGAGAACAGACAGCCTTAGCGACGCTGAGCAGCCTTTCGCCGTCCATGGTCCAGCGGCAGGGCGTCGTACTGCTATTATTGTGAACGACCACATCTGTCGTCCGCGTGTCGGACGAACCGCTGGGGCCGGCGTGGAGCCGGCCGGTACTGCGCTGGACTGGTCTGAGGTTCCTGCAGCGGGTTACCGAGCTGGAGCTGGAAGGTCCAGCGATGAACGATCAAGTTGTCCCGTTGGTGCAGCAGTTCCGACAACTTGAAGTCCTGCGGCTGGGCCGGCGCTGTGCAGTGAGCGAAGCGAGTCTGGCTCGGTTGCGCGCCAGTTCGCCGCAACTGCGGATCGAGACTTCGAGCTGACAGGCTCCACGATTGGAATCCCGAAGGAACTCGAATGGCCAGCGGCACGAGCGGCGAGTTTACCGACCGCCAGGCGATTGTGACGGGCGGCACCAGCGGCATCGGGCAAGCGGTGGCCGGCGCGTTGCAAAGGGCCGGATGCCGAGTGCTGGTGACCGGGCATACTCGGGACGAAGTGCGGCGATTCCACGAGTCGCAGTCGGTCGTTGCCGAAGGCCGCCCGTTCGAGGCCGTGGAGCTGGATGTGGGCGATCCTGAAGCGGTGCGCGGGCTGGCCGAGAGTGTGGCCGAGTTGCAGATCCTGGTTAATTGCGCGGGGACGATCGAGCGTGAGGGCCGCGAACACGATCCCGCTGTGTTCGCTCGCGTGGTGGATGTGAACCTGAATGGCACCATGCGCGCCTGCTCGGCATTTCGCCCGCACCTGGTCGCCAGCCGCGGCTGTATCGTCAACACCGCCTCGATGCTGAGCATTTTCGGCAGCGGCCACGTGCCGGCGTACAGCGCGAGCAAGGGAGGCATCGTGCAACTGACCCGTTCGCTGGCGATTGCCTGGGCCCGGGAGGGCGTGCGAGTGAACGCGGTGGCGCCGGGCTGGATCGAGACCCCGCTGACTCGGCCGCTGGTCGACGACGCCGCTCGGCGCGACGAGATCATCCGCCGTACGCCGCTGGGCCGTTGGGGGCGGCCTGACGACGTGGCCGGCGCCGTGCTGTTTCTCTGCTGCGACGCCGCGCGGTTCATTACTGGCGTGGTGCTGCCGGTCGATGGCGGCTATTCGATTTGTTGAAAGGCAGCTCGAACGCGCATTCTGCAAAGGCCACTCCCTGCGGGTACTGCCCGTGAAGACTGCCGCCCGGTGGTCGCCTTTCGCACCGCGATCGTAGCGCGCGAATAGTCGTCTTTCGCACCGCGAACGTAGCGCCTAAGCTGGTACCAGGTAGGCGTCGCCACGTTCCACGACAACCGTGGCCCCCATGTAGCCCGACGCGTCAGCGAGGGAGCAGCGGCCGGCGGCGGCTTCCCGCTTACGCCTCCAGCGAACCCAGACACGACGGAGCATTCCTCATGAACAATCACCTGGCGACCGGGCATCTGGTGGCGGAGATGGCGATCGCGGCGGTGCCGGACGACGAGCGGCTGTGGGTGCCGCAGGCGGAGAACGTCTGGTTTCGGCCGCTGCTGTTGAACACGGTGCAGGGCGAGTGGGTGAATCTGCTCAAGGTGCGGCGCAGCGGGGTGCTCAGCCGGCATCGCCACCCGGCGCCGGTGCACGGGTACGTGATCGAGGGCCGCTGGAGGTACCTGGAGCACGACTGGGAGGCCCGTGCGGGGATGTATGTGTTCGAGCCGCCGGGGGAAATCCACACGCTGGTCGTCGACGACGACGTGGAGCAGATGATCACGCTGTTTCACGTCTGCGGGGCCCTGGTCTATTATGATTCGCAGGACCGTCCGATCGGACACGACGACGTGCACACCAAGATCCAGATGTGCCGCCAGCATTTCGCGCGCGTCGGCCTGGGAGAGAATTTCGTCGACCAGTTCATCCGCTAGCGGCCGCGGCGGGATGCGGCAAGCGCTGCGGAACCATGGAACTTTCACCGGAGGGTTGGCCATGAAGTACGATCCGCGACAGGCTGGTGAGGAGCGACGTGCCCGGCGGCGCGAGGAGGATCGGCGGCCGTACCTGGAGCGGCTGGCCGCCTCGCGGCTCAAGCCGCTGGACTTTCGCGAGACGCTGTCCATCCGCCGGCAGGACATCGCCGTGTTTCGCGCGGCGGCCGCGGCCTTCGACCACATCATCATCGTGCGGGCCACCAACCAGCAGTCGCTGGCCTACGTGGGGCGCAAGGGGTTCGCCCCCAAGCCGATCGACTGCAAGCCGAAGACGGCCGATGCCCACACGTTCGCCGCCGGGCACCAGGTTTATTCGGCCGGCCTGGTGGTCGATCCCACGCTGACCGGCGACGGGGCGTTTCTACAGGAGAGCAAGCGGCAGTCGGCGCGCGACGCCTGGAAGGGGTTTCTCAAGGACAAGACTCCGGCGGAGATCGAGCAGAAGGTCTTCTGGCGGCGGGGAAGCAGCGGCGGGATGCGAGGCTTCTTCGCGGTCGATACGTACTTGACCAGCGAATACTATGGTTGCCTGATGGTCAGCGAACAGGAGCGGCCGTCGCGCGACTTCCGGCTATCGGTGCAGGAGTGGCAGGATTTCAAGCAGAAGCACATGGCCTACATTCACGGGGATTACGACCTGTACGGCCTGATCGACATGAGCACCGACGAGAAAGTTGTCCACGACGGCATGCTGCGCGGGATTCGCCACGTGTACACGCATCGCTTTCCGGAAATCCAGGAGTTTCTCAACAACGGGATCGGCGCGGCGATGGTCCAGCATGGCGCTCAGGACAACCTCGGACACCAGGACGACGAACTGTACGTCTTCACGCCGCTGGGGGCGTACTGGCTGCGGGAGACGGCCGACGCGATTCGGGAGATCTATGAGCTGGTCTGGGGGCAAGGCGACGGGTTCGTCGTCCGGAAGTAGGAGACTTCCCGCGGCCATTCGCGTTCCCGCGGGTGAGCCCGGTCGGGGTAGAAATTGTTGGGGGAGAACGGCTATAATCGCCGAGATAACGTTAGGTCCGGGCCGGCCCGCCATCGGTGGGGGCCAGCCAGATTGCACCGCGCCGCGGGGAGAAGACGCATGCTGACGATTCTGGATCGGGTGGACCGCAAGTCCGGGTTTTGTGATGGCTGGTCGCGGCGCGGTTTCTTGAAGATTGGCGGAGCGGTACTGGGCGGGATGTCGTTGCCGAGCCTGTTGGAGCTGGAGGCGGCGGCCGGTACGGGCCGTTCGCACAAGGCGATCATCAATATCTATTTGCCGGGCGGGCCGTCGCACATCGACATGTGGGACCTCAAGCCGAACGCTCCGGTGGAGATTCGCGGCGAGTTTGATCCGATCAGCACGAGCGTGCCGGGGATTCAAATCTGTGAGTTGTTTCCGCGGATCGCATCGATGATGGACAAGTTCGCCATCATTCGCACGATCAGCGATTCCGACGGGCGGCACGATGGCTATCAGTGCATGACGGGCCGCCGGGTGGATGACCGGGGTCCGAGCGGCGGCTGGCCGAGTGCCGGGGCGTGGGTCTCGCGACTGGCGGGCCCAGCCAACGACGCGGTGCCGGCGAACTTGGCGATGATGTACCAGACGGGCAACCGCACCTGGGGCGAACCGGGCGAGGCGGGCTTCCTGGATCCGGGTCACAATCCGTTCAACCTGGTCGGCCGCAAGGCGCGGGAGAAGGCCGACAACATGGTGTTGCAGGGCATCTCGCTGCGGCAGTTGCAGGACCGGGCTCGGCTCCGCGATTCGCTGGACCGCTACCGCCGCCAGGTGGACACGCTGGCGAAAATGCACGAGGTGGATGCGTATCTGGAGCAGGCGCTGGGGATCCTGACCGATTCGAAGCTGGGCGACGCGCTGGACCTGTCCAAGGAGGACCCGCGGATCCTGGAGCGGTACGGCAAGAGCGACGAGCGGTTCCAGCGGGACGGCGCGCCGCGGATGATCGAGAACTTCTGTATCGCTCGGCGGCTGGTCGAGGCGGGTGCTCGTTACGTGGCGCTCAACTACGGCCGCTGGGACTGGCACGGCGGCGACGGGATGAATTTCCCGATGTCCCGCGAGGAGTTCCCGCTGCTGGACCAGGGCTTGTCGGCGCTGGTCACGGATCTGCACGAGCGGGGGTTGGACCGCGACGTGTCGGTGGTGATGTGGGGCGAGTTTGGCCGCACGCCGAAGATCAACCAGAACAATAGCCGGGACCACTGGCCGACGGTCAATGCTGCGGTGCTGGCGGGTGGCGGGATGCGGACCGGGCAGGTGATTGGCGAGACGAACAAGAATGCCGAGCATCCGGTAAAGCGGCCGGTGAAGTTCCAGGAAATTTTCGCCACGCTGTACCACAACCTGGGCCTGGACGCTCACCGCGACCGCGTCTTCGACGGCGCCGGCACCCCCCGCTACCCGGTCGATCCGGGCAACGAGCCGCTGCCGGAGCTGATCTGAGCGAGAGCGTTGTCGCTCTCATGGTGGTGATGGGCCTCCGGCCGGTCAGTCTTTGGTGGTGATGGGCAAGACAGCCTGTCCCCCCTCCTAGTTGCCACTCGCAATCGGTGACCTATAGTCGTCGTAGCAGGCGCGTGACCGCGCGCGCTTTCCACGAAGGCTCGATCCGAAGCGAGTGAAGACATGCATGCTCTGGGCCACCTCATCCTGTTGTCGTGGTTGGCGTTTCCGCATCCCTTGGCAGGCCACAACAGCGGCTGTCCATCTGCTGGGTTTCCGATCGACGTCGGTGCCTCCGTTGCTGACCAGCTACTGCAATCGTCACAGCCGGTACAACCGGCGGCGCCGCTGGTGCGGCTGCGTGGCTTTCGCGGAGGAGTGCCGCAGGAAGCGGCTGAGTTGGTATCCGGATCCATGCCCGCGATGTGGGTTGCGATTCCCTATCAGCGGCTCAACGCGCTTGTCGAAATCGTGGGTGGAAGCGCGGATGCGAATGACTTGGGGTACCTCCAGCTTCTGCTGGACGGAAGCCCGCTCGACAACGGAAAGCATCTGGCGGGGCCGGGGGAAATCCGTCTGGACGGCGGCCTGAGCATCCTCACATTTCGCTATTCCCTCCCCTGCCCGCCGCTCGGCAGGCATCTGTTGCAGGCGCGCTACGTTCAAGGGGGACGCTGGAGTGGCATCTCGGCGGCGCTGCGATTCGAAATCGTGCCTCCCACGGCGCCGCGCATCATCGCCGCGTCGCAAGCCGGTTGTCCACCGACTCCGTTGGTTCAGCGGCGGTTCTTTCAGGCCAGGAACGAGCAGATCGTCTTGAAGTTGGCCAACGTACTTCCGGACACCCGCGTGCTGGCCGAAATTGACGGCCGGCCAGTGCAGTGCCAGGCCGTGGCGAACGGGTGCTGCGTCGAGTTGTCGTTGCGTAAGTGGGCGGAGCCGGGGATACATCGCCTGGTGGTGCGCAGCGTGGCCGAAAGCGATTGCGCCATCACAAGCGAACCGTCGGACGAAGTGTTGTTTCAGTATGCGGTGGCGACTGATTACATTGACGGACTGGACGTCTGCAAACAGGAGCTGGCGGGACCAGCGTGTGCTTGTCCGCAGGCGCGCTCGGGTCAGTCGGGAACGGGTGCGGTGGAACCGGGCAGTATGTCGCCGCCTCGACCGCCGCTTGCTCCGCCTGGCAAATTGGAAGAGTTGCTTCCGCCCTTGCAGTCGCCGCTGCGTCCAATCCCACGGAGTTCCAATCCGTATGGCATCGAGTCCGGGGTTCCGGATGAGGAGCCCACGTCGTCGGTGCGGCCGGTTGCCTTTCAAACGGACCAGCAGGCGCAAACCGCGGTCACCTGGAAGTCCAGCGCAGAGGCTGCCGCCGCGGTGGTCGAGCATCAGCTTCGCCAGAACGAGATATTACGCCAGTCACGTGAACGAGTTGGCAAACTGGCCGACGACGTCATGGAGTTGCGCAAGCAAGCCGAACTCGACGAGCAGGAAGTGGATCGTTTCGCGAACCAGGCGGACCTCGCCCGTTCGGTGGCGGCCAGGGACTTGGACGGTGCGCGCAACGTGCGGCAAGCGCTGGAACGAGGTATTACGAGAATTCACACTTCGCTCAGCGAGGCGAACGCCGCGAAGGACCAGGCCGCGAAGTCGGTCGCGGATGCCGACAAGGATACTTCGACCACGGAACTGTGGGATGGTGCGACGCGAGCGCGTCGCGACGCGACGCAGGCCGCCGCGGCCGTACAAGCGATTGTCGCGAACAACAAGCGGGCGGCTGAATCGTATGCGGCGGCTGATGTCGCGGTGCAGCGAGCCGAGCAGTTGGTGACCGAGTCCACGCAGGCCTGGCGGGAGGCCCGCGACGCGGCTGGGCGTCTGACGACGCTACGCGCAGAATTGCAGGCCGCCGAAATTAGGATCAAGGGCCGCTTGACGGAGGTTCAGAACGCCAATACGCAGGCCCAGGTTCAGGCGGCTGAAGCCGCCGCCAAGTCGATTCGGGACGGCGCGGTTCGAACCCGTGCCGCGGTACGGTCGGCCCGCGATCAAGGAGCGGCTCATCACCAGACGGCACTGGATCGAGCGGGCCAGGTCAGCCGCCTTACCGGACAAGTAGCCGATATCGCCCGACAAGTCGAGCAGTTGGCGACCGACTCCCAGAATCAGGCGACTCGCGCCAGGTCTGCCGCCGATCGGGCTCATAGCCAGACCCAAGCCAGTGCCCAACGGATTGTTGGTTGGATTTCCCAAAAGACGCTGGACCTGAGCGAAACATGGGATCGGCTGGCGCTGCGGCTTCGTCACGCCCAAGACAGTGCCGATCGAATTGCGGGCCTGGCACGCACCGCGACGTCAGAAGCGGACCAGGCGCAAAGGGATGCAATCGAGGCCGCCAACCGCGCAAGGGCGGCCGTGGCTAGCCAATCACGGGCGATCGAGCAGGCGGACCTGGCGACCGCTTCCTTCGAACTGGCGCGTGCGGCCGCGGCCGCGGAACGCCAGCGAGCTGGCAGCGTTCGATTGGAAGACGCGGCCATGGCCCAGGCCCGCGCGACCGTCGCGGAATTCCACGCGAAGGTCGCGGAGCGATGGGCCTCCGTGGCAGGCGACAAGAAGCTGCTCGCGCTAGGGCAGAGCGAATTGGCATCGCAAGCGGCGGTGGCTGCGGAACATGCGTCAGCGGAAGCGGTGGCTGGTGCCACGTCCGCTCGCCAGCAACAAGAGTCCGCTCAAGACCAGGTCGAACGGGGCGGAAAAGCACTGCGGGAACTGGAGGAGATTCTGCGGCTGATGCAGGAAGCTCGTGACAAGTTGCAAGGTTCGACAGGCCACTTGAGCGTCGAATTTGCCAGCAAGTCGTGGGCCGAAACGCAGTCGCTTGCCAACCTCGCGATGCAGGAGGCCGCGCGATTCGAAGTCGCCGCTCGTGCGGTGGACGCGGCAATGGCGTCCACGGCCCAGGAGACCACCGCAACTCACAAGGCGGCACTGGAAGCCCGGCATGCCCTGCACCGAGCTGACGAGGCGGCCAAAGCAACCGCCGCCGCCGCACGCGAAGCAGAAGAGGCCCGGCAGGCGGCGCAAAAGGAGCAAGGAGACGCCGCCGAGACCGCTCGTTTGGATCGGGAACTCGAGGTGCGGCGGGCAATTGCCGCCGTCGACGATCTGAAGAAGAGTGTGGCCGACAAGCTGGGGAAGCCGGAACAGTTGAAACAACTGGATGTCGAGCGGACCATCACGTTTTTCTCGGCCGCCCACCTGCCGCTGCGCGACTTTGGACCAGGCGGCGAGGTGTACGATCAAGAGGGGCTGGTGATTTACGAAGACATGCAGTTCACTTATCGGGATAATGGAGAGTACTCGGTCCACTTCAAGGCGGGGACTCCCGCCGTGCCCGTGACACTGTACTTGCAGATTCTGGTTCGCAAGGCGCCGGACGGACCCTGGCACACGATCTCGCTGGAGCCGCTGCAGTTGCCGGTCGCTCGCAGTGCGAGCGGTAAACCTCAGCGCGGGGTGGTCGTCAAGCATGTGACCGGTCACTCGTCCGCTCTGGCGCGCCAGCCGGGCAAGGTTTGCGACATTCGCCGCGATGCCTCGGCCCGATTCGGGTTTGGAATCGCGGCGCTCGGACACGAGGAACGGTAGCCCGACACGGCGCGGCCCTGGCCTCCGCCTGCTGCCGGGGCGTGATCTTCAAGATGTGTGTGCATAATCACTTAGGACCTTGGGTCGGCGGTTGATGGCCGATACATCGGGGCCTCGACCCGAGTTCGCAACTCACCGCACTTTGCCAGGTCCGTGTAGATTCTTTGCGCAATCGGCAAAGTCGCCCCAATCGCGCCAACACGAACTCAACTCGTCGGGTTGTACCGACTTTGCCAGTTATGCCGAACAAGTTCGTACACCCCCATTGGTGTTCGGGCGCATCGTTCGCGTGTCTGTCGCTGCGCGCTTGGATGGGCCGCCTTTCAAGTCGAACAAGGACGCTCACGCTCATGACCCATTTTGCCCGCCACGGATTGTTTGCGAGCGTGGTCTGCTTTCTGGTCGCGTTCGCCCTGTTTCGGATCGGCAGCGGGGGATCCGAGCCGGAGGAACCTCGCGAGTTGCCGGCGGCGCTCGCCCAGGCGGAACTGCGCCGCCTGCCGCCGGTGGAAGGGGGACTTGAACAAGGGCTACTACCAACTACTCGCGAACGGGATCTGTCAGTTCGACCCGCTACGCATCTGGTTGTCCAACCCGGTGTGGTGTTCAACTGGGCCAATGGACAGGAGAAGCGAGCGCGGCTGGTGGATGTCACAACCAAACTCGGGACGCCAACCCTGCACTGGTCCGTGGGAGAAACTGAGTCGGAACTTTGGCTGGACACGGAGGAGTTCCGCTTGATCATCGAACCGGCGGCCGATACTGACGTGGTAGTCGTCAAAGACGATCAGGGAAAGGACTGGCGAGGGGGACCGGCGGCGTCGATACCAATTACGATTCCAGGGAATGGCCGGCCGAAGCGCGTGCTGACGCTGTCTAAAGACGGCGCAAGTGAGCCGGCATTCCACACGATTACCGTACACTTGCCGTTGGCTGGACCGTCGCCCCCGGTCGTAGCGAGGGCTTTTAACAACAGCCGGTCGAGTGCAAATCCAGTTACGCACCCGGACCTTTCCTCCACAACGGGCGTACGGACGTATGGGCAGTACCTTCGCGTCAGCGGCACGATGCGTCCCGACTCCGATCTCGGCGACCTGCGGTTCGCCCTATTTAAGCGCAGCGACGACAATTGGAGGCAGGTTGGAGACCTGATCGTGCCGACCACTCCACGCGTTCCGGCAGACGGCATCTGGGAAACGGAGCTGGTGTTGCCTTTGCTTGAGCGACGGTTTGCCGGCGCGCTACTACCCCTGTCGGTCGCCCGCGAGCGTCATAGTGTAGCCGCGTCGTTGTTGCACTTTACGGTGATGGAAGAGAAACTGATTGCCGATCCGCCCACGATTACAGGGGTCTCGCAGCCAGGTTCGTCAAATGGTTTCGAAACGGTCTCGAAAGATGCGGTTGCCAATTCCTACTTGTTGAATCACAAATCCAGAACCTTCAAACTGTCTGGCACAGTAAATTTAGGAACGACTGAAGAGAAGAATGACTCCCGCGTAGTGATCTTTCAAGAGGTGGGCACCAGTCGGCGCGAGGTACTGCCGGGCCCTTCCCGGCCAAACGAGCGAGGGTTTGCAGTATCTGCGGAAGGGACATGGGAATCGGATGAGATTTCCGTCGAAGCCGACGGGGATTTTCGCTATTCGGCGGTTCTTGTTCAAGGCAACCAACAGACTCTCGCCTCGAACTCGGTATTGGTCCGCGTACGCACGAACGGGCCGCGGATCGTCGATATCTCCCCGCAGAATCGTTTGATTGCCGAGGGCCGCATCAAGCTTACGACCTACTTCAATCGAGAGAACCCGCTGAATTCCGCCCTTGCGAAGGACAAAGCCTTTTACGTGATCAAGGGGCCCGGAACCAATGCAGCTTCTGGCGACGGGCCACAAGATGTGATCTATGACGCGACGGACAATGCGGTGACACTGGTCTTTCAGGACTATCAGTATGATGGCAACTTCGTAGTTTCGATCACGCCCCGTCCCGCTAGCGGTAAGTCCTTGAACGACCTGTTTGGGAACACGCTGGAACTCGACGATCCAGGCGCAACTTCTTACGACATCCCTCTGGTCCGCACCCGCCTGTCGGAAACTCCCAGCGTCGCGCCGGGCATCTCGCACACGACGGGCCCCTATGTCCCGTTCCACGAGTTCACGGGACCGCGCGAATCGACCAGCGGCTTCAATCCCAACGACAAAGTCGAAACCCGCGTCGCCCGACTGTACTACTATCGCGACGCGCATCGCGTGGCCCAGATCATCAACCGGAAAGTCAAGTCGTACAACCGCCAGGCCGTCGATATGGCTCGGCAACTGGCCGACCGGGCGCGGCAGGAGGCGGAGCGGCGGACGCGGGCTCGCCAGGCGGCGGAGCGCGAGGCGATCCGCAAGGCCGAGGAGACGCGGGCCGCGGAGCGCGATCTGCAGGCCGCCGAGCAGCAGTTTGCGGAAGCGGCCCGCAGCCTGAACCGGCAGGTGCGACAAGGGACGACGGATCCCGAGCAACAACGCGACGTAGCCAGCCTCGAGGAACTCGTGCGCCGAACGGGCGGACAGGTCGATCGGCTGCGATCCACCGTTCAGCAACTTCGCGGCCAGGAGGCCCAGGCCAACGAGCAGGCCCAGGTGCAAGAGGCACTGGAGCAGGCGGCCGTGGCCGACCAGTTTCGCCAGGAAGTGGCCGCCGCCGCGGCCGATCCCGATACCTTCGCCCCCGGTGTGCCCGACTCGTACGATCCCGTGGAACAGGTCTCCGTGTCGGTGATCGGCGAGGGGCTGATCCACCTCCGCGGACCGCTCAAGGGCATCAATATCATCCGCACGATGATCGACCAGATCGACACGCCGATGGGCCAGGTCCGGGTGTCGGTGCATACGGTGCAGATCAACGGCGAGCGCGAACAGCGGATGGAAGTGGTGGCCAATCGAATTCAGCGGTATATCGACCAGGCTCGCTTCCTGACGCTGCAGTGCGGCGAAATGCTCCGCCGCGCCGTGGTGCAGGTGGCGGCGCGCAAGGCCGAGGAAGCTCGTGCGCTGTACCCCGAATCAACTCAGCATGCTCGCGATCAACGGTATCTGTATGCGTTCTTCGGCGAAGACTTTGTCGAGGAGCTGCGGTCGTTGGACTCCGAGTTCCTGCGAACGGGAAACAAACTGCTCTCGCTCCATTCGATGGATACCACCAGCCTCTCGTCGGCCTTGACGCTGATGGCGCTGGCCAAGAACTCCACCCGGCAGGAGATCTTCGCCGAATTCGACCAGATGATGGCCACGGAGCTGCCGGCCGCGGAAGCCCGCAACCTGGAGGCTGGGATGGCGGGTTGCGAGGGCGACGAGAAGAGCGGCTGCAAGGAACCGCCGCCGTTCTATCCGCTTGCGCAGAACGCCCGTTTCGAGTCGTTGCGGGCCTTCTTCAACGGCGAGATCGGCCACGACGACACGATGACCCCCCTGCAGCGCGAATTCATCCGCCTGGCCCAGATCCTCAAGAGCCGCCTGATCACCGAACTGGAATACAAACAGCGGGTGACCGAGCGAGCGATTATCGAAGAGCTGCTGGGTAACCGGCTGGACGAACTACGTGCCGCGAAGACGAAAGAGGAAAAAGCAGGGGAGCTCTATGACAGGCGACAGGAAGCGATTCAGGAGGCTCAAGTCAAAGTTGTGAACCAGGTTGCGGTCGTCACGGCTGAAGCTGGTGTCGTGGACGAACGCCTGCGCAGATACGGTGCAACGGCGGAGGAAGTACAAGGCACTCTAAGAGCAGTCTGGATGAAGCTCGAACAGCATTCGCGACGACGAGTTGATCGTACGATTCAACGGTGGGCCACGGAGTTTCAAAAGGTTGATCCAAAACTGTCCAACGCTTTGAAGACGGAGACGGATGCCATAATGGCGAGGTATGCAGCTTCGAATGACCAGAGTTTCGGTGAACGCACGCATCAAATGGACCAGGAGATTGTCGAGGCGCTGAATCGGGCACTTCTAGCCGCAGGTGAGGATAAGTATCCGATAAAACGTGACTTGAATATTGAGGTTGATGTCCAGATACCTTCTGTCCTGGGACATCCCAGCTTCATATACAGATTCGAGATCGATCCCGACGGAAGGGTGATCGTCAAAGACGGTGCGGCATTCATGAGGCCGCTGGTGGCGACATTGTCGGCGACAGCGTCGGAGGCTAGCACTTGGATCAATGACAATTTCAACCTGTCAGCGCCAGAAAGTGAACATTTGAAGGAAGTTGTCGAGCTGCTACAGCGCGTGAGTCCCGAAGAAGATGTCAAAGCTATCGACAACCTCAGTCAACTGCTACGAGCTTTGGAAAGGATATCGTCCATCCTGGTAGTCGTTCGGAGTAACGTAACGCAGTTGACGGACGATCTTCGGCGAATCGCCAGGGGAATTGACGAAGAGCAGATTTCTGGAGAGCAGGTGCTTGCCGATTGGTATCGAGTTCGAGACAGCCTGTTGCGATTTACTAGAGGTCCGTTGAGGACTCAGAAGGTCGAGGCGGCCGTGCAGGCCACACAAAAGGCATTCGATGAACTTCTGGACCAGGCTGTCCGATTGAATCTGGCACGGAAAAACGCCGCAAACTCTCGGAGGCCACTAGACCATAAGAAGTTCCTTGACCAACTGATCGACGATCTCGAGGAGAAGTACATTGAACTGCTGGAAGGTACGCGGGCACACACTGCCAACATCGACAACTATCTGAAGCGGCTCACCACGGCGCTGGACGACGATTTCAACACGCAGTTTTATTTTCCCACATTCCGCTTCGTGCGCGAAGCCAGCACCTACTGGGACGTCCAGTTCGGCCAGACGGAAACGACCAGCATCCTGGCCAATAACCGCCAGTTCGCCAAGGTGCTGCCCGGCGCCACAATGGAGTTTGACCTGCCGGCGCGCGATATCCTGCTCGTGGAGGCGGTCAACGGTGCCAAGGCGCTGATCGACGACGTCGGTGCGCTGGCGAACGACCCCACCTTTCTGGCGGCCGCTCGCTTGCAAGGGCCCTTCAGCACGGCCAGTCCCCCGCGAGGTACGACGAACGGCCTGCCCCCTGAACGGAACGTCCTGTCGGGGCTGAGCACGGATACGGCCGAGAGGTTGCTGGCTCAGAACAGCGGCAGCCAGAACCAGTTCGGCGCGAACCTGGAAAACCTGATTCCGGACCCGGCGATCTACAAGTTCGAAACCGGGACGGGCTACGAAATCCGCCCCGTCATTCAACCCGATGGCCAGGCCGTCGTGTTTGACTTCAACTATCTGTACACGACCAATGTTCGCGAGCCTGTGCGGGCGGACGAGAAGCACCTGGGACGAGTCAAGCGGCACTTTATACACACCGACGTGCAACTGAGCAATTTCGAACTGCGCGAAGTGAGTCGCTACCAGGTGGCGCTTAAGGCGGCGCGCACCTCGCGCGGTGTGCCGCTGTTCGAGGACGTGCCAGTGGTCGGGGTGCTGTTTCGCCCTTTGCCCTCGCAGGAATCCTCGCTGCAACAAAACCTGGTCATGGCCCAGGCCACGATCTTTCCCACGCTGTTCGACCTGATGGGCCTGCGGTGGGCGCCGGTCGTGGCGGATGTCGATCCGATGCAGTTGTCGAACCGAGAGTTCATCGTCCGCGGTCGCCAATCGTTCATTCAGAATCGGGTATACGACGAAGCCAGTTCGCAGGTCGACCACTTCCTGCGGATCCCGGAGTCGTTGCGGCGTCCCGATCTGTACCGGTCCCAGTATACGATCCCGCGGTTGCATCCCAATGGATATAACGGAGCGGGCCTGGATTATCGCGACAGCACGCTGCAGGAAGGATACCAGCCCAACCGCTTGTATCCTCAAGAGCGGTTCGCTCCTCCCAAGTCCCAGGAGGGCGCGCCGTTCCTGCCACACCGCAACTACGGTCATCCGAGCGGCACTTATGTGGAAGAGTTTCCAGTACAGGATGTGATGCCCCGGCAACCGGATCCCAGGCCGCTCTCGGACCCTGGTGGTCGAAACGTGCCGTCCGTGGCGCCGGGGGCAGCCGCTCCCGGTCGCTGGACGCCAGCATCCGGTGGCGGCCAACCCGGACAACCGGAACCCAACGCCCTTCCAACACCACCCTCGATCAATGCCCCATTGCCGGCCGGCGGAGGTCCGCAGTTCCCGCACCATCAGGCTCCCCCGTTCAGCGTCCTGGTACCGGCGCAAGGCCAAGTCGTGACCCCCTCCCAGCCGCAACAACTCAGGCAGACGCCAGCCGCCCAGATGTCGTCCAGGGCCAGCCACTTTCAGCCGGGCTCGCAGGACCGGTGAGGCATGAACACGGCCGAACTCCCACACTTGATTTGTCGAAGGTGCCGGATGTCGAAACCACGTGCAAAAATGATCCGCAGCGTCTCCAGCGGGCTGCTTGCCGGAAGTCTGTTTCTGGTTCCGTCGGGAACGGCCAGCGCTGGCAAGTACTGGGTTCACCACGGCTGCACGAAGCCCGAATGCATCTGCGGGATTCCCGACCAGGATTACCAGTACCAGCCACGCTCGGCGTCCGTCACTGCCGTCAGCCGGACAGCCGTGCTGGTCAAACGCAGTACGATTGTCGCCGAGCAGGCGATCACCCTGGCCGAGGAGGTGTTGGAGAATCGGGGGCCAGAAGCAATCCTCGCACCTGAAGCGATGGCTGGGATTCGCCAGCAGTGGCCCGCCAAGGATGAGACGCACGCACCGCGGACGTTGGACACAACGTCCCATCGCGGGCCGATCGAGGAGCTGCCCGTGCCGCCGCCCGCGCGCTACTTCTACGAATCACTGCCGGATGGCTCGCTGCGTCGAGTGCCCAACTTGCTGGTGAGTCCCAGCCCGCAGTTAGAAAGTAGCCGCTCCGCCCGCCTGATCCATGTCTACCAACTGTATGATCCCAAGCTGGATATTGACTTTTGTTCGATATCCCGCGTCGCTTTGCAGATGCACAACAATGGGCAGTGGGTGCTCAGCTTGCGGGCGGATCAGCACCAGCGGGAACTGGTCGAACAAGGGTACCAGCCCCGGCTGTATGTCAAGCGTAATCAGTTTGTCATCCGGCTGCGGGCCTACGGCAATTTCGCCGAGCTGCCCACGGCCGCCGCGATTCAATCGGGCAAGCCCGAACTGGTGGATCTGCCGGAGATCAAGTTCTGGGTGCAGAACGGCGAACCTCGCTTCTTGCGCACGACCGGACACGACGACCGTATCCGGCAGTACTTTGATCTGCTGGACCGGGTGGAATTGGAGTTCTTCTACCGTTAGAGACATGCCCGCGCATGGGTCGCTCGGCGCACGCGCCGCTGGTGATCGTTGTTCGACGCCCATGCGGCATCGAGAACTGGCAGTACGCCCGGAGGGTCAGAAAATGCAAGTCAGGCTGACGACATGGGCCGCGGTGATCGTGGCGGTGGCGATTCCCGTGAGCAGCGGCTACGCGGCCAAAAGACCGACGGCGAATGTGCCTCCGACGCTGGAAATCGAAGTCCTCGATCCGGGAGTGGATCCCGTGGGGAATCCCGCGGTCTTGCTGCAACGCGACGGCAACGGGCAGATTCAGGTCGACATTCCCCCCGTGATTCTGGTCCACCGCTACTATTATTCCGGCGACCGCTCGTTTCAGGCTCAGATTCTGCCCGGCGGACCTTCCATCGTGGTCGCCAACCATCCCAAGACGGGCGAAAGAGTGTATGTGCCAGTGCAGATGATGCCCGGCGCGCCTCGCGTGACGTACACCAGCCATTCGATTCAGTATGACTTTGGCGAGCACGCGATGACGGTGCACTTTCATGCGCACCATCCGGCGACCGTCAAGTATCGCAGCGGAGTGCCGCTGCAGCGCAAGCTGGGCAACCTGGTGCACGCCGATCATTGGCAGGATGGTGCCGAACGGTTTCACGAACAGGCCGAGGCGACAGTGGAACATTCCAAGTTCCTGGCGTGCGGAGCAATCGCCGGCGCCAAGGACACCACGAAATCCGTCCTGCTGCCCGTACACAATCTGCTGCGAATGATGCCTTTCGGACAAGCCATCTTCGGCACGGACTGGGACCAGCGACTATCCGAACGAGCCGCTCAACATCGACGGGAAGTGCAGATAAATCACGCGGAAAAGCTGCAATGGGGGCGGCAGCATTCGATTGCCACCGTGCGCTAACACTTTGGCAGAAATGGCACGCCACCGATCGAAATGACCTTGCCAGGTCACTCAACTGGACAGCGGCAACGGGCGTTAGTTGGTTGCAATGCACCTCGATCAACCCAGTCGTCGAGACAACGATCAAGGTCTTCGATGCTCAAGCGAACTTCGGGGCCCCCAAGGTCTTCTAAGACCTTTGCATTCAAGCCTCGGTATTTTCCATTCGTTATTGCTACAACCTGATGGTGGCCAAATGTGGAGGCCTCAACTGACGCGGTGGCGACTTCCTCTTGCGATCCGGCGCGCTCAAGCCAATTCTGGTGTATGGATTTGGACTCAATGCTCGGCCCGTCAAAAACGCCCGCAACATGCACAAACTCGCCGGACGCGGCGATTACGGTCGCGGTCGTGTTTTCCCACTTTCCGCGAGTAACACGGACCTGGTCACCCGGAACATAAACTTGCATAGCGGCGTATCGCCTTTGGAGTAGGTCTCACAACGCTCGATGACTGATGCCACATTGAGCGTACCCCGATAGTCTTGGCAGGCACGAGGCCACACACTGGTCGGCAACCTGTCGTAAACGGCTGAATTGCAACACTCTGTGTGCGACGAGCGTCACCCCGCACCAATTCGCGGTAGTCCGTGTATAATCAAGCTCGTGGAGTTGGAAAGACGCGGCTTTATATTGGCACTGGATACGCAAGATGTCAACATCCGGCCATGGTTCACTTGAAGGAGGTAAGTTGGGCCCACGTTACTGAGTACGAATGCCGGGCAACCAGTTAGTATTCTTGTCAGTACGCCAAAGGTGTGCAAGCGTTGACGATTTGATTGACTGTTTCGATGCTGGGAATTTCCGACCTTCTCATCATTGCTCCCAAAAATGCCCCACCCTCCCCCGCGCCTGATTCCGCTGGATACGAGCCGGCCGATCTGGGATCGGTTCTTCACGGTGGCGCCGCTGGTGCTGGTGGGGACGCGCGAGGAGAATGGCCAGGATGACTTCGCGCCCAAACACATGGTCACGCCGCTGGGCTGGGAGAACTACTTCGGCTTCGTCTGCACGCCCCGGCATGGCACCTACCAGAACGCTCGCCGCGAGCAGGCGTTTACCGTCACGTTCCCGCAGCCCAGCCAGATCGTGATTTCCAGCCTGGCCGCCGCGCCGCGCTGCGACGATGATGTGAAACCCAGCCTGGCCGCCTTGCCCACCTTCCCGGCCACGCAGGTCGCCGGCTCGTTCGTCCAGGACGGCTACCTGTTCCTGGAGTGCGTGCTGCAGCAAATTATCGACGGCTTCGGCGTCAACAGCCTGGTGATTGGCCATATCGTCGCCGCACAGGTCGATGAGCAGGCGTTGCGGACCAGCGAATTGGACGACAGCGACCTGGTCCGCCGCCGGCCGCTGCTGGCCTACATCAGTCCGGGCCGGTTCGCCGAGATCCGCGATACGTACTCGTTTCCGTTTCCCAAGGACTTTCGCCGCTGAGCTGCCAGAGGGGGAAGCACCGGTGATCGAACAGCGGCAGGTTGAGCGAGTGCAAGAGTACGTGCTGAGCCAGCAGCCGGAGATCGAACGGCTGCTGGGCGAACTGGTGCTGGCCGAGTCGCCTTCGGACGATCCCGCCTCGCAGCGTCCCGTGCTCAAATTGTTGACCGAAGGTCTGCGGGACTGCGAATTCCGCGTCCGCCACGTTCATGGACGCAGTACGGGCGGTTACCTGGTCGCCCGGCCGCTGGCTCGCCAGCGGGGCCGCGGCAACCAGTTGCTGATCGGACACTGCGACACGGTCTGGCCGCACGATACGCTCCGCCAGATGCCGCTGGTCACCGGCGAGGGTCTGATGCGGGGGCCCGGCGTGTACGACATGAAGTGCGGCCTGGTGCAGATCGTGTTCGCCCTGAGGACGCTCCACCACTTGCGGCTCGAACCGCCACTCACCCCCATCGTCCTGGTCAACTCGGACGAGGAGATCGGCAGCTACGAATCGCTGCCCCGGATCGGCCAGCTTGCGCGGGTCGCTCGCCGAGCGTTCATCCTGGAACCGTCGCTCGGCCCCGCCGGCCGTTTGAAAACGGCCCGCAAGGGAGTGGGCCACTTCACCGTGCGGATTCGCGGCCGAGCGGCCCATGCCGGCCTGGATCCAGCGGCCGGCGCCAGCGCGATCCTGGAACTGTCGCACGTCATTCAGCAACTGTTCGCGCTGAACGATCCCGACCGGGGGACCACGGTCAACGTGGGCGTGATCGACGGCGGTCTGCGAGCGAACGTGATCGCTCCGGAAAGCAGCGCTCAAGTCGACGTGCGCGTCCTGTCGAGCGACGAAGGCCAGCGCGTCGAACAGGCGATTCGCAGCTTGCGGCCCACGACACCCAACGTGCGCATCGAGGTGGAAGGGTCCATCGATCGGCCGCCCATGATCAAGACACCCGCCAACGAACGGCTCTGGCTGCAGGCCCGCGAACTGGGCCGCCAGTTGGGAATGGAACTTGAGGAAGCGACCGCCGGCGGCGGATCCGACGGGAACTATACCAGCCAGTACACCGCCACGCTTGACGGCCTGGGCGCCGTCGGCGACGGCGCTCACGCCAGCCACGAATTCGTGCAACTGGCAGCTATCCCTCGCCGCACCGCGCTGCTGGCTCTGTTGCTGCTGGCCGACCTGCCCCGGTGACAAGGCGTGCGGGGGCAAGGCATCAGGAGGCTGCCCCCATCATGTGCTTTCGACCTTGAGCACGATGGCGGTCATGTCGTCGTGTTGCGGCCCATCGTCGGAGAACTTGCGGGCGGCCGAGAAGATGGCTTGCAGGATTCCGGCGGCCGATTGTTGCCGGTGAGCGTCGGCGACGTCCAGCAGTCGTTGCGTGCCGAACTGCTCGCCGCGCGCCGACTGCGTTTCGAGCAGCCCGTCGGTCACCAGGATCAAGACGTCGCCGGGCACGAGCGGGTCCAGTCGGCGAACGGTCACCACCGCATCGCTGGCGGCGCCCAGCGGCGGGCTGTCCGGTTCGAGGATCTGCCGCGAACCGTCGGCGTGCAGCAGCAGTCCGGCGTGCCCCGCGCCGGCATAACGAATCTCGCCGGTCGCCGGATTGAGGCGGGCCAGAAAGGCGGTCACAAAGCGGCCGTCCTGCACGTCGGCGGCCACGGCGCGGTTGGCCTGAGTCAGCAATTCGCCCACGTCGCCGTACGTCCGCGCCAAGGCGCGGATCAGGCCCCGAGTGGAGGACATCAGCAGGGCCGGCCCCGTGCCGTGCCCGCTGGCGTCGGCCACGATCAATCCCAGGTCGCCGCACGGAAACGGCACGTAGTCGAAGTAGTCTCCGCTGGTCCAGACGGCCGACCGGCTCTCGCCCGCCAGGTCGAATCCCGGCAGATCGGGCGCGGCTCGCGGCAGCAGATCCCGCTGGATCTTCCGCGCCACCCGCATTTCGTCCTCGGTTTCGCGGACCTGCGACGCCAGTTGCTCTCGTTCCCGCTCCAGGATCCGCTGGGCTTGCGAAATCTGGCGAAACAAAGGTTCAATCAGCGCCATCCCCGCCAGCAGCAGGATCGAGATCAGCAGCGAGGCCAGCGAGCGGGTCCAGACCAGCAACTGTTCCTGCGGCACCGTGGCGGTATGCCAGATGTCGTACAGCGTGGCCATGTGCAGAACGGCCATGACCAGCGCGGCGCCGGAGATGAACAACCAGGCCGCGGGAGCCGGATACCGCCGGTTGAGACGCAGGGCCAGCGCGGCGGCCAGAATCTGGGCCACGACGGAGGCGATCAAGACTGCCTTGGAAGCCATGCGATGTCCGGCGGCGCCAGTGGCGGAAAAGCCGAAAGCCTCGCGGGCGCGCCGCGAGGCTTCGACTTGTTCCCGGTGGGACCATCCTCAGGCGATCAATGCGTGTCGCGGTAGCAGTTGCGTCCCGGCACGCACATCGCTCGCGTCACGTGCTGCTGGTCGGGGCCCAGCACGTGCTGCGTCATGTTGCACCAGCAGTGATGGTTGCCGGCCTCGCCCGGGTCCTGCGAGTTCCGCAGCTCGCCCGACACGTACAGCGACTTGCTGCGGAGGTGAATGCACGCCGGTTCGGTGACGGGCGCGGTCTGGTCGTAGTACTTTTCGAATGGCATCTCAAAACCCTCCTGTTTCCAGACCGGCTGCCAAGAGCACAGCCCGCTTGACGGCCACTTTGGCCAACTGAACCTTGTACTGGTTCCCTGGCAGCGGAGTCGCTTCGGAGATCGCCGCCTGCCCAGCCGCTTCCGCGGTGGCGGGAGTCACGGGCAGGCCCCGCAGCACGTCGGCGGCGACCTGCGATACCCAGGGCGTGGGAGCGACCTGGCCGAGCACGATCTGGGCCTGGCGGACCACGCCGCCCGCCAGTTCCAGCCGCGCGGCGGCGGCGGCCAGCGGGAACGCGGGGCCCTCGCTGTCGCGGACTTCGTACGTCGCGTTATGCTGGTCTCCGGGTGGGGGCAGCACGATGTGCGTGACCCACTGTCGTGGTTCCAGCACGTGTTCGCGCTGGCCCGCCTGCCGAGGTGCCCGATAGAACTCGGACAGCGGCAGGAACGATTCATCCTCGGCCGCCGGACCCAGCACCCGCAGGTGGGCGCCCAGGGCGATCAGCGCGGGAGCGGTCCGCGAGCTGGAGACAAACTTCGCCGGTCCCTGGTTGCCGAAAACGGCGTGGTAGCGGCTGTCACCCTCGGCGGCCAGCGTGCCGTTCTCGGCCAGCAGGCCGTGCCCGTTGCGGAAGAACCAGCAGCGGGGACGCTGGCAGACTTCGCCGCCCAGCGTGCCTTGAGCCTGCAACTGCATGCTGTTGATGCCGCGGATCGCCTGCACCAGCGCGGGATACTCCCGCACGTAGTCGTTTTCCAGCAGGTCGTCCAGCGTCACCGCCGCTCCGATCACCAGGCCGCCCTCGGCCGTCGGTTCGATTACCTTGAGCGACGGGATCTCCATGATATTGACCACGCGATCGGGCGTGACGATCATCTTCTTCATCAGCCCGATCAGGTCGGTGCCGCCGGCCAGCAGCTCGGTCTTCCCCGGCTCGGCCGACAGCAGTTCCAGCACGCCCGCCTCGGTGCGGGCTTCGGCATATTCAAACGCTTTCATCGCTCAGGCCCTCGACGCTTGCTTGGTAATGGCTTCCAGAACCCGCTGGGGTGTGAGCGGGAGGACGGGCACCCGGACACCCAGCGCATTGCAGACGGCATTGGAAATCGCCGCTCCGGGGCTGATCACCGGCGGCTCGCCGTTGCCGATCACGCCTCGGCTGCGCTGATCTTCCGGCTCGTACAGCTCGACCACAATCTCCCCCACGTCGCCCAGGCGGGGCAACTTGTAGTCGGCCAGCTCGGCGTTGATGAACGCACCCGTCTGAGGATCATTGATCCGTTGCTCGTGCAGGGCGAACGCGATCCCCATGATCACGGCCCCGTAGATCTGGCTCTTGCAGGTCTTGGGGTTGATCACCAGGCCCTGGTCCTGCACGGCCACGAACTTCTTGATCTTGACGACGCCCGTCTCCTTGTCCACCTCGACGTGCGCCATCTGGATGCCGCCGACGCCCGAACTGGACAGCGGGCTGGCGTCGCCCCGTTTGTGGCTGGCCGAGACTTCCAGCGGCTTCATGCCCAGGCGGGCGCAGGCCTTCTTCCAGGTGATGGCCTGGTTGGGGCTGCCCTTGACGCGAATCATGCCGTCGACGGCTTCCAGCGAACCGGCGTCGGCCTGCAGTTCCTGCGAGGCCAGGTCGAAGATCTTGGCCAGGGCGTCCTGCGACGCGCGGCGATGCGATTCGGTGACCGCCCCGACCGTCGTGCTGCCGCCCGACGCGCCGCTGTTGGGGAACTTCGAACTGCCGATGTTGACTTTGACCTGGTTCACCTTCAGGCCGAACGTCTCGGCCAGCACCATCGCGCACACGGTCCGCGTGCCGGTCCCCAGATCCTGCGTGCCGCAGAATGATTCCACGCCGCCGTCGGGATAGATCTTGAGCTGGCAAGTGGAGTCGTTGGCCACGCCGCCCCAGGTGTGCAGGGCCATGCCCAGCCCATCGACGATCGAGCCGCGGGGCTGCCCCTTGCCATGCGGGTGCCACTTGGCCTTCCAGTCGATCAGCTTCGCGCCGATTTCCATTTCGGCGATGTAGACGGCCGGCTGCTGCTGCGAGTCGACGTTGCCCGCCTTGAGGTTGGCCAGGAACACATCATAGCTGTCCTTGCCCATCTTGGCGGCCAGGTCGTCGAAAGCGGTCTGCGACATGGCGCAGGCCTGCGGGTGGTTGGGCGCTCGCCAGGCCCGCGCCTGCGAGTTGTTGGTCTTGATGGCGGTGGCATTGCGCCGATAGTTCTTCGGCACCAGCACGTACGGGATCACGGTGTGGCTGACGCCGCCACCCGTGAAACCGGCCGTGCCCCAATGGACCGAGTCCCAGACCTTGACCACGCCGTTTTCGTCGGCGCCGATGCGGACCTTGATGTAGCCCGAAGGCCGGTTGCCGGCGATCTTCAGCTCCTGGTCGCGGTCCAGCATGAACTTGACCGGTCGGCCCGTGGCCCGCGCGATCCGCGCGGCGGAGATGCCCCAGTAGTCGGGCGCGAACTTGCTGCCGAAGCCGCCGCCGATGTATTCGCAGTAGACGTTCACGTCGTCGGCCGTCAGCTCCAGGTCGCGGGCGAACCCATCGTCGGTGCCGGAAACGTTCTGCGTGGAGAGCCAGGCTTCCAGCTTGCCGTCTTTCCACTCGACCGTCGAACCATGCGGTTCCAGGCAGCAGTGCGTGATGGCGTCGACTCCGTAATACCCTTCCACGACGTGCGCCGATTCCTTCAGCAGCCGGTCGATTTCCTTCTCGATGAACTCGTCCTCGTCGTCATCGTCGCCCGGTTCGCGTTCGGTCTGCGCCTTGCCGCCGGCCTTGCTGGTCCGGCCGGCCTGTTCGGCGGCAGCCAGGTCCTCGTCGGAAGTGAACGTGTCGAGCACGTCGTACTGGACCTTCAGCGCCGCGCGGCCCTCGATCGCCGCGCCTTCGCTCTCGGCGGCCACCACCGCGATCAGCTCGCCCTGGAATTCAATCTCGCTGCCGGCTTCTTTCAGGATCTCGACATGCACCACGCCCCGAGTCTTCTCGGCGGCCGACGTGTCGATCGACTTGATGCGGCAGTGCGCGTGCGGGCAGCCGAGCGCCTTGGCGATCAACAGGTTCTTCGGGTTGATGTCATAGGTGTACTTGGCGGCGCCGGTCGCCTTGGCCAGACCGTCCAGACGATCGACCGACTGGCCGATCACCCGCGAATCGTCCCGGCTGGGCCACGAGTATTTTACTTCAGCCATTCCCGCCTCCTTTCACCAAATCAATGGCGGCCTGAATGATGTTGGCGTAGGTTCCGCAGCGGCAGATGTTGCCGTTGAGCCCTTGCCGAATCTGCTCCTCGGTGGCCTGCGGATTCTTGTCCAGGAAGGCCCGCACCGCGACCACGAAACCCGGCGTGCAGAAGCCGCATTGTTCGGCGTCGTGCTTGACGAAGGCCAGTGGTACGGCGTCCGGATTCGCTCCCCCCAGACTCTCGACCGTGCGGATCTCCTTGTCCCGGCAGGTCAGCGCCAAGGTGGTCGAGGCCATCACGGTCTTGCCGGCGACCCAGACCGTGCTGGCGCCGCTGCTGCCGTCCATGCTCACCGGCTTGGCCCCGGTCAGGTCCAACTGGTGGCGCAGCACCTCGAGCAACGTCGTGCGTGGCTCGACCTTCACCTGGTGCGACTTGCCGTTGACGTTCAGCGAGATGGTTGTGGCACCACGCACAAGCGTGGTGTCCTCCTGATTCTGCTCGGCCACGGCCTGTTGGCCGTGCAAGGCCGTGACGGCGGCGACAGCGCCGGATCCCTTGAGGAATGCTCGGCGGCTGAAACCACTCGCCGGGCCAGAATGCTTCCTGGACTCCGTCATGTGATTCACCCTAGCTTGCAAGTCTGGCGACACGAAAAGAACCGCGTGGACTGGAACCGCCGGAATCCTGGCGGGGCACCCGCACCCCACTCCTCCAGCGCGTCCCGATTATACGGGTTGCCGGCCGCCATACAACTAACGGGTACCATTTTCCGGAGCCGCCTCAACGGGCGGAGCCGCCGCGTCGTCGGGCGACACGCGCTGCCGCCGCAGCTCGATCGGTCCCTGGCAGCAGTCGCACGGCTTGAGTTCGAACATGGCGATCGAACAGATATCGCACCAGTAATCGAGTTCGAACTGGCCCTGGTCCGTGATCTCAAAGGTGCGGATCACCTGCACCATCGGCGACCCAGCGTAACGCCGGACCAGAAACTTGCCCCGCACCCGCAGCCGCGGATCCAGGCGGAACGAGCGACCGCGGACGTCGTCGACCAGCGGATGCAACTGGCCAGCCGGTGTTTCGATCGCCATCAGCCGCTCGCGCGCTTCCGGCACCGACTGGATCCCGAATCGCCGCTGGAGCGCTTCGGCCATCCAGACAATTCGCCCCGGCACGGTCAGCGTCTCATACTCCGGCGCCTCGCCCGCTGTCGCCGTCGCCTTCCCGGCCGCCGGGCCGTTTTGCTCCGCGGCCAGCGCCAAGGGTACGGCAGCTTGCGCGGCCGCGAGAATCAGCGGCAGCGTCCACATCCAGCGACGGCAGGAGCGTGCGGCAACCATGGGTGCGAGTCCCGTAGCGAGTGCATCCCGCCCGCGCCAGTCGGAACGGCGGAATGCCTGGTTCAAAGCGAAGCGGCGAGCGACCGGGGGGCCACTCGCCAGCGCCCGGCGGCGGTGCGCGGTGGTAGGTGCCAGGCCAGAGCGCCCGTCCCGCTACTCGGCGGCCTGGCCGATCACGACCAGGTCGAGTTTCAAGTCGCGCGTCGTCTGGCCGCTCTGAACCTTGCCTTGCAGACGCACGATCCACCACTCCTTCTCCTCGTCCACGCGGACCGTCAACGGTCCGCCGTCGCCCTCCACCTTTTGCAGCGACAGCAAAGCCGGATGCGAGGACCCCGCCACCTCCGCACTGCTCTCGGTCAACTGCCGATAGTCCGGCGGCGCCGGATCCTGGTCCGATTCGGCCGGCAGCAACAGCAGAAAATCGCGGGTGATCGACGTGCCCACGTGAGCGCCATCGACCGGCTGCTGAGCGTATCGCAGCGTGTACACACCTTTGCCGATGTCCTGGTCGCGAAAATCAGAGCCGCGGCGGGCGTAACGCACGACACCGATCAACTGGCCCGGCTGGAACGGATACAGCAGATCCCGCCCCGGCTCGAACTTCGCGACTTCCCAGGTCTTGCAGAGCCAGATGTCGCACACCTCGCGCGACGAGTCGCGGAGCAACCGCGCGCCCGTCGGAGCCAGCGTGGCGGCGATCTCCGCCGATATCTCGTCCGCCGGCGCAGGCTCCCGCAGCGCCTCGACTTGATACTCGTCACCCAGGACCGACACCGCGAGCCAACCGGCGAGGATCAACGACAAAGTCAACGTGCGAAACATCATCCGCGGGCACTCCAGTCAGTTGTCAGTTGTCAGATTGCAATTTGCAATTTGCAATTTGCAATCCCTTTCCGCTAGCATCCTTCCATCCCGGCGGCCACCGCCTCCGATCCGCCGCTACGATCTCAATACGCAAACGTCGCCATATACGCGCTGCGGGCGTCGGGCGTCGACCAGCGAGTGCCCAGGCCGCGGCCCGTGAAGCTGCCTTCCAGGGTCACGCCGGGAGCGAAATTCTCCACCCGCGCCAGCGGCGGGTAGTAGGCCGACTCGTTCGAACAGATGCAGTCGCTGGGCCGTGCCTTGCGGGTGCTGAGCTTCACGACTTTGCCAGCCGACAGATTCCCCTGCAGCTCGGCCGTGTCCAGCGACATCTGGATCGGGACCACGCTGACCCCGACCACCTCGCGACCTGCCGGGCCCGCATGCTCGCGGACAAACCCCAGCAAGGCGTCTCGCTGATCGGCCGTCGCTCGCTCATCCAGCAGCACCACCGACTTCAATTCCTGAGCGTCCGCCAGTCCCCGGAACGCCAACGTGTGGGACGAGCGCACGACGACCACCACGTTCAAGCCCGACAGGTCGATGCCGTTGCGTTCGCCCTGCTGGATCTGCCAGGCCATGATCGCTTCTTTGCCGGCCAGCCCCACTTCGGCGTTCGCGAAGCAGGGTCCGGTGTAGACCTGGCAGGTCCGGGTTTCCAGGTAAGTGCCTCGAATCTCGGCCGCCGAGAGCCGACCGCAAGCCAGGAGTGCGAAACAAGCCAACAGTCCCCAGGTCAACGCATGACGCATCATTCTTCGGACTCCCCATCTTTCGGGTGTTGGATAACGGCGCTGCCCAGGCCGGTTTGCCAGGCTGCGGGAGGCGCCAGTTCGTACACGAAAAAATTCTGAAAGAAAGCTTCGATCTGAGGTTATAAGGATTAACCCAATGACGTAAGGCAGATTGAGGGAACGCGGGATGTTGATTCGGGCTGTCGGCCAGACCGTGCCCCTGCAGTTTACGCCATGCCCTCCCAGTTTTCAGCATTGTAAGTTGTCAGCCGATCGATTGTCCAGTCGCAGCCACCATTGTGGCGGGGTAGAGAGCCAACATGATCAGGCCCACATTCTGCAGTCCCATCGCCTTTGACTTCTTCGCTGACCAGCTCGCTCGACTGGATACCACGGAGGGACTGATCGACGCAGCCACCGCCATCTCGATGCACTCGTTCGACGATGTTCGGCCAGTTCGAGTACGCGCCGTGCTGCGGCACTACGCCCGGTTGGTTTGCCGACGGGTCCGCAGCGAACATCCGCGGGCTCGTTTGGCTCACCTGCATGCGGTGCTGTTTGACGAGGCGGGTTTTCACGGGAATTCCCGCGACTACTACTCACCTCTGAACTGCTTCCTGCCGGCGGTGCTGGAAAGTCGGCAAGGGCTGCCGGTCACACTGGCGCTGGTCTACAAGGGGGTCGCGGAGCGGGTGGGCCTGCGGGTCGAGGGACTGAACGCACCTCGACATTTTCTGGTGCGAGTTCACGCGGGATGCGATTCGATGATCGTCGATCCCTACCATGGGGGGCAGGTGCTCTCGGCCAGCGAGGCGCTCCGGCGCTGCGGCGTCGGTCATCCCGGTTCCGGACCCAGCCTGGGCTCGGCAAATTCGCTGCCCGTGGCCGACAATCGCCGCTGGTTGAGTCGGATGCTGGCCAACCTGCGGGCGGAGTTGGCCGTGCACGATCGGCAGATCGACCTGGCCGCCATGTGCGAGCTGCAAGAGTTGCTGGACCGCCAACGGATATGACGGCGTTGCCGCCGCGTGTCGATCGCACGCCGAGCCTGCGGTATGATGGTGCGATACGAGCGGGGGAGGCGGCGGTGAGCGGTATGCGGCTGGAGTTTCGTTGCTCGCACTGCGGGCGGTTCGAACTGGGCGGGCTGGACGAATTGCGCCGCCGCCTGCAGGATCTGCGCTTCTTGAAGCGGGCGGAAGACCCCGCAGCGGAACTGCTCCTGGAACTGAGCCGCTCGGCCGCCCCGCGGATGGTCTGCTCCTTTTGCGGCCAGAGGGGAATCGAGATCGCGCCCGCCGATGGCAGCCGGCAGGACGAGTGGGAAATGACCCGCAACTGCTCTGTCTGCGGCCGGTTGATCCCGGCCGAGCGGATCGAATTGCTGCCCGACGTCGAATTGTGCGTCGCGTGCCAGCGGGACGAAGAGTCCGGACAAACCGCCGGCCAGTTGGAATACTGCCCCCGCTGCGGCAGCGTGCTGCAGTTGCGCTCGGCCGCTCAGGGGCTGTCGCGTTACGTCCTGCGCTGCTCGCACTGTTCGTGGCGCGGGGCGTGAGCGGCCCGAAGCTTACGCGGAAGGCTCACCAAGTCGACAAAGATCCCTCGCTGATGCGTCGGGCTATATGAATCACACCAAGACGAGTACGCAGATGCGCGGTACGAATTGGATTGGCCTGCTGGTGATCGGCAGTTTTGCAACGTGCTGCCTGGCCGGATGCGCGACGGACCAGCAGGTGCCGGCGCCGGAGCCGATCGCGGCCAAGGCGTCGTGGCAACAGCAGGTCGCCGACGTGGTCCGTGGGCAGAGCGATACGATCCATGTGGACAGCCTGGTCACCGATCGGGACCTGGATGCCCTGCGGGGTCTGGCCGGCCTGCGTGAACTGCGGATCGAAGAGGGGCGGATCAGCGACGCGGGGCTGGCGGCGCTGGCTGAACTGGAAGGCCTGCAACGCCTCAAGCTGCGCGGCGCCGAGGTGACCGACCGGGGACTGGAATCGCTGCGCGGCTTGTCCCAGCTTACCCACCTGAATCTTCCGCAGGCCAATTTGACCGACGAGGGGCTGCGGAACCTGGAACAATTGCCGCGACTGGAACTGCTCCGCCTGGGCAGTCCTCAGCTTACCGACGACTCGCTGGCCACGATCGCCCGTTTGCCCGCCTTGCGGTTTCTGCACCTGATCGACGTGCCGGTGACCGATCGGGGACTTGAGCACCTGCACGGACTGACGACGCTGGAGTCGCTGTATCTGGACGGCGCCCAAGTAACCGACGAAGGCGTCTTGCGGTTGCTCGAGGCCCGACCCGGATTGCACTTGCACCTGGATCAGCAGCATCACGACCGGGACCCGAACCGGCACGAGCATGGACCGGGCGGAAGATCGTGATGTGAGTTGTCGGTTCCCAATTTGCAATTTGCAATTTGCAGTACGCTACTGCTGATCGGCATCCTGCGCAACTCTCGGCGCTGAGTGGCCGCTGCCCTGCATGTCTTTCAGGTGGCAACCGGCCACCGCAGATTGCAAATTGCAAACTGCAAAATGTAAAATGTAAGAACACGTCCGGGCCAACGCTCGGGAATACCGCCGCCCTACCCTTTCACCGGGATGGCGAAATCGCCGGCCATGTCGCGCCAGACGCAGTGAATATGGTTGGCCGGGTTCCCGGCGGCGTCGGGCTGCGTGTTGACGAACTCGATCAGAAACGTCGGGCCTTGGATCCGGTAGTAGTGCCCCACGCCCGGCTTGTCTGCTCCCGCCCAGGCAAAGCGGACCTGGGCCAGACCCGCCCGATCGATGTCGGCCAGGCGGGCCGAAGCGATCGACTCCGGCAAATTGCCGGCGTAGGACCGAATCAGGGACAGCAGCGTTTGCGTTTGCTCCGCGTCGAGTTGGTCGGCCTGCAGCCCCACGCCCTCGTCAGCCGGCGGTTGCGGCGAGCCGGCCGCGCGGATTTCGGCCGGCGCTTTGTCCGCGATCACGGCCTTTGCCCGCTGCTGGTCGGTCAGCGATTTCAGCAGTTCGAATGCCAGCAGCTCTTCCTGCGCCAGGACCCGCGTACCTTTCTTGACGCTGGTTCCCGGCACCTCATTCTGCACCAGGGCCGGATTGGCGGCGAAAAAGGTCGGCGTGGACGAAATGACCTGGTCCTTGTCGACCACAAAGTTCAACGACAGGTGATGCCCTTCGATGCTCAGGCCCCAGCGGCTGTTGGACGAGGGCTGGCCGAAAAGCGTGAAGTAGTACCGTTCGGGGTCGCGGATGGGCCCGCCCTGCCGTCCCTTTTCCAGCTCGTACAAGAGGCTTTCCAGAGCCATGATTCGGGTCGCCTTGTCATAGCCCACCTCGCTCAGGCAGCTCCGCAGCAAAGCCAGCGCCGCTTGCCGCTGCTGGGGATTCATCTGTTTGATCTGCAGGCCCTTGCGGGAATCCTTGGGGATAAAATGCCAGTCGATCCGCTGCGGCGTTTCGTAGGGCAGCAACGACACAGCTCGCTGCTCGTCATCCAGCAGGTCCAGGTAGCTGGCGGCTTGCCCGGTCATTTTGGGGCCGGGGACCGGTTCGCGGAGCCAGGACCAGGCAGCCGTCGTTCCGGCGGCCAGCAGGAACAGGCTGCCAGCGAGCAGCAGCAAGGGGCGTTTCATCGGCAGCAACCTCCAGCAACTTGGCTTGGCACTCAGGGGACAACGTCGCCTCGACGGGGCGCTGACTCAAGACGGCCGCCGCCTTAATCGGAACGCCGGTTTGATTGGGCGCCGCTTCAATCGGGACGCCGCGGCAACGTGGGTCCCAATATAACCCACTGGCTCCGCGCTTTCCAACCGCCGCCCCAGCGGGTTCCCGCGCGGTTCACGTGTCCCAGAACCAGCCCCACGCTTTGGCCAGCCGTTGCCACAGGGAAAGTCGCGGCAGGTCAGCCGCGCTGGCGTGGTGGTTGACTGTTTCCCGCGGCTTCAAGGGCAAGCGTTCCAGCATGGCCCGTTCCACGTAGGTGGCACAGTATTCGCAATGCGTCGGCGGCCGGTGAATCTCTTCGCCGCAGGAGGGGCAATGATAGCGGACCGCTTGCTGGCCGATGGCTTCGAACAGGCCGTTCACCTGCTCGGCCAGCACCCACTGGGAATCTCCCTTCTGCAGCGGCGTGTCGGGAGTGACTTGCCCGGAACGGACCAGTGCCAGCAGTTCTCCGCTGGTGAACGGGCCCAAAACTTCGTCGTGCTGCCTGACGTACCAATCCGACATGGGGTCTCCACGCGGGCAAGTTCAAGGTGAAGGACGCCTGGGGAGCCGGGGGCCACCGGCAATCGGCGGCGCTGGCATTGTACCGGGCCGGGGGAGCCACGAAAATTAACGCGGTCTGACTTGCCCCTCCGACCCTTGAAAGGAATACCGGATGTCGCTGCTGTGGCACTACACGACCGTGCAAAAGTTGGACTCGATTGTACACAGCGGGGCGATCCAGCCGTCCGCTCCGCCGCGTGAGCGGGACGAGAAGCCCGTCGTCTGGTTCTCCTCGCGGCCCGATTGGGATCCCACGGCCAATCCGGTGGTTGCCGCGGCTGGCGGCCGGACCCGGCGGTATGCGACCCTGGACGAAACCATCGTGGTGGGCGGCGGACTGGCCCGGATCGGCGTGGCGGCGGAGGTCGCGCCGCACGATTGGAAAGCCTACAAACGGCTCAGCGGCGTCAGCCCGCGCAGGGCCAAGGCGATGTACGATCGGGCCTTGGCCCTCGGCTCGCGGCCCAGTTCCTGGTTCGTCAGCTTCGCCGCCGTGCCCCGCCAGCAGTGGCAAGCGGTCGAAGTCTGCGTGGACGGCCAGTGGTTGGCGGACAGCCGCTGGCAGTGACCGCCGGGCGGCCAATCGCCAGCCGGAAGGATTCAAGCTTCGAGAACCACCCAGGCGCCCGGTTGGGCCGGTTCGACCCGACCGACGACCGCGGCCGCCAGAGCGCCTTCGGCGTGCAGCAGCCGCACCAATTCCTGCGACCGGTCCTCCGGCACGCTGATCAGCAGGCCGCCGGACGTTTGCGCGTCGAAGGCAAACTCCAGTCGCAGTTCGTCGACTGGACCCGCGATCCGCAGCGTGGATTCTGCGAACCGCCGGTTGCTGGCACTGGCCCGCGTCTTGTTGCCCCGCTCCGCCAATTCAGCCGCTCCGGGCAGCAGCGGCAGCCGATCGAGCTGGATCACCAGCGTCGCGCCGCTGGCCTGGGCCATTTCGCCGGCGTGTCCAGCCAGGCCGAAGCCCGTGATATCGGTTGCGGCATGGGCACCGCAAACGCGTGCCGCCTCGCTGGCGGCCGCATTCAGCATCACCATCCCCTCGCAAGCCGCCTGAAAAACGTCCTCCGGGCAGCGGCCCGCCTTGTAGGCCGTGGTGATGAAACCGGTGCCCAGCGCCTTGGTCAGCACCAGGGCGTCGCCGGGCCGCGCGCCCCGGTTGGACCGCAACTGGTCGGGAGCCACAACGCCGGTGACTGACAGGCCGAACTTGATCTCGGTGTCCCGCACCGTGTGGCCTCCGCAGACCACGGCGCCGGCCGCCAGGACCCGGTCCGCTCCGCCGCGCAGGATCTCGCCCAGCAACTCCAGTTCCAACTGGTCGTCGGGAAAGCCCACAATGTTGAGTGCCGTGACGGGGCGAGCGCCCATGGCGTAGAGATCGCTGAGCGAATTGGCGGCGGCGATCTGCCCGAACACGAACGGATCGTCGACCAGCGGCGGAAAGAAATCGACCGACTGCACGATCAGCAGATCGTCGCGCAGCCGGTACGCTCCCGCGTCGCTGAAGCCCTCCGCTCCAATGATCAGGTTCGGATCGTCGAACTTGGGCAGATTCCGCACGACCTGTGCGGTCCCCTCCTGGGGCAACTTGCCCGCTCACCCCGCGCAACTGGCGTAGTCCACCAGCCGCTTTTTCCTTCCCCACAATTTCATGCCGCACTCCTGCCGCGTCACTCGCTCTCGAGATTGCCAGTCACGATGCCGCCGGTCAACTGGTCGTGGTCGCTCGCGGTATCGACCAACAGATTGCCCTGAAACACAATGCGGTGGTTCTCGCCGTTCAGCGTCACTGCCTTGGGCCGAACGCTGGTAAACGTATTGCCGGTGACGGCGACGTCGCGCGTCGAGTCCAGGACCAGGCCGCCAGCTTCCAGGTCGTTGGCCGAGCGCCGCACGCTGCCCTCGCCGATGTAGCTGTTGCAGAAACTGTTGCCGCCGACGGCGATCCGGCCGCTTTGCGGGCCGATCCACAGCGCGTGGGTCTTCATCAGGGTCAACGTGTTGGCCGAGACGGCACAGCCGTGAGCGTCCCGCAGTTCGATCCCCGACCCGTTGTGAGCGATCACGTTGGCGCTGAGCGTAATCCCGTAGCAGTCGCGGTCCAGCACGATGGCCGCTCCCGCGCACTCCTCGATCATGTTGCCCGTGACCACGCTGCCGTACGTGTTCTCGATCAGCACCCCGCGGCCCAGATGGTCGTCCACCGCGTTGCCGGTCATCGTCAGGTTGTATCCATCCAGGCAGTGCAGCGCGTCCTGGTTCTCCTCGAACTGATTGGCCGAGACCACGATGTCGTGACAGCCCAGCAGGTTCAGCCCCACGCCCCGGTTGTAGGTGATCAGCGAATCACAGACGCGCGGATCCTCGTAGCAATGGTCCAGGCGGATGCCGTCGCCGCCGTGCTCGCTGACCGTCAGCCCGTCGATCAGGATCTCATTCACCTGCCGGGCCTCCACGCCGTGGCCGCTTTGCGGATTGCCGACCAGGCGGAAGTTGGCCAGGCGGATCCGCCACAACGCGTGCTGCCGATCGCGGCGTGCGTCCTCGTTCATCGGATGGGCCAGCACGAGCGCCGGTTGGCCCTGCGTGTTGAGATTCCGGATCAGCGTGGCCGTACCCGCTCCCTCCAGGCAGACGTCCCCGCCTGAGATGCGCAGCGGCTCGTGAATCTCAAAAGTTCCCGCGGGCAGACGCACCAAACCACCCTCGGCCGGCAGGGCGTCCAGCGCGGCTTGCAGCGAGGGGAATCGCAGTGCATCGACCGCGGGCCGAGCGCCGGGCAACGTCGTCTCGGCCTGCTGAGTGGCCGCGTGCGGGAGCCTGGCCAGGAAAAATACGCCAGCGACAAGCGCGGCGACCAGTCCGAGGACAAGACGGCGGTTCATGGTGCAGTGGCCTCCAGATACGGCAAAATCGCGGCGCGGGACGAGACAGTCGGATTACGCGCCGTTTCGATGGCAGGTTCGGCAGTCCGTTATCGTAATGCCGAAACTGGCCTGGTGACAGACCAGAGCCCGCGGGAGGGCGGGACGGCGGGACGGCGGGACGGCGGGACGGCGGATGGATGCCTGCCGAGGAATGGGAATTGAAAATTGCAAATTGCAAATTGAAAACTGACAACGAAAAACTGAAAACGAAACGGCGGCCCGTTGCCGGGCCGCCGCTGAGCATTTCGCCGTCGGTTTCCGCGTCTCGCCGCCGCGCTAACCGCCGATCGAAGCCGCGTCGACCTTGATCTCACCCAGATCGTTGTCGCCTTCGTTCACGTCCAGGTCCACGCGGCCCTTGTCCCACTTGGTGTCGGCGCCGCCGACGTTGACCGATTCCACGTTGCCCACCTTCTCGTGCCAGACCTGGAATGTCCAGCGGCCCGTGGGCACGTTCGGAATCTCGAAGTTCCCGTCCGCGTCCGTGACGGCCACATAGGGATGATCGGAGACGACCAGGTAGCCCTTCATCCAGGGATGGATGCTGCAAGTCACGGACACCGGCTGCCGTTCGGCCTTGGCAAACGTCCGGGTGATCGACTGGCCGGCTCCAATGGTTTCGTTGAAGGCCGGGTTCTCGAACAGGTCGCCCTTGGTGTTATGTCCCACTTCGTCCTTATTGCCGATCACCAGTTCCTGGTTCGTGTAGGCCACCACCACGTGCGGTTCGAAGCGGCACCAGAGGTTGTCCAGCGACTTGGGCTGCTGGACCACTTCGGCGAACGACTCGTGGATTTCCGGCTGCGGACCGCGGCGACTCACGTACAGCGAAATCACCACGTTCCCGATGCCGCCGTTGCTGGGGTTGACGACCAGCGTTTCGTCCAGCGGGTGCATCTTGGTGCAGAACTCGACATCCTTGGTCACATCCAGCTTGATCTGAGCCGGCGCCTCGCCGCCGAACACAAAGCGGCCTTTCAGCGTGCCCCAGCCGCCGGATGCGGGTGCCGCACTGGTACCGGCCGGTTCGGTGGGCGTCCCCGGCTCCGTCTCGACGGCAGGAGTTTCTTCCGGCGTCGTGGGCTTCGGCGCGGGCGGGGCTCCACCGCCGCCGCCGCTGGGGGCACACCCGGTGGTCCAAGCGGCCAGTCCGACGACCAGCCCAGCCAGAAACAGACGATTTGCAGCTCTCATGAAACGGTCCCTCAAATTGAACTGAATGCCACAACCCGGCGGCCGCGGGGGCGAGTAACGGCCGCCAGAACTCCGCTGCGCAGAAGGAGAAAATGTCTTGCCGCTTTATACCCCGCTGTGCCCCGCTCGAACACCGCCCCTCCGCCAGTTTCACCGTGGTTTCGCCCGAGTCGCATTCCTCTCCCTGGGCTGCTCGACGCCGTAGCCGGGATGTTCTAACTTGACGACTCGCGCGGCTCCCACCGCATCCAATCCCGTCAACCCCCAACCAATCTGGAAGCTGAACCTCATATGGCCGATCTGCTCCGCATCGAGAGTCTGCTGGCCTTGCTGACCTTGGCCTCGCTGGAAATCGTCTTGGGCATCGACAACGTGGTGTTCATTGCCATCCTGAGCGGCAAGTTGCCACCCGAACTGCGGCAGCGAGCCAGGGTGACTGGGCTGGCGCTGGCCGCCATCGGACGCATCGTGCTGCTGCTTTGCATCACCTGGATCATCACGTTGGACCAACACTCGCTGTTCGAGCTGTTTGAGAGGGAAATCTCGGTCAAGGATCTGATCCTGATGGTCGGCGGATTATTCCTGCTGGCCAAGGCAACCTGGGAGATTCACCACAACCTGGAAGGCGCGCACGGCGACGAGGCGGCTGGGAAACGGGGATCCGGGACCGGCGCCGGCAAGTCCGCCGCGGAGAGCTTTGGGCGGGTGATCGCCCAGATTCTGGCCCTGGACCTGGTGTTCTCGATCGATTCGGTGATGACCGCCGTCGGCATGGTCAACGTCGACCCGGCCAAATACACGAGTGGCGTCTTCCCCGGCACCACGATTCCCTGGCCGGCGCTGGCGATCATGATCCTGGCGGTGCTGCTGGCCATCGCCGTGATGTTGATGTTCGCCGGTCCCCTGTCGAGGTTCATCGAACATCACCCGACCATGAAAATGCTGGCCCTTTCGTTCCTGCTGCTCATCGGCACGGTGCTGGTGGCCGAGGGGCTGCACTTTCACATCCCGCGGGGATACATCTATTTCGCCATGGGATTTTCGCTGTTCGTCGAGCTGCTGAACCTGAAACTGGTCAAGAAAGGCCCGCCGCGGCCGACTATGGAGGCCGCCGCCAGAGCGCTCGAAGAGTCGTCACATTAGACTCGTAAAGGTATACATTGTAAACACTTGCGAAATATTTCGCGGTGTGGCAGCGGCGGCCGCCGGCGGCAACGCCGAGGGTGCCCAACCCGTAGTGGCACGCCGTGGCCGGGCCGCTCGTCCGTAACCTCACCCGGCGGCCGCTGGAGGACTTACCCAGGACGTTTGTTTTCAATGTGGCGGGGGGGAACTATACTGGTAGGGTGCCGCCCCAACCGGCTGGAACCTATGCGGAGAATCGGAAAAATGAGAACGCTGTTGTTTATCGCTCTGATCGGGCTGGCGTCCATCGGGGCGCGGCCCGCACACGCCCAGTTCTTTTACCCGTACCAGTCGCGTGCCTCGACCGTCGGCGAAAGCTACGCTCGCGGGGTCTCCGACATGGTCGTGGCGGCGGGCCAGGCGAACCTGTTGAACTCCGAGGCGGCGATCAACGTCGAGACGGCCCGCTCGGCGTATCTCGACAACCGACTCAAGGCGACCGACACGTACTTCGAGATGCGCCGCCGCAACCGCGAATACCGGGATGCGGAGCGGGGACCGCGGCCCACGTCAGAGCAGTTGTTCCGGCTGGCCAACGAACGCGTGCCGACCAAGCTCAGTGTCAGCGAACTCGATCCATTGACCGGCGCCGTCGCCTGGCCGCTGCTGTTGCAACGACCGGAATTCGCGATGTACCGCGCGGAGTTGGAGGAGGCGTTCAGCGAGTGGGCCGCCGCCGATGGGAACCTGTCAGGGGATAACTACCTGAAGATCCAGCAGGCCGGCCGGGAGATGCTGAACCTGTTGCGAGCCAACGTCCGCCAGTATACGGATGATTTGGGAGTGACCGCCGCCACCATCACCGCGGCCCGCAGTTTCCTGCAGAGCCTGCTGCACCAGTCCAGCCAGGGAGCGTAGGCCGAAGCGGGCGACCGGCACAGGTTTGTGTCCGGCGATGAGCGCGCCGAGCGACCCGCAACGTGCCGTTGTCCGCCTCACCGAAATCACGTTCGAAACCGACGTCCGGCGCCCGGAAACCGGCAACCGACAACCCACAACGAAGATTCTCTCCCCTGGAGCGATCCATGCCATCGTCGATCCGCAATGCACGCCGACCTCGCCTCGCGCTGACGGCGCTTACCGGTATCTGTGTCGGTCTGCTGGCCGTGTGTCTGCCAGCCGGGCCGGCTCGCGCCGATGTGACCGAATTGACGCCCCGGATCAATGCGGGCGACGCCAATTCCCGGATCCGGGCGATGGACGAACTGGCGACGTTCAGGGACAAGGCGGCGCCTGCCGTGCCGGAATTGATCCAGGCGCTGGGCGACGAAAACGCCGACATCCGCGTCCGTGCCGCTCGCACCCTGGCGGCAATCGGCCCCGGCGCATCGGCCGCCGTCCCCGTGCTCACCAAGGGCCTGTCGGACGAACAGGCGATGGTCCGAGCGTATGCGGCGTTCGCCCTGGGTGAGATGGGCGACGCCAGCAAACCGGCGGTGCCCGATCTGGCCAAGGCCGCCCTGGACCCCGATCCCACCGTGCGGCGAGCTGTCGTGGCTGCCCTGCGGGACCTGAAAGTCTCGCGGGAGGTCTCCATTCCGCTGTTCGTCAAAGTGTTGGAGGACGCCGAACCGCAGAACCTGATGCCCGCCCTGCACACGCTGGCCGAATCCGGCAAGCAGGCGGTGCCGTTTCTGGCCGACGCCTTGCAGCACGAGAAGGCTTGTTACTGGGCCTGTATCGTGGCCGGCGAAATCGGACCTGACGCCAAGGAACTGATCCCGCTGGTGGCCAAAATGCTGACGCACCAGGAGCCGGAGTGCCGGCTGCAGGCCCTCGTCACGCTGGGCCGCATGGGTGCCGAGTCGAAGTCCGTGGTGCCGCAAATCGTCGCCCAACTTGAGCAGGGTGCTCCCGGACTCAAGTACGCCGCGGCCTACGCGCTGGCGGAAATCGGCGACGCTCCGGGTGCGACCGCCGCTCTGCAAAAGGCAGTGCAGAGCGATGATCTGTTCCTGCGGATGGTCAGCGCCTGGGCGCTGGTCCGGCTGAATCCCCAGGACGATGCGACCAACAAGCAGGCCGTGGCCGTCCTGATCGAAGGCCTGAAGTCCAAGGACAAGCAGACGATCGCCATGGCAGCCCGGACGCTGGCCGCGATCCAGGCCCCGTCGGAAGACGTGGCTCCGGCCCTGGTCGAGGCGCTGCAGAATGCGGACCCGTATGTAATCGATCAGGCCGTCCGGGCCCTGGCCGCTCTGGGCAAAGAGGCGGTGCCTCGCGTCAAACGCGGGCTCCAGAACGACAAGCTGCGGATTCACGCCGTGGCCGTCCTGCGGTTGGTCGGCAAGGATGCGGCCGACGCAGTGCCGGATCTGGTCGAAGTGCTGGAGAAGGGCGGCCTGACTCCGGAATTCCGTCGCGAGGCGAACTTCGCCCTGGGCGCCGTGGGGCCGGGAGCCGCCCCCGCGGTCGGCGTCCTGATCAAGGCGCTGGATGATCCCGGCCAGGAGGTGCAGTACAGCGCCTGCTACGCGCTCGGACAGATCGGGCCGGAAGCGCGAGCGGCCAACCTGCGGCTCAGCAAGAACGTCGACAGCCAGGATGAGTTTCTGAAGCTGGGCAGCGTCTGGGCCCTGGTCAAGATCAATCCCGGCAATCCGCGAGTGGCCGAAGTGGCCGGCCCCCGGCTGAGCGCCGCGCTGCAAAACGAGCAGCCCCATATCCGGGCCGAAGCCGCTCGCACCCTGGGCGAACTGGGAACGCTGGCTCGGCCCTATCTGAGCCAACTGCAACGCGCTCTGCAGGACGAAAGCGAGGAGGTCAAGGTGGCCGCCGCCGAGGCGCTGACGAAAATCGGCGGGTAAAGTTGTCAATTTGCAATTTGCAATTTGCAATCATCGACAGGCCTCCATCCGCCAGGTTCCGCCGCTGCCGGAGTTCCAGCCTGCCAGTGCAACCGGTTCCGGCCCCCTCGGGTTGATTGTTTCCCTTCCCCCGGGCCAAGTGAGCTTGTCGAGCGTCGGGCAGCGGCACACAATGACAGCGGTCTCGGTGTTCTCTTGACAGTGCCGTCATGGAATACCGGACCGTCTTGACGGTAATGCGACAAGCGGAACCGCATTCATGATGCGCCGGCGTATTCGGTTTTACCTTCGGCGAACTCGAAGGTACATCTTTCACAACATTCTCCGGGCGGACGACCCTCCGCACCGCCTGGCCATGGGCATGGCGATTGCCATGTTCATCACGTTCACGCCGACGATTGGCTTTCAGATGGCGCTGGTGGTGTTCTTTACCTGGCTGTTCCGGGCGAACAAGCTGGTGGGATTGCCATTGGTCTGGATCTCGAACCCCGCCACGATCGTGCCGATCTACTACGGATGTTACGTGGTTGGCCGCTTGCTGCTGGGCAGCGAGCCGGTGGCGGAAGACTGGGAGTGGTGGGCCCAGTTGCCCTATCCGCCGGCCGGCTGGTGGCCCAAGGTGTCTTTCTACTGGGAACGGTTTCTGCAGATCCTGCCGCAACTGTGCCTGGGTGGCGTGGTGGTGGGGCTGGTCGCGGCGATTCCCACTTACTACGCGACGTACTACGGGGTGCGAGCGTACCGTTTACGGCGCTGGGGGCAGCTTGTCCGGCCCGGCCGCCAGGCACCTGCGAATGCGTCCCTCGCCAGGCCCGCGGAGGCCGGTCCCGCCGAAGTTGGGTCCGCTGAAGTTGGCAAGCCCATGTAGGACTTTTGAGGTTGCGCTTTTTGTGAGCTCCGCTTCGGCGAGCGCTCCCCCATGACATCCCTTCCGACCCCTCCCCGGAAGGAGATCGTGCAGCTTTTAAGTTGTTGGTAAATCGGGATTTAGGGGGTGTGGCTACCGGGAACTCGGGACGGCCTCTGCTTCCGCGAGCTCTCCCCCTTAAAATCCATCTGGCTCCCTCCCCGCTTCGGGGAGGGCTGGGGAGGGGCCTGCGGGGTTAGAGCGGTCAACCAGTTGTTCAACGCGCAGAATGGACTGGAAGGCACGCGGATTCTTTGTAATTCGGGTTTGGAACCCGGGACCGGATGTATG
>JAGFJK010000455.1 GCA_024102795.1 Pirellulaceae bacterium
CCGAAGTTGTGGGACGAACTGGCGTCGGTGAACAACCATCCATCACGCCGCCTCCGCGCCGCCGCGACGCTGGCCACGATTTCTCCCCAGGATGCGTCGGGCTGGACCACACACGGGAGACAAGTAGTGGCGGATGCCGTCGACGCTCTGCGACTGAATCCCGCCGACTATGACAGCCTGACCCGCATCTTCGACCCGGTTGCCGCGCATCTGCGTGGACCGCTCGCGGATTTGGCCAAAACGGACGAATCCCGCTCGCCAGAGTCGAGCAAGGCGCTGGACTTGCTGCGCGTTTTGGGAAGGGATGACCCGCGTCTGCTCGTCAAGACAGCTTTGGCACTGGACGCAGCCCGACTCGCATCGACCTTGGCCCTGGATTTCGACGCGCGGCCCGATGTGTACCTTCCACTTCTGGAACAACAACTGCATCCGCTGGAACAACAACAGACCGCGCCACCGCGAAGCGGCGCCACGAGCGACGAGCTGTTGCAAGGCTTCTCTCGGCAAGCGACCGCGGCAGCCCTGCTGGTTCGACTTGGACGGGCTGACAGCGTCTGGCCGCTTCTTGAAATCGGCGGCCCGCCCTATGACCCGACGCTGCGAAGTCTGATCATCCATCGCCTGGCGCCACTGGTCACGAACCCGCTGGTCCTGGTAACGCAGTTTGCGAAGGAGCAGGACGACGGTCAACGGCAGGCGATTCTGCTGGCGCTTGGCGAGTTTCCCACACCCGTGGACGAAGCCACTCGGAAGGTCCGCGAACCCTGGGAAAGCGTTCTGGCCGATGTACGCCGCGCTCGGGATGACGCCGAGGCCGGGGCGATGGTTCGCGGCGCGGCGGAGTGGCTGCTGCGAACCTGGAACGTCGAGCGGCCGCCCGTGGAGCTGCGCGATCCCAAGTTGAGCGTCCAAGAGGTGCCGACCAAACACTTGCGACGTTTCGTGGGACCCGAACGCCACGAATTCGTGGTCCTGGCGGGAGGCCCGTTCCGCATGGGTTCGCCCCGTGACTCGGAAATCGGGCGAGACAGCGACGAGACGGCTCATAATCGGCGAATCAACGAGCCGTTGGCGATGGCCACGAAAGAGGTCACGATCGCCCAGTTTCGCCGCTTTTTGGAGGCGACTTTCGACAAGCGCCACGCCGCCAGTGTGTGGGCGCCGTTCGCCGACTTGGGCACCGACCCGACGCGCCCGGCTACCCGCGTGTCCTGGTATCTGGCGATCCAGTACTGCAACTGGTTAAGTCGCGAAGCCGGTCTGGAGCCCTTTTATGTGCCCAATCCGCTGGACGCCGACGCTCCGGACATGCAACCCAATCCCGGCGCGGCGGGGTTGAAGACGTTTCGCCTGCCGACCGAGGCGGAGTGGGAGTATGCGGCCCGAGCGGGCACGTCGACCAGCTATCACTTTGGCGACACGGCGCAACTGTTGGAGCACTACGGCTGGTACCTATCCAATTCGAACGAACGGACATGGCCCGTGGGCCTGAAGAAGCCCAACGATTTTGGTTTGTTCGACATGCATGGCAACGTGCTGGAATGGTGTCACGATCGCTACACGGCCCGTTATCCGACCCAGACGGGAGCTGAGCCGGTGACGGACGTACTCGATCCTGGCCCCGTGCAGGACAGTTCCACCCTCGCGCGTCGTGGCGGTGCATTTGGCTTGTACGCCCGCCATGCTCGTTCCGCCAACCGGGACCAGGGGAAGCCGACCGACGCGATTGAGCCGGTTGGATTTCGCGTGATCCTGGTCATTCCTGAAGGGGCAAAGTGAAAAGCCGACGCGCCGGCCGGAAGTGGGGCAGAAAACTTCCGAGCAGGCGCGTCGCGTTTCCCATCAATAGCTGGTCGGGGCGGGGCTGGTGGCCAACTGAACATCGTTCGGCTCCGGGCAGGGCTGGGGCGGAGCCTGCTCAAAGGTCGCACCCTCGTAGACGTCGGACTCGCTGGTGACCACGCCGATGCTGGCCGGGTCGGTCAGCGTGTCGTCGGATCCGAGGTCGGTGATCGGGTCGGCCTGCGGATGGTCGGCGTCATCCGGTTCGGTGAAGAACTCGTCCGGGCCAGCGTCGCCGATCAGCGTATCCGTGTCGGCACCGCCGTCCAGATAGTCCGCTCCGTCACCGCCCGACAGTTCATCCTGGCCCGCATGCCCGTACAGGGAGTCGTCGCCGGCGTCGCCGTACAGCGTGTCGTCGCCGCCGCCGCCGAACAGCCAATCGTCGCCGTCGCCACCGTGCATGACGTCGTCGGCCGAGCCGCCGTACATGGTGTCATTACCGTCCCCTCCGGTCATCTCGGCCGGGATGCAGGTCTGGTTGTAAAGGCAGTCGTCGCCGTCGCCGCCCGCGAAGTGGATCAAATCGACTGAATCCGTCGGCATCGACACGATGACTTCGTCGTCGCTGACGACCGACACGATGCCGTCGTCGTCGACAACGGCGACGTTGCTGCCCCCGTCGTCGGCCTGGATGACCAGGACACCGTCGGTCAAGACGGCCGAGGCGTCCAGCACGCGCCGCGACTCGAACTGTTCGAACAACAACGTCCGCCCGCGACCCGCTCCACGGGACTTGGACCGACGCACCCAACGACTTGCGAACTTGTTTTGAGCCTTCATGAGAGCTCTCCCACACAGCGTGAAAACCGTGGGCGGAACGACGTTCGTTCCGCGGCGGGAAGCTCTCCGAGAGGCGGGGCGGGGGACCGCCAACGATTTTTCCAGGCGGTGGAGTTTTTTTGGAAATCACGGCGGACCGTCTTGCGGAGGGCTGGTGAGAGGACGCGGCTTCGTGAACGTAACCGGTTCACCTCCAGTCGGTTACGGTGCTCGGCCGCGGTACCCAGCGGCAGTTGAATCCAGCGAGGAAAACTTTTTTTGGGAAAAAGTGGCGGAAAGGATGGAGCAGTTCCGGTGGAGGTTGTGAGGGCGATGGGGGCCATCGCCAGCTACGAAACATTCCATCCACGAGTAACGCCATGAACGCTCTTCACACCGCGCGTCCGTCCGTCGATCTGCTTGCCCGTCAGATCAGCCAGGGGCTTCGGCGGCTGATCGACAGCCCGGGGTCGCGGACCGTGAGCCGGCAGCAGTTGGCCGATTCCCGCTTGCTGTTGGAAGCGCTTCCGATGGCGACCAACGAGTTCGCGGTCGCCCGGCGGCGTTTGCAGAACGCCGACCGCTACCTGCGGTCGGACGAATGGGGCGCGGCCCGCTACGAACTGCGGCTGCTTTACGGCATGCTGCGGCAGTACGAAGGTTGAGCGTTGAAAACAGATCGTGGAACGGCTTCGCCCGCACCTCTCGCGGCGCTCACCAATGAACTTTTGGTTAACTTGAGCGAACTACCGGGTAGGCTTGCCGTGTCTCCCCATTTATACTGGTTCGTTACAGTGCACTTTTCGCTTGACACAGTGTGTTGATTCTCGGCCGACCGGTTCGAGCTTCGCGGGGCAGCGACGCCGAACGGTCGGTAGAGTTTGTGTGCGCTGTTGGTTGTTGTTTTCTGTCTCTGTCCCATGGTTTCGTTTCTCAAGGAATCACAACATGAAAGCTCAAGCTCTGCTGCTGGCAATCCTCGTCAGCGCCCTCGTCCTGTGTTGGAGCAACCGGGCGGATGCGGAGAATCACCCGATCAAGAGTCGCAATTCACGAGTCTGGGAAGTCCAATATGGGGAGTCAGAACCGCAGCAAGATGTAGATGATCGAGGTTATCGCGCCGCTTGGTTGTGGGTTAAGATGGCTGCGCAGAACGACGATGGCGACTCTTCGGCACCGATTAAGATGAGAGCAACGCTCTATCGGTTCGGAGAACCAATAGCGGACCCTAACGATCCTGACAAGAAGGTGTATCCACTCTTGACGGAGAACCAGGGAGGGAAGGTTGAATTAATTGGAAACGTGGCGAGAGCATCCAGGCAAGGCAACAACCACTTAAAGAGAGGTTCATTGAGGTTTGCGCTTGTTGGAGTATACACCGACGAGAACAACTTGGGTCGCGTAGTCAAAGTTCTTGGAACCTATCATTGCGGAAGAGACAACAGAGCAATTCCCCAGAATGCGCGTTCTGACGATCGTGTGACATTTGTCGTCGTCGACGAGCCAATCATAAAACCACCTGCTTCAGTTGCGCGTCAACGTCTGCTAGGGCTTGTCCAAGAATTGACTATGAATCCAACAGACGCCGGATTACAGAAGGCACTCTTCGATTATTTGGCGATGCATTTTGGGAGTGGTAGCGGCGTTCCGTGTGATGATGCCCCGCCAATGGATTCCGCGGACGAGACGGAAATTACTTTTGTTGGTATGGAACCAGAACCAGACACCGGCAACTTTGTCTACTATCCAGAACCTTAGCTTTGGACGAACTCCTCGGGGTGTGATTCTGTCAATCCGCGGCGGAATCCGCCCCTTCTGTTTTTGTTGGTTCCGTCTTGGCCACGCGAAATCCGTGGGCGATATGGCTGTTGGTGTGTCGAGAGAGAGTGCGGTTGGATGACCTCAGTTCTCCAGCGCGCGAGTCGAAATGACCGCCCCGTTGTGAATAGTTGCCTGTTCTGTTGGCCAGGGTTCCGTGATCCTCGCGCCGATCGGAGTCTGGAGGTGGATTGTTCACGATGTACATGTCGTGACAATAGTTACTGGAATTTCCCAGCAAGTCAAAGAAACCAAAGTCGTTGGGCATCTTGAGCGCCACGGGTTGGAACTTGCCTCCGGAGTTGTCGCGATACCAGGCGAAATGCGCCAGCAACGCACCGCTGTCTCCATAGTGCCTCGACTCGCCGGTGCCGGCGCGGCACGCATACTCGAACTCGGCCTCCGTCGGCAGTCGGTAGCCGGTCCGAGTCACGATGTTGGGTCGCGGCAGATAGCCATAGGTTTCAACTTGTTTCGCCGGCAGGCGTCCACCTGCCGTCGGATCTTTCAGATAGTTCCAAATCTCAGGATAACACCGGTCTCCTAATGGAATACCGTCCCTTTCGCTCAACCACTCGCAGTACATCATGGCCAGCAGTCGCTCCAGACCTGTCTGCGGGCACTCGATGTGCCACGTGATTGTGCTGAGCGACAAGCGATGGATTGAAATGCTCTTGTGAAGATCTTCCGGAATGCGAGCACGGACGGTCGGGTCATTCCAGAATCTCTCGAACTGCTGGACCGTCACCGGAGTGGTGGCGAGCGAATAGCGGCGAGGGATTTTGACCCAGATTTGAAGCTCCGTACCCTCGCGGTCGAGTTCGCGTTCGGGGGAACCGAAGCGAAACTCCGCCGGTCCAAGTGTGATCATCGTGTGTTGCTGGCTGTTGACGTACCAGTCCAGACCACTCGGCAGCGGCTTGGACTTCTCGCCATCACTCGCCACCACACGCTCGTCCTGCGCAACGGCCTGCGCACCCGGCAGCGGTCTGGTCTTGGGATCGTCCAAGCTCGCTGGTTCCAGATTCAAGCGTCGCGCGCACCACCTGGCGGCCGATCTCACCGTAGCTTCCGGTGCCGTCTCGGACCACGATGCAATCTGTTGGGCCACCGGTTGCCAGGCCTCCGAAGTGGGCTCCGACTGCCGGGGACACTCGCCCAGTGCCAGCAGCAGCGCGTACTTTTCTGCGGACGATTTCACCGCCAGCAGTTTCTCGCCCAGCCGTGCCATCGGAAATCCGGCCGGCGCCAGCCGCGTGATCGCGTAGGTTCGCGGATCACGGTCCGGCGAAGTTCTGGCGAGCAGGTCGTCGAGCGGCTGCTCGTGACCACGAAAGGCCAGGGCAATCGCCAGGTTCGCCAGCCGGCGAGCATTTCGGATCGCCTCCGCGGGATCCGGCAGAGCGCGTTGCCAAATCGAGGCGTACCGCGTGCCGGCCAGCTCGGGCAGCGGATACGGCGCAATGACCAGCGGTAGGTAGCCTTCGTCGAAGCGCAATTGGGATTCTTGCAGAAACACCTCCAGCGACTCGTCCATATGTTGCCGCGACTCCCGGCTCTCGTGGGGAGCCGACCGCCACACGCCGGTGAACTCCACGATCGACTTCTCGGCAACCGCATTCACCAGCACCCGCAGATCCGTCTGCAGGTAACCAGGATACAAGTCCCCATAACTTTCGAGCGGGCGGGACTTGGCAAAGGCGACCGCCGTTTCAATCAGCGTCGCGCTCCTTTTGCGTTCGGCCTCGGTCGGATTCAGCCGCAGCCAGAGCGACGTCGTTCGCGTTTGGCCGTCCGCGTCTTTCCGCTCCAGACTCTCGGTCAGGACGAAACCCGCTTGCTCCTCGTCGCTCTTGGGCTCGTCCGCTTGGCCATCTGCCGGCTCAGGTGCGGGCATGGGGTCGAACACAACCCGTACCTGGGGCTCATCGGCCGACGAGCGGACCCAGACGCCCGTCCAGACGGGTTCCGCATCGATCATGGCGTCGCCCGCTGTCGAGCGCGACACGTCGACCAAATGGAATCCGTCCGCCAGATGATCGTCGATGGCCTGGCGAAAGTCTTCCGTCGGCCGATCGACTTCCAGCCGGAATTCCCTGCGGTCGCGAATCCAGGTGACGCTGACCAACGAAGGCTGTTCGCCCAGGTGCGGCCGGACCGCCAGCGGACGGTAGCCCTCGACAAACATTCGTTCGCTTAATGCATCGAGCTTCGAACGCTCCACCGCCAGCGCCAAGCCGCCGATCTGTGTCAAATGGCCTTGGACGTCTTGCAGCGCCTTGACCAGCTCGGCACTCGGAGCCGAACCGTCAAACGTCAACATCGGCGGCCTGGCGGCCTGTTGGAACTCGGCGATCCGTTGTTCGAACAGGGGCAAAGCATCCTCGCCCAAGCGTTCGAGCGGCGGCAGGAACACCGCAAACTCTTCCGGCTCCGCATCCTGAAACGCCTCGACCAACGTGGGCCCGTCGTCCGCTCCGTACAGGGCCAGGGCCTCGGCTAGCTGCGCCCGCTGGCTGCTGTCGGCGGCAGATTCGGACTGCCACAGTTTCACGAGTTCGGGGCGGAGTTGCCGGGCCGCGCGAGCCAGATGCCTGAGCCAGATGGGGAAATGCGTCGGGCGGGCATCTCGCAACTGGCGAGCCAGTTCGGGAGCGGCCAGATCGAGTCGCGAGTCGCGGGCATCCAGTTCGGCCAGCAACGTCGCCAGCGGCAAGACTTCCGACGGACGGTCTTCGAGAGCCCGCTCCAGGCGTTGCCCCAAGTCTTTCACCGTGGCGGGAGAGTCCCGGTTCAGCAACGGCGCAATGACCGTCAGGTCTTCCGGCGCGATTCGGGCCAGGCGATCCAGAATGGGTGACAATCGGTCCGGGTTTTCGCGGCCCAGGACCAGACCCAAGTTCAGCAAGCGCTGAAATTGCTCGTCGGTCAGATCGGTCCGATGCGCCTGTCCCGTCGCATCGGCTCGTTCCGTCCCGGAACCCTCGTCCGGGTTTGCTCGCTTGTAGGCTTGTTCCAGCAGCGGCCGCGCCCAGAAACCTATCCCGGTGAACTCGCCCGCCAAGACCGGCACCTGCGACATGCGAGCCCCCTGCAGATTGTCGCGAAAGTCACGGGCTCGCCAGACATTGAACCCCACCCAGAACCCACCGGCCAGGACCAACATTGCCGCGCCGAGGCCCCCGGCCCGCAGCCTGATCCGCCGGGTCGCCGCCTTCATCAGCCGCTGTTCGGCGGCATTTCTGCGATGACCGCGAGCCAGCAGGACGATCGAGAGCCATTCGACCAATGAAGGCAGTCGCCGTGGTTCGGGGCGCTGGTTCCAGTCCTCGGCCCGCTCGCTTAGCTTCAGCTTCGCCCGCCCGCTGCGCGTTCGCCGCAGATCGCTGGTCAGCCATTCTCGCAAGGTCGGCACCAGGAAGTCGTGGGTCAGTTGATAGGCGGGGGCGACCTGAGACGGGGAATCCGACACCTGCGAGCCGGCTTCCAGCGGCACATCGGGCGTGTGCGGCGTGAGCAGTTTGAGTCCGCCATCCAGAATGCCAATCAGTTCGTCGAAGTCCGCGGCCCGGCCATAGCGGGCGGCGGACCGCAATTTATCCACTGGCTGAGCCTGCCCTTTCAGATCGGTGCCGTAGGGCGGCACAAACCGCTCCAGGACCCGCCGGACCGCCTCCCGATGCGGCCGGCAGGCAGGTGGAGCGTGGGGGCCGAACTTCTCCTCCAGCAGCGTCACCCCGACGCCTTTCGCGCCTCCCACCGTCGCCAGTTCAGCCGGCGTCCAATCCCGGTCCTTCATCATGTCGGCGAACACGGCCAGCCTGAGGCATACCATCCGGCCCGAATCGGACAGCCCGTCGACCGCATCGCGCAGAAATTTCCGCTGCTCGCCCGTCAGTTGCTCGTCGGCCTCAGGCAAGCGATCGTAGGCTCGACCAAAAGCCATGAGCACCTTGTGGGCGTGGGCCTTGTCGAACAGGTCGACGGCGGCCGCGTTGTTTCCCTCCTGCAACGAGACTTCCAGGTGCGCCAACGCGCGGGAAAGGGGCATCCAGAAATCGTCACGCGCCAGCAGCAGGGCTTGCAGCCGATTGCCGTTGCAGTGCCTCAAGGCCTCCAGCAGTTCACCTTGCTCCACATGGGGATTGCCGTGCAGCCAC
>JAGFJK010000457.1 GCA_024102795.1 Pirellulaceae bacterium
TGGCGATGATCGCGCTGGCAGCGGTGCTTCCACGGACGCGGAACTGGCCGCGGCGCGGCAAGCCGCCGACGCCGGACAGGTGGAACTGGCGCAAGCGATTTGCCTGCGGATCTTGTCCAGCCGACCCGGCCAGGCGGAGGCCATCTACCTGCTGGGATTGACGTCTCTGGCCAGCGGCCAGGCCGATGCGGCCGAGGCCCGCTTCCGCCAGGTGCTGTATCTCGACCCGCGACACGAGGACGCGCTGGTCCACATGATGCTGCTGGCCGAACAGCGGGGCGATTCGCGGTCGGCCGCCAATTATCGGCGGCGAGTGCAGCGGTTGTCGCGGTCGGAGGGTGAGCGATGAGCGGCTCCGATCAGACCGGACTGCAGACACCCATAACCGTCGAACCTTGCTGGCGCACGATTGGCGTCGCGGGCGACGGCTCGTGCAGCCAGTTGGCCTCGGTGATTCACTGCCACAACTGCCCGGTGTTCTCGGACTCCGGCCAGCAGTTGTTCGAGCGGCCGTTGCCGCCGGAACGGATCGCGGAGCAAACCGCCCGCTTGGCGGAGGAGGTCGGCCAGGAATTCTCGGACAACGTGGCCTTGCTGGTCTTTCGCATCGCGGACGAATGGCTGGCCCTGGACGTGGACGCGATCGTGGAAGTGGCGACGCCCCGCGCGTTGCACCGCGTCCCGTACCGCACAAGCGACGCGTTTCTGGGCATCGTCAATCTGCGCGGTGAATTGCAACTGTGCGTTTCGCTGCGGGCCTTGCTGGGAATCCCCGCGGCCGATCCGCTCGCGGCGGACCAGTCGGCCGCTCCACACGCGACTCGCACGGCGGCCTGCCGGTTGATTGTCTGCCAGGGCGAGGGACAGCGGTGGGTCTTCGCGGCCGACGAAGTGGCCGGCGTGCAGCAGGTAGGTACCCACCAGCTCGGCAGCGTTCCGGCGACGGTCGCCAAAGGACCCCGGCGGCTGGCCAGCGGCGTGTTTCGCTGGGGCGAGCGCCACGTGGGCCGGCTCGACTCGCAGCGACTGTTCGCGGCCTGGCGGGAGGTGCTGCGATGAGCGGAAGCAACGCGCTGCTGGAACTGTTCCGCGAAGAAGTCCGGGCCAACGTGCAGGTGTTGAACGACGGCCTGGTCGCGCTGGAAAAGCAGCCCGGTGAACTTCGGCAGATCGAACCGCTGATGCGAGCCGCGCATTCCGTCAAAGGCGCCGCTCGCGTGGTCAATATCGACGCGGCCGTCAAGCTGGCGCATGCGGCCGAGGATTGCCTGGTGGCGGCCCAGGACGGCCGGATCACGCTGGCCACCGGCGACATCGACGCCCTGCTGCAAGCCGCCGACCTGCTGGCTGGCATCGCGGAGAATGTGGGTCCCAACCTGTCGCAGTGGCTGGCCGCCAGCAGCCAGGAGATTGAGAACCTGTCGGCCGTCTTGCGCGAACGGGCGCAGGGCAGGGGAACGCCGGTGGCCACGCCTGCCCCAGCCCCGGTTGAGCCCAGTTTGCCGAGTGCTCCTGCTGCTGACGCTCCTGCTGCTCCCGCTGCGCCTCCTGCTCTTGACACTCCCGAAGCTCCCGATCTGCCCGACGTGACGGATGCGACCCAAGCGCCCGGTGAGGCTGTCGGGACTGATGCGACTGAGGAAACGGACGGGACGATCTCAACCAAGGCGGTCCTTCCGCACTCCGGGCCGTCTCCAGCGCCAGCGGTCAGCGCCGGGGAGCAGGTGGTGCGCGTGACCGCGCAGAGCTTGTCGCGATTGATGGGGCTGGCGGGGGAGTCGCTGGTCGAAGCCCGCTGGCTGCAGCCGTTCTCCAAGTCGCTGCTGGAATTGAAACGGCAGCAGACGCTGCTGGCCGATCGCCTGGAGGAGCTCCATCGACTGCTGCCGCGCGACGAGTCCGGCGATCGCCCGGCGGAGGTGTTGGCGGAGGCCAGTGAGCGGCTGGCGGAATGCCGCCGGATGTTGGCGGCGCAGATTGGCGAGTTTGAACAGCGAGCCCGCAACGCGGACGAACTGAACAGCCGGCTGTACCACGAAGTGATCGCCAGCCGGATGCGACCTTTCCGCGATGGCGTGCAGGGCTTTCCCCGACTGGTGCGCGACCTGGCCCGGCAGTTGGGCAAGCAGGTGGAGTTTCAGGTACGCGGCGAGCTGACGGACGTGGACCGCGACATCCTGGAGAAGCTGGAATCGCCGCTGAACCATATCCTGCGCAACGCCTTGGACCACGGCCTGGAGGCTCCGGCCGAACGGCTGGCGGCCGGCAAGTTGGCGACGGGTCGGTTGGAGCTGGAAGCCCGGCATAACGCCGGCATGCTGGTGATCACGGTCCGAGACGACGGCCGCGGCATCGACACGGAACGCATCCGGCGCAAGGTGATCGAACGTCGCCTGGCCGACGCCAGCGTCGCCCGCGACCTGAGTGCGGCCGAGCTGCTGGAATTCTTGTTCCTGCCGGCTTTCTCCACGGCCGCCGAGGTGACCGAGGTATCCGGCCGGGGAGTCGGGCTGGACGTGGTGCACAGCACGGTCCACTCGGTGGGCGGCAGCGTGCGCGTCCAGTCGCGGCTGGGCGCGGGCACGACGTTCATGATCGAGCTGCCGATCACGCTGTCGGTGATTCGAGCCGTGCTGGTACTGATTGCCGGCGAGCCGTACGCTCTGCCGCATAACCGGGTGGACCGTCTGGTGCGGCTGCCGCGCGGCGAACTGCATGCGCTGGAGCATCGCCAGCACTTCGAACTGGACGGCCGCCACGTGGGAATCGTCATGGCGCGTCAGCTCCTGGAGCTGGACGGCGAAGCCGAGGAGGACGAGGACGACGAGCTGCACGTGGTTCTGTTCAGCCACCAGGCGGATCCATACGGCCTGGTCGTGGACCGGTTCTGTCTGGAGCGGGATCTGGTCGTCCGACCGCTCGATCCCCGGCTGGGCAAGGTGCCCAATATCAGTGCGGCCGCGATCCTGGACGATGGCTCGCCCGTGCTGATCGTCGACGTGGACGACCTGCGGCGAGCGATCGAACGCAAGCTGCACGATCCGGGCGTCGGGCGAGCGGCCGTGCCGGGCGAGCGGCAGGAGCAGGCGATGGCGCGGCGGATCCTGGTGGTCGACGATTCCATGACCGTGCGGGAGGTGCAACGGCAACTGCTGCTGAATCACGGCTACGAGGTGGAGTTGGCCGTGGATGGCATGGAAGGCTGGAACACACTGGCCCGCGGGCAGTTCGACCTGGTGATTACCGACGTCGACATGCCCCGTTTCAACGGGATCGAGCTGGTGCGTAAAATCAAGGGCGACGCGCGGCTGCGGGCCACGCCGGTGATTATCGTCTCGTACAAGGACCGGGAGGAAGACCGGCTGCGCGGCATGGAAGCGGGAGCGGACTATTATCTGACCAAGAGCAGCATTCACGACGACACGCTATTGAGTGCCGTGCGGAACCTGATCGGAGAGTCGCGGGGATGAGGATCGGCATCGCCAACGATCAGCGGCTGGCCACGGAGGCGCTCCGCCGCATCGTGCTCAGCGATCCGCAACTTCAGGTCGCCTGGACCGCGGTGGACGGCCGAGACGCGGTGCACAAATGCCGGCAGGATCCGCCCGACCTGATCCTGATGGATCTGGTGATGCCGGAAATGAATGGCGCCGAGGCGACCCGCGAGATCATGCGCTGCTCGCCCTGCCCGGTGCTGGTGGTCACCGCGACGATCTCCGGCAACTACGCCCTGGTCTGCGAAGCGCTGGGACACGGAGCGTACGACGCGATCTGCCTGCCGGTGCTGGGCGATCGCCCGCCGGCTGAAGCCGGGGCGCCGCTGCTGGCCAAGCTGCGGGCGGTGGACCGGATTCGCCAGGAAGGTGGCTGCGCGCCGCGGCGAGCGGAACCAGCCAGCCCAA
>JAGFJK010000403.1 GCA_024102795.1 Pirellulaceae bacterium
GGCCCGCCACGAGGCGCGAGCGATCTCCAGCGCGTCGCTGGCCGTGCCGCTGCCGCCCGATCAGTGGCAGGCCACGCTGGACCAGCGCCGCCAGCAGTGGCGCGAGATGCTCGGCCTGTCACCGCTGCCGCCCCGCGGCCCGCTGCAAGCCACCGTGACCGGCACGCTGGAACGGGGCGACTACGTGGTCGAGAAGGTGCATTTCCAATGCCTGCCCGGCGCGTATGTGATCGGCAATCTCTACCGGCCCGCGAAGGTCGAGGGCCGCTTGCCCGCCGTGCTGTACCTGTGCGGCCATACCAAGGGCAAGGTCGCGCCGGGCTATCAGGCTCATCCCCGCTGGTTCGCTCAGCACGGCTACGTGGCCCTGGTGCTGGACCCGATCCAACTGGGCGAATCCCAAGGCTTCCACCATGGCACGTATCGGAGCGAGCGCTGGGACTGGCCCAGTCGCGGCTACACGCCGGCCGGCACCGAGGTCTGGAACGCGATGCGAGCGCTGGATTACCTGGAATCGCGGGCGGACGTGGATGCCGAGTGGATGGGCGTGACGGGACTGAGCGGCGGTGGAGTGATCTCGTGGTGCCTGGGAGCGGCCGACGAGCGGGTGAAGGTGGTCGTGCCGGTCTGCCAGTCGGGCAGCATCGAGCAGGTGGTGACCGACCGGTCCACCGACGGGCATTGCGACTGCGCTTTCTGGATCAACTACTACCGCTGGTGCTGGCCCGACATCGGTTCGCTGATTGCGCCGCGAGCGCTGTTGATCGCTTCCGGCTCCGAGGACATTCTCTGGCGGCCTTCCGGCTACCGCGATGTGGCTCAGCGCATCCGCCGCCAGTACGCGCAACTGGACGCGGCCGGCAAGTTCGACCTGGTCGAGGATCTCTCGCCGCACGGTTACACGCCCAAGCTGCGGCGGGCGATCTTCACCTGGTTCAATACGCACTTGAAGAACGACCCCACTCCGGTCACCGACGACTTGACCGACTACGTGGAACCGGAGGAGAACCTGCTGGTGTTTGGCGGCAAGCTGCCCGCGGACGACGCCATGCGGCGGATCGACACGCTGCTGGTGCAGCGAGCCGCCGTGCCCGAAGTTGGCGACGAAGCGGGCTGGATCGCTCACCAGCGGGCCGCGCTGGGCTGGTTGCAAACCACCACGTTCCGCCACACGGTGACAAACGGCCCGCCGCACCGGCGGGACTTCCGCGCCGACGGTGGCGATCGCGACAACACGCTGGGAACGTTTGAATTCGACACGGCGGACGGACTGACTCTGAGCGTGCGCACGCGCCGGCCGTTGCTCAGCCAGGGGCCCACGCCGACACTGGTTGCCGCCGCCCAGCCCGAAGCTCGCGGCACCTTCGGCGGTGGTGGCGCGTCGCGGCCCGGCGTCAGCAACGAACTGGCCACGGCTGTGGTCGAAGTCCGGAACACGGGCGCCACGTCGCTCGGCCCCGGCTACCTCTGGACCGCTCGGCGAACCTATCCGCTGCTGGGCCAGACGCTGCCGGAACGTCAGACCAGCGACCTGCTGGCCGCGGTCGCCTTGCTGCGCGAGGAACCCACGACCGGTCCTCTGGCCGTTTACGGGCAAGGCCCCACCGCGGTGCTGGCGATCTACGCCGGTCTGCTCGACCCGCGCATCAGCGAGATCGTGTTGGCCGACTGCCCCACCAGCCACGAAGATCCGCAAGGGCCCGAATTCCTCGGCGTGCTGCGGCTGGGCGATCTGCCCCACAACCTGGCCTTGGCCTACCCGCGGACCATCACGTTTGTGGGTCCGATGCCCGAACCGTACGAGTGGACTCGGCAGCTTTACGACAAACTTGGCGCGGGTGACAAAGTGCGAGTGATCCGCAGCCTGCGCGAATGGCGGCCAGCCGATACGCGGTGACAAGCGCTGTGCGGGACTGGCAAGCGTGCTGGTGCCGCGATGGCCGTTGAATGGCGTTCGGGAGGATGGTGGTGAAGGCACAATGGAGGCATCCGCTACTTTCGCGGAGCATAGTCGCCTTTCACTCCGCGAAAGTAGCGGGCGCCTCGCTTGCGTTTTGGATTCCGGACCGTCGGACGACTATCCGCTACTTTCGCGGAGCATAGTCGCCTTTCGCTCCGCGAAAGTAGCGGGCGCCTCGCTTGCGTTTTCGATTCTGGACCGTCGGACGACTATCCGCTATGTTCGCGGAGCATAGTCGCCTTTAGCTCCGCGAAAGTAGCGCGCGCACCGCTTGCGTTTTCGATTCTGGACCTTCGGACGACTATCCGCTATGTTCGCGGAGCATAGTCGCCTTTCGCTCCGCGAAAGTAGCGGGCGCCTCGCTTGCGTTTTCGATTCTGGACCGTCGGACGACTATCCGCTACTTTCGCGGAGCGAAAGGCGACTATCAGGAGACTCGATTGTGATGGCAAGACGGTGCGCGACGCTGGCGGTTGTGTTGATCTTGGCGGCGAGTGTTCCGGTAGTGGCCGACGAACGTGATTCGGAGGACACCTGGCAAGTGGGCGTGGCGCGAGTGGATGTGACGCCCGACTATCCGATACGCTTGAACGGGTTTGGCTTTCGCCGCGCGGAGTCGGAGGGTGTGACTCAGCGCATCTGGGCCAAGGCCCTGGCCCTGGGGGGCGGCGACCAGCCGCCGGCCGTGCTGATCACGCTGGACAGCCTGGGCGTGCGGCTGGAGATGGTCGAGGAAGTGGCCGCGCGGCTGCAGCGCAAAGCGGGCCTGCCGCGCGAGCGGCTGGCGCTCAGCTTTTCGCACTCGCACACCACGCCCAAGGTGAACGGCGCTTCGGACAACATTTTCAGCCAGCCGATTCCGGCCGATCATCAGCAGCGGATCGACCGCTACACGCGCGAGCTGACCGACAAGCTGGAGCAAGTCGCGCTGGCGGCGCTGGCCGATCGCCGGGCGGCCAGGCTGTCGTGGACGGTCGGCAAGGTGGGCTTTGCCCGCAACCGGCGGACGCCTGGAGGTCCGGTCGATCACGATCTGCCGGTGCTGGTGGTGGAAGACCTGGACGGCAAGCCGCGAGCGATTTATGTCAGCTATGCCTGCCACTGCGTGACGCTGTCGCACAACAAGATCAGCGGCGACTGGGCCGGTTACGCTCAGGAGCTGATCGAGCGCAAGTTTCCGGAAGCCGTCGCGCTGGTCTCGATCGGCGCCGGCTCGGATTCCAACCCCGATTCGGGAGTCACCGGCGACAAGGTCGACGTCGCTGCCGCTCAAGGCGCTCAGATTGCCGACGAGGTGGCGCGCCTGCTGAACGCGCCGCGGCTCCCGCTGCGGCGGCCGCTCGCCGCCGAGCTCCGCTTGATCGACCTGCCGCTGAACGAGCCGCCCGCGCGCGAGCAGCTCGAACAACTGGCCGCCAAGGGAGGACCGGCCGGCTACAACGCCGCGACGCAGTTGCAGCGGCTGGAGCGGGGCGAAGCGCTGCTCGCGAAGATCGCCTATCCGGTGCAGACCTGGCGGTTCGGCGACCGGCTGGCAATGGTCTTCCTGGCGGGCGAAGTCTGCGTGGACTATGCCTTGCGGCTCAAGTCCGAACTGGACCGCGACCGGCTGTGGGTGACCGCCTACAGCAACGACTTCTGTGCCTACATCCCCTCGGAACGTCTGCTGCGGGAAGGCGGCTACGGCGGCGGCGGCGAGATTCCCTACTTCGCACTGCCCAACACGTTCCGGCCGGGATTGGAACAGTTGATCGTGGACGAGGTGCGGCGGCAACTGCCGTCGCTGATCGTCGGCGCGGGCACACAGGGCGTGCCGCCGATGTCGCCCGAGGAGTCGCGGCAGTCGCTGCGAACGCACGAGCGGCTGCGGGTAGAGCTGGTGGCCAGCGAGCCGGTGGTGGACGACCCGGTGGCGATCGACTTCGGTCCCGACGGCCGGCTGTGGGTCGCCGAAATGCCGGACTACACGCGGGCGACCGAGGAGACGTTCACGCAACACGGCCGAGTGAAATATCTGACCGACGAGGATGGTGACGGAATCTATGAACGGGCGAGCGTTTACCTGGATGGTCTGCGATTTCCGACCGACGTCAAGGTGTGGCGCGACGGCGTGCTGGTGTGCGACGCGCCCGATATCCTGTGGGCTCGCGATACCGATAAGGATGGCCGAGCGGACGAGGTGCGCAAGTTGTTCAGCGGCTTTGCCACGCACAATCCGCACGCGCGGGTGAACAGCCTGCGGCTGGGGATCGACAACTGGCTGTATGGTTCCGGCGGCCTGTTCGGCGGCCAGATCACCAGCCAGTCCGGGCAGCAGGTGGACGTTTCGGGTCGCGACTTTCGCCTGTTGCCCGATACGGGCCAGATCGAACCGGTCACCGGCCGCACGCAACAGGGCCGCGTGCGCGACGACTGGGACAACTGGTTCGGCTGCGACAACGGCACGCTGCTGCGGCACTATCCGGTCGCGGACCATTACCTGCGCCGCAACCCGCATGTCGCTCCGCCGACCACCGCCGTGTTCGTGCCGGGCGACGCCGATCCCAACCGGCTGTTTCCCGTGGGCGAACTGGTGCGCTTCAAGTTGTCGGGTCCTGCCGGCAGGCCGACTTCGGTGTGTGGTTTGGAAATCTATCGCGACGATTGGCTGGGCGCGGAATTCCGCGGCAACAGTTTCGTCTGCGAACCGGTGAACCAGTTGGTGCATCGCCTCGTGCTGACGCCGCGCGGAGTGACGTTTTCGGGACGCCGGGCGGAGGAAGAGCGGCAGAGCGAGTTCCTGGCGTCGACCGATCGCTGGTTTCGCCCCGTGCAAGTGCGGACCGGACCCGACGGAGCGCTCTGGGTCGTGGACATGTACCGCTATGTGATCGAACACCCGCGGTGGATTCCGCCGGAGACGGTCGCCACGCTCGACACGTTCGCCGGCAGCGGGCGAGGGCGGATCTATCGCATCGTGCCGCGTGAAGGCACTCGCCGCGAGGTGCCGCGGCTCGATCAGCTCGCGGGGCCGCGGCTGGCCGAGCTGCTGGACCAGCCCAACGGTACGCAGCGGGATTTGATTCAGCAACTGCTTGTGTGGCGCGACGATACCGAGGCGGTTGAAACACTGCGGCGAGTTGCCGTGCAGGGCCAACACGCGGCCGGAAGACTGCAAGCGCTGGCCACGCTGGACGCCTTGCAGGGATTGAACGACGAATTGCTGCTGGATGCGTTGCGGGATCGCGAGCTGCAAGTGCGGCGCCATGCCGTGCGGCTGTCCGAGCGGCGAATGGACCAGAACTCCGCTCTGCGGGACGCCGTCTGGAAGCGGGCCGAGGAACCGTCGCCCGTGCTCCGCCAGCAAATTATGTATTCGCTGGGCGATGTTCGCGATCCGGGAGCCGCGAAGCTGCTGGCGCGGCTGCTGGCCCAGTCGCCCGACGATCCGTACCTGGTCGCGGCCGGGCTGAGCTCGTTGCGGGCGGACAATGTGCCGGACGTGTTAGCCGAGCTGCGGGAGCGAACCGGTCAGAAGCCGCCCCGCGAAGTGCTGGAAGGCTTGTTGGCTACGGCGCTGAAGCTGGACGATCCCCTGCCGGCGCAGTCCGTGCTGGAGATGGTGCTGGCGGAGCGCGGCGAGGGACAGGCGGCCTGGCAGTTGGATGCCACGCTGCGAGTGTTGAAGGTCGTGCGATCGCGGCAACTCGACGCTCTGCTGACGCCGGACGGACGCGAGCGGCTGGCGGCCGTGATCGAACACGCTCGGCAACTAGCCGCCAATCCACAGGCCGATCGCGCGACGCGATTGCAAGCGATTTCGCTGCTGGCGAGCGTCGCGGGGAACGGGTGGACCGTGTTGCCGCCGTTGCTGGCAGCTCAACAGCCACTGGAAATCCAGCAAGCGGCGGCGGTCGCTCTGGCCGAGCGTGGACAGTCGGCTGACGACGGGCGGCCGGCGCTGGACCACCTGGTCGGCGCCTGGGCGGCTGCCGGGCCCGCGCTGCGAGGTGAAATCATCCGCGGCATGCTGGCTCATCGGGCCGGCATCGAGCATCTGCTGGGGGCAGTCGAGTCCGGGCGGTTACGGGCGACCGAATTGGATGCCGCCACACGGACTCAGTTGCTCCAGCGAACCGACGACACTCAGCGGCCTCGCGCCGCGCGGCTGCTGCAGACCCAATCGGGCAACGACGTGGCGGCCGCGATCCAGCGTTACGCTCCCCTGGTCGCTCGACCCGGTGACGCGGAGGCCGGACGGCGCGTGTTCGCCAAGTTCTGCGCCAACTGCCATCAACTGCAAGGCCAGGGACATGCCGTGGGACCCGACCTGGCGGCCCTGACCAACAAGTCGCCGCAAGCCTTGCTGACCGCCACGCTCGACCCGAACCGCGACGTCGATGCCCGTTATTGGAACTACCTGGCGGTGCGCGACGACGGCCGAGTGGCCGCGGGCGTGCTGCTGGAAGAAACCGCCAACAGCATCACGCTGGTCGAGGCGGGTGGCAAGCGACAGGTAATCCTGAGAGACGAATTGGATGAGCTGCGTTCAACCGGCAAGTCGCTGATGCCCGAAGGGATGGAGAAAGATCTATCCCCGCAGGACCTGGCCGACTTGTTCACCCTGCTGGCGACGCCGGAAACTCCGGCCGCGGCGCGTTAGTCGGCGCCCGCCGGGCTTCCCCTGACTTCGAATTCCGCCGGGCAAGCCGGAGCGATTCGCGAGCGCACGCCCCGGACGTGCGCAGTGAAAAACCGAACGGTCCGCAAAGGTCACTCGCCGCGGAGCCACTGCCTGGCGAATCGATCGGCCAGGGCCCGGTTGGGAAACTGGCGGATTTCACAGCGGACGTTCGGATCGTCCTGGCCTTCGGGCTGAGACAGGTCGCGGCGCCACTTTTCGGCCAGCAGGGCCGTATGGAACGTGCGAGCCTCGCGGCGTTCCCGTTTGCCTTCCAGAACGATCGCCAAACCCACGTAGTGCGGCCAGTCGGCGAACGGATCCTGATACGGCTGCTTCTTCAAGTGCAGGACCAGTCGCCGTTCCAGGTCGATTGCGTCCTGGCCGAAGTGCTTGTGAAACAAGGCCAGGTTACCCGGCACGGTGCCCTGTGGCGTGACATCGACAGCGCCTTCCAGCGGTCCGAGGCGGCTGACGTCGCGGACGTAATCGTGGAACTGCTGCCGCTGGTTCTTGGCCAGGTAGTGGGTCAAGGCCCAGGCCGTGGCATAGCCGGTCGACGAGAGGCGGGCCGCTTCGACCGTGTGTTGCACGATGTCGCCGCGAGGCTCCTCGGCCGCCCGGCTCTGCACGTACTGTTCCAGTTCGAACATCCGCAGGTCGTTGATCTGGCCCGCCCCTTTCCAGCGCATCCGCTGGTCGATCGTCGTCGGTGCGAAGAATTCGGCCAGCCCCTCGGCGATCCACATCGGCCAGCGGGACAGCCGCTGCTGGACGCCGATATTGTGCAGAATCTGGTGGGCTCCTTCGTGAGCGATCGTGGACAGGCCCTGCTGCAACGCCAGGTCGGGACGCAACTGCTTGTTGGTCGGTTCCTCGAACATCACCACGTGATTCGACAGCGGATCGTAATAGGCCAGCACGCCGGGCGGCATCCGCTGGTACTGCTGGAACTGCTCCTCGGTGCGAAACATGATCACCACCATGGGCAGCTCGGGCGCCTGCACCTCGATCCGCTGGGACTGGGCGTACACGACCACCCCGGGAAACATGCTCTCCATGATCCGGTTGGTGAGCACGGCGAACGTGTCGCTGGTGTCATAGATGTACAGATAGCGGCGCGACTGGCGGGTCTGGAAATTGGCCAGCGGCCCGGTGGTCAACTGCTGGGCAAGTTGGTCCATTCCCAGCGGTTCGAAGGGCCGGTCGGTGAGCGGGCAGTCCGCGGCCGTGCGGACGACCAGTTGCCCGTCGGGGAGCAGTACGATCCGATGCTGGCCCACTTCGACATGGACTCTACCCACCACCCCCTCGCCTTGGCGGTCCACGGTCAGCACCCGCCGATTGCCGCCGGGAACTACCTGCCCAGGGGGGATGTCCAGGCCAAAGGCGCGAGGGTCCACGGTGCGCAGTGGTTGAGCGGATGCCGGGAGAACCGCCAGAGCGGTGGCGGCGAACAAGACGCTGGGCAGGCACCAAGACCAGAACCCCTTGCCCAGCAATGACATAAGCCAATTCAGCGCGGGTCTTTCCAGGCCGAGATCTGCTGTTCCCGGCGGCCTGCGACGCAACGACCGTGCCGCCAAAGCCGGATTGGAGCCACCAACTTTGTTCATTGGTCGCCGGAAAGACTTGATCGGAACATTCCCCATGAACTAACGTTTAATGATAATGAACCGGTTCCGGTTGCAGTACCCGTCTGCGCACCTTTCGGTGGGCCGACTTCGCTGACATCATCCGACGAACTTTCGGCGAGGAGAGTGTTGTGATCCATAAGCTGGCGAGTTATCGCGGGTTGTGCGGATGCTGGCTGGCGGTCTGTGCCTTGGTGGTGCCCGCTGCGGCCCGCGCGGCAGACCCCGCTTTTGTGGGTATTCTGGCACTGGCCGTGGAGGAAGATGGGATCGCGCGGCTGGGTTTGTCGGACGAAGAAAAGGATAAGCTGCTGAAGCTGATCGACCAGCGCGAGGCGGCGGCCGTCAACTTGGCGCTGGAAATCAAGGACTTGCCACCGCCCGAACAGACCGCTCGGCTGGCTCCTTTCGTGGCGGAGTCGGAGCGGCTGGGGATGGCCCTGTTGTCGCTGGAGCAGCGGGAGAAACTGCAGCAGTTGCGGATTGCCAAGGCCGGGATGGAGACGTTGGCCGAACCGGGGCTGGCCCGGACGCTCGGACTGAGCGACGAGCAGCAAGGCGCGGTGAAGGAGCTTCTGGAGAGCCGGGAGCGGGCCTGGGCCGCCGGTGGCCAGCCGCAGCGCGAGGCGACGCGGGCCGACTTTGAGCGTCGGTTGATGGCGGTGCTGGACCGCACGCAGCGCGCCAACTGGGAACGGTTGGCGGGGCTGGCCAGCGGCGGCGTGGAATTGGCTCAGGCCGACCAGCCAGCCGCCGATAAGCCTGCCGACGCGCCCCCTGCCGACAAGCCGGCCGAGACGCCCGCTGCGGATAAACCGACCGAAGCGCCTGCTGCCGACAAACCGGCTGAGACGCCCGCCGCCGAAAAGCCGGCGGAAACGCCCGCCGCCGAAAAGCCGGCGGAAACCCCCGCTGCCGACAAGCCGGCGGAAACCCCCACTGCCGACAAGCCGGTGGAAACTCCCGCTGCGGACAAGCCGGCCGAGACGCCCGCTGCCGACAAGCCGGCAGTGACTCCCACTCCGGACCAGATCACTCCGGGAGTAACTCCAGCTCCGGACCAGCCGAAAACCGCGGTGACGCCCACGCCGGACCAGATCACGCCAGCCGCGCCGTCGGATCAGGTCAAGCCGGCAGTGACGCCCGCTCCCGAGGCGACCCCCGATCCCGAGGCGACCCCCGAACCGGGAGCAATGCCCGAAACGGCACCCGAAGAGCCCGCGCCGCTCAAGGATCTCAGCCAGGTGCGGCTGAAGTTCAACTTCCGTTATGCGCCCTGGCAGGACGTGATCGAGTGGCTGGCCGAGCAGGCGGACCTGTCGCTGCTGATGGATGTCACGCCATCGGGGACCTGCAACTACTCGGATCCCAAAAGCTACTCGCCGGACGAAGCGATGGACTTGATCAACAGCATGTTATTGACCAAGGACTTTACGCTGCTGCGCCGCGAGCGGATGTTGATGGTGATCAGTCTGTCGGATGGGGTCCCGGAGGAGCTGGTGCAGTACGTGCCGCTGTCGGAGTTGGATTCGCGCGGCCAGTTCGAGATTGTCAAGAGTCTGTTCCAACTGGCCAAGGCGAACCCGGAGGACGTGCAGGCCGAGATCTCGGCGCTGCTGGGACCGGGGCGGTCGATGGTGGTGATGCCGCAGTCGCGGCAGATCCTGGTAACCGAGACGGCGGGCAAGCTGCGGCTGATCCGTGACCTGATTGAGCGGGTCGAGAATCCTCGGGAAGAGGACGACGCGGTGGTCGAGATCACGCTGAAGTTCGTCACGCCGGACGACGTGTTGACGATCGCTCGGCCGTTGCTCGGTCTGGGCGAGGAGGAGAACATCAGCGACGACATTCAGATCGCCATCGATCCGTTTGGCGGCCGCTTGTTTGTCACGGGGATGGAAGACAAGGTCAAACGGCTGAAGGAGTTGATTCCGCTGGTGGATCGGCAGTCCCAGGTTACGGCGACCACCGCGTTGGAGCAGCCGCAGTTGGAGACCTACCCGATCCGGTCGGCGGATCCCGAACAGGTGCTGGCGGTGCTGCAGACCTTGCTGGCCGGGCTGCCGGACACTCGGCTGGCGATCGACCCGGTTTCGGGCAAGCTGATCGCCATGGCTCGCCCCACCGACCACAAGACGATTGTGGCGACGCTCAGGCAGTTGGAAGGCCTGGCGGAGATGGTGGAGGTGATCCAGTTGCGAACGCTGGATCCGCAACTGGTGGTGTTGACAATCAACAAGCTGTTCCCTGGGGAAGCGGGCGCGGAGGGCACGTCGTCGCTGAAGATCGACGGCGATCCCACCACGGGCCGGCTGTGGGTCCGCGGTTCCTCGGAGCAGGTTGCTCAGATCAAGGACCTGGTGGAGAAGCTGGAAAGCAGCAACACGTTGACGGGCGACGACCGCGGCAACGTGCGGCTGCTGCCGTACACGGGCAGCGCGGCGCGAGCGGCCCTGGACAACCTGGAAATGATGTGGCCGGCGATTCGTCCGAACAACCGGATCCGCATGGTCACACCTTCGAACACCGTGCGGGCCATGCAGGGGCTGGGACGATTCCCCGGCCGGTCGATGGACGGCTTGGATCCGAACCAGGAGCAAGCGCCGTTTGATTTGCGCGGGTTCGACTTGCGGGACGCCGAGGAGGGAACCGGAGGAGACGAGGTGGCTCCCAGCCAGACGCCACCCGTCGCTCAGCCGCCCCGAGACCGGGCCACGAGGCGCGAAGCGCCTGGGCGGCTGAAGTTTGTGTTTACGGGGCACTTCCAGGAGCCGGGCCAGGGGCAGGAGCCGGGCGAATCGGACGTCGGCGGTTCGCAGCCTGCGGATCCCGACACGGTTCCCAGTCCCAGTGACTTGCCGGCCGTACCTCGTCGCGCTGCCGGCGGAGACGGTGCGCAACCGGAGATCATCGTGTCGCTGACCCCCCAGGGCGTCGTCATTGCGTCGGACGATCTGGATGCCTTGGACGAGTTTGAAGCCTTGCTGCGGACCCTGTCGGGCGGGTCGACCACGGCAGTCGCCGAACCGACCGTGTTCTGGTTGAAGTTTGCCAAGGCCGCCGAGGCTCGCGCGCTGCTGGAGGAGATCCTTGGCGGCGGAGGCGGAGGTGGTGGCGGCGGCGGATCGCTGCTGGGTGAAATGGCCACCAGCATGCTGGGCGGCGTGGGCGGCGGGTTGCTCGGAGGTCTGCTGGGTGGCGGCGGCAGCGACTCCGGCTCCAGCGTCCTGCAAGCCACGGGCACGGTGAGCATCGTGGCGGACAACCGCTTGAACGCCCTGATCGTCCAGGCCAACGCGGTCGATCTGGACCTGGTCGAGCAGTTGTTGCGGGTGATCGATCAGGAGGCCAGTCCGGAGGATGTGCAGACCGAGGGCAAGCCGAGGATCATTCCGGTCCGGTACGTCTCGGCTCAAGAGGTGGCCGAGTTGGTCAAGCAGGTGTACGCCTCGCGGCTGGCCACGAGCGGCGGCGGGGGCGGCAATCGCCAGCAGCCGGATCCAGCCGAGTTTCTCCGCGCCTTGCGGGGCGGCGGTGGCGGAGGGCGGGGCAACCGGCAATCGGGCGGCGAGGCGCAGAAGATGACGATCGGCGTGGACCTGCGGACCAATTCGTTGATCGTTTCGGCCCCCGAACCGTTGTTCAAAGAAGTGCAGGAACTGGTGGCGCTGATCGACCTGGAAGACGCGGCCAACAGCGAGGACGTGCAAGTGATCACGATTCCGGGCGCGAATCCCCAGGCGGTGCAGGCGGCCCTGTCCGCCGTGTTGGGTCAGCAGCAATCGTCGGCGCGGTCTTCGACCAGCACGTCGTCGGGGCCATCGCCCGGCGGGTCGTCTGGCGGCGGCGACAGCGGCCAGGCTTCGCCCGAACAGCTTCAGCAGCGGATGGAGTTCTTCCGTCGGCTAAGGGACAGCGGTGCCTTCGGCGGCGGTGACAGCGGAGGTGGCCGCGGTGGACCTCCGGGTGGTGGTGGTGGATTCGGTGGCGGCGGGCGCCCCGGCGGCGGTTTTGGCGGCGGCGGTCCGGGGGGCGGCTTTGGCGGCAGCCGAGGAGGCGGACGCGGTCGCTAGCGCTCGTCCTCGCCTGATTTTGCCCCGGACTCGGCGCTGCATTAAACTGAAGGCCTGGCGGCCGCAGCGCGGTGTGGATCCTGCCACGGCCAGGATCGTCGAACGGGGCGAGCACGATGGATATCCGAAACAGCGGATTGATTGTCGGCCTGTATCTGTTGCTGGCCCTGGTGGTGGCCGGCGCGGCGGGCTTGTCGTGGCATCTGTTGCGCGCCGATGGCCAGGTGGCCAGTTTGTTGCGGGTGGACGGCCTGGACGAGCGGCCGGTGGCCAATCAAGGCGGCAAGCTGAACGAAGGTCATCTGCATCAGCGCCAGGAGGCCTTCGCCGAGGCCGCGCAGCGCATCAAGCAGCTCGAAGCGCTGTTGGAGCGGAAGACCGACCTGCTGAACCGCCGCACCGATCTGCTGCGCCAGCAGTCGGCCGAGTATGACGCGCTGCGGCGGGAAACCGACCGGTATCTGATGTTGCTGGTGGAGCAGTTGACGGCGCCGCCCGCCGACGAAGCGGGAACCGACACGCCGGCGACGCCCGAGCAGGAGCAGCAGGCCCGCGAGACCATGCAGGCGGAGCTGCAGCGGTTGCGCCGCCAACTGCAGGACTCCGAGATGTTGGAGTCGGCGCTGGAATCCGAGTTGGAGCAGTTGCGGCTGGAATTGCAGTCCGCTGAGGATCTCCTGGCCGAGGTGGAACTGCAGAATCTGCTGGGGGACGGCCAGGCCGCACGTCGCCCGCTGGCCACCGAGGCCCTGGTGCGGGTGGGTGAAGAAGCGGTGGCCGTATTGATGGTTTCCTTGCGGGACGAGCGGCCTGAGATCCGGCTGTGGGCGGCCGAAGTGCTGGCGGAAATGGGCCCCGTGGCACGTGCCGCCGTGCCTCTGCTGAACACGGCTCGACGTGATACCGACCTGGCAGTCAGCCAGGCGGCCGCGAGGGCGCTGGCCGCCATCAATGCGGGCGAGCCATAGCCTGCGTGTGTACCGTGCGCCGCCCAATGCGTTAAACTTTCTATTGTCACGGTCCGCCGGAAGCGGCGCGGCGGGGCCCGCAAATTGGCGGGTGGTCCGCCGGGTCGATGGACTATAATGAACGGGCGGGAGTCACCCTCCCGCCGCAGGGATTCATCTCGGCTCCGCCGGGTGCCCGCATTTCCTTACAGTGTGTTGAGTTGGAATCGAATGGAAGCTGGAGAAATCCTCGTTCGACGCGGCCTGCTCGATCCTGAGCAGTTGGCCAAGAGCCGGTCGGTCAATGGCGACACGCACAACGTGGTCGAGGCCGCCGTGAAGCTGGGCTTTGTCAAGGAGGCGGAGGCATTGACCGCGGTGGGGGACGAGGTCGGACTGGACTACGTCGACCTGCGGGAGGTGGACGTCGACCTGAGTCTGCTGAAAAGCTTTCCCTTGAAGCTGATCCACCGCCAGTCGTTGTTTCCCATCCGGCGGGAAAACGGGCAACTGGTGGTGGCGACCTGCGACCCGTTCGATCTGTACCCTTTGGACGAGGTGAGCGCGGCCACCGGTCTGGCCGTGGTCCCGGTGCTGGCTTCGCGCCGGCAGATCGCCGACTTGATCAAGCGGCACTTGGGCGTGGGCAGCGAAACGATCGACGGCCTGGTGGCTCAGCAGCAGGAAGATGGCGTCGAGCTGCTGAACGACATTGAGGCGGACGGGTCGGAGCTGTCCGAGCAGGCGCAGGAAGCGTCGGTCGTGCGGCTGGTCAACGAGATTCTGTTGGAAGCCGTGCAGTCGCGGGCCAGCGACGTGCACATCGAGTCGCAGGCGTCGGGCCTTGTCGTGCGGTACCGGATCGACGGCATGCTGATGCCTCAGCCCGTACCGCCCGAGATCAACCGGTTCCAGGCCGCGATCGTCAGCCGCTTGAAGATCATGTCGCGGCTGAATATCGCCGAGAAGCGGTTGCCTCAGGACGGCCGCATGAAGCTGAAGGTGGCCGGCCGCGAGATCGACGTCCGCGTGTCGGTGATCCCGATGATTCATGGCGAGGGGCTGGTGCTGCGGATCCTGGACAAGGGAGCGATGGTCTTTGATCTGCGCAACCTGGGGATGGAGGAAGACACGTACGCCACGTTCAGCCAGTTGATCCGCCTGCCGCACGGAATCATGCTGGTCACGGGGCCCACCGGTTCGGGAAAGACGACCACGCTGTACAGCGCGCTGCTGGAGATCCGCGGCCCGGAGAATAAGATCATCACCACCGAGGATCCGGTCGAATACCAGCTTGACGGGATCAACCAGATCCAGGTGCATCCCAAGATCGGCTTGACGTTCGCCCATTCGCTGCGGAGCATACTGCGGCACGACCCGGACATCGTGCTGGTGGGCGAAATCCGCGACCTGGAGACGGCCGAGAACGCGATCCAGGCGTCGCTGACCGGCCACCTGGTGTTCAGCACGCTGCACACCAACGACGCGGCGGGGGCGTACACGCGGTTGGTGGACATGGGGGTCGAGCCGTTTCTGGTGGCCAGTACGGTCGAGGCGGTGATGGCTCAGCGGCTGGTGCGGCGTCTCTGCCCGAACTGCAAGCAGGCCTACCAGCCGCAGCGGGACGAATTGCCGAAGGACTTTCCCTGGGACGACCTGGCCGGCGAGCCGCTGTATCGGAACCGTGGCTGCCGCGAGTGCCGCAATTCGGGCTACCTGGGCCGCCTGGGGATTTACGAGTTGATGGTCACGACCGAGGACGTGCGGCAGTTGGCTCACGATCGGGCCAGCACCTGGAGCATCAAGCAGGCGGCCATCAACGACGGGATGCTCACGCTGCGGATGGACGGCTGGCGCAAGGCGCTGGCGGGCAAGACGTCGGTGGAAGAGATCCTTCGCGTGACCAAGGGAGACCGGTTGCTGGTGGCGTCGCGCACGTAAGCGCCGGGGTCCGCATCGCGCGGGCGTCTCGCCCATGTTCGTCGCCAGCCACCAGGGGCTCGTACAGATGCCAGACTTCGCCTACATCGCCCGCGACATGACCGGGCAACGTGTGACGGGAACCCTGACCGCGGGCAGCGAGCGGGAAGTGATTTCGATCCTTTCCGGCAAGTCGCTGTTCCCCGTGCAGGTCTCTGCCGACAAGCCGACCACGGGGCGCGGTTTTGGCCGCCGGGTCAGCGGCCAGACGATGGCCACGGCCTACAACCAGATGGCTGCCCTGTTGCGCAGCGGCGTGCCCCTGCTGCGTTCGATCCGCGTGCTCAAGGAACAGTCCTCGCACGCCGTGCTGAAGGAAGTGCTGACGGAGGTCTATGCCCGGGTGGAAGACGGCGAGAACCTGGCGGACTCCATGTCGCGGTTCCCGCGCGTGTTCAGCGAAATGGCGATCAACATGGTGCGGGCCGGGGCCGAGGGCGGTTTTCTGGAAGATGCCTTGGACCGGGTGGCGATGTTCACCGAACAGCAGGAGGATCTGAAGAGCCGCACGATGGGCGCGTTGGCCTACCCGCTGGTCTTGATCACGGTCGGCGTGTCGGTGGTCAGCGCGCTGATCATTTTCTTCGTGCCCAAGTTCGCGGTGATTTTCGAACGGCTGCGGGAGCGGGGCGAACTGCCGGCGGTAACCGAATGGCTGCTCTGGACCAGCGACACGATCCGTTCCTGGGGCTTGGTGATCGCGCTGGTGATCGTGATCGCGGTGGCGATGATCCGCAGCCGGCTGGCGACCGAGAGCGGCCGGCGGCTGTCGGACCTGGTGAAACTGCGCTTGCCGATGCTGGGCGGGATCTTCCAGAGCCTGGCGGTGGCCCGGTTCTGCCGCGTGCTGGGAACGCTGCTGACCAACGGCGTGCCGATCCTCAAGTCGCTGGAGATCAGCCGCGAGGCGGCCGGCAACCGGATCCTGTCCGAAGCGATCGCCAAGGCCTCCGAGAATATCTCGTCGGGCGAAGCGCTGGCCAGGCCGCTGGCGGCATGCGGGCATTTTCCGGTGGCCGTGGTCGAGATGATTTCGGTGGCGGAGGAATCCAACACGCTGGACCGCGTGCTGGTGGATGTGGCCGACAGCCTGGAGAAGCGGACGTCGCGGCGCCTGGATCTGATGGTCCGCCTGCTGGAACCGATCATGTTGCTGTTCCTGGCCGGCATTGTGCTGGTGGTCGTGATCGCCTTGCTGTTGCCGGTGATCAAGATGAGCAGCACGATTTAACGCTGAGAAATTTGAACCAGCTTTTTCAAGGGAGATGGGTGATGCGTACGCGTGGCAGGCGAAGGCGGAGCGGCGGTTTCACGTTGATTGAGGTGCTGCTGGTGCTGGCCATCCTGGTCATCCTGGCCTCGATGGTCGGCGTCTACTTCGTGGGAGCCCAGCGGGGCGCTTACGAGAAGGCGGCCAAGGCCCAGATCGGCATGTTCAAGCAGCAGTTGGACATGTACCGGCTGGACGTCGGGTCGTACCCGTCGCCGCAGCAGGGCTTGACCGCCCTGCGCACGGCGCCGTCCGATCTGCGCAATCCGCAGAAGTGGAAGGGACCGTATTCCGAGAAGGACATTCCGCTGGATCCCTGGGATAACCCCTACCAGTACGAGCTGTTGGGGGCGGACCAGTTCCGCATCTGGTCGCTGGGTCCGGATCAGCAGGACGGCACCGACGATGATATTGCCAACTAGTGCCGCGTCGGCCCGGCGGCGCTTGCGTGCGCGCGGCGGCTTCACGCTGATTGAATTGCTGCTGGTCCTGGCCGTGCTGGTGGCGATTGCCGCTTTGGCCCTGCCGGCCTTTCACGGGCCGCTGGAGAACCAGCGGCTGCGCAAATCGGGCGACCGCATGCGGGTGGAACTGGCCAAGGCCCGGATCCTGGCGATGCGCACCGGTCGGACGCAGGCCTTTTACTACACGCCGGGGAGCAACCGGTATTGGGTCGAACCGCTGGAGCAGTCGACCGATCTGCTGGAAATGAGTCTGCAGGAGCGGGCCAGTCCGCGCGTGGGTCAGTCGGCGGAGTCGGTGGAGATTGTCGACGAGTTCAGTCTGCCGGAGGAAGCGGCCGAGTTGCCGGAGAACGTCAGCTTCGTAACGGGCGTGACCATCAGCGACCAGCGGGACGCGGCGGTGCTGGCCGAAAACGAAGTGCTCAGTCGCGACGACCCGCTCCGCGTGCAGCCGCTGGCCGGCCAGATCGCGCCGCCCATACTGTTCTATCCGGACGGCACCACCGCCTCGGCCCGCCTCGTGCTGGGCAATACGCGGAACAATTTCGTGCTGGTCGAGCTGCGCGGCTTGACCGGCGTGGCGCGCGTGACCGATCTGTTGTCCGCCGACGAGTTGCCGCCATGACACAGCGAGTTGCCGCCATGACACAGCGGGTGACTGGCCGGCGGCAGCGCCGCCGCGGTTTGACCCTGTGGGAAGTGATGCTGGCCCTGGCCATCCTGGGCGGCTCGATTGCCGTCATCGGCCAGTTGGTGCGGCTGGGAGTGCGCAGCGCCGGCGAGGCTCGCGATCTGGCCCAGGCGCAACTGCTGTGCGAAGCGAAATTGGCCGAACTGTCGGCCGGCATGGAGCCGCTGCAGGGGATTTCGGCCGCGCCGTTTCCGTATGAGCTCGATTGGCTCTACTCGGTCGAAGTGCTGCCGGTGGATCAGGCTGGCTTGCTGGCCGTGAGAGTTACGGTGGAGAAGCTGGTCGAAAATCAGGCCTGGCCGCTGAGTTTTTCTCTGCAGCGATGGATCATCGACCCGTCGCTCGAATTCCAGCAGGCCGAGATGGAGGCCGTCGAGGGCGAGGAGACCGATTCCGGCAGCTCCTCCACGACCTCTCCCGCTTCGTCTTCTTCACAGGGCTCGTCCGGAGAGACGCCGTGAAATCGAACCAACGGCGAAAATCGCGGGGCCTGACCCTGCTGGAACTGCTGCTGGCACTGTCGCTGTCGGTAATCATCCTGGCCGCGGTGGGCATGGCGATCGAGCTGCAACTGCGGACGCTGGAAACGCGGCGGACGTACCTGGAGGAAGCCCAGATCGCTCGCGCCGTGCTGCGGATGATCGCGGCCGATTTGCGGAGCGCCGTATCGCACGAACCCCAGGACTTCTCCGCCATCGAGTCGATGTTGGCCTCGATTGGCGGCGAGGCGCTGGACGCGTTGGCCGAGGAAACGGGCGGCGGCACGGGTCAGGACGGCGCCGGACAGGGAGGCACGGGGCAGGGAGGCACGGGGCAGGGTGGCACGGGGCAGGGTGGCACGGGGCAGGGCGGCTCGGGAGGGACAGGTGGCAGTGGGTCGGGCCAAGGCGATGCAACTGGCGAAGACCCATTGCTGGAGGAGCCGTCGACGGCCACGACCGATCTGGCTTCCAACGTCCAGCCGCCACCGAAGCCCGGACTGTACGGCAACACGTTTGAACTGCAGGTGGACGTCAGTCGTTTGCCGCGTCTGGACGAGCTGCGTTACCAGAACAGCTCGCCCCTCGCGCCGGCTGGCGCGATGACCAGCCAGATCCCCAGCGATGTGCGGACGGTCACCTGGTACGTTCAGGGCGGCACGTTGACAGCGCCGCTGGGCGCCGCCCCGCCCGTCGGCGCCACCACGGGCGCCGCCTCGGGCGCGACGACAGGGACAATGGCCGGTGGCACGGGCCTGGCGGCACCGGTGCTGGGTGACTTTGGCGAAGTGACTTCAGGTCTGGTGCGCCGCGAGATGGGTCGAGCCGTGACGCTGTGGGCGATCAGCAGTGGCCAGTCGCAGCAGTTGCAGGGGCTGGGTGAGCTGCTGGCGCCGGAAGTGACCGGGCTGCAGTTCCTGTACTTCGACGGCTACCAGTGGTACCCCGCGTGGGATTCGGACCAGATGGGCGGCTTGCCGCTGGCGGTCGAGATCACGCTGTTCATGCAACCGCGGGATAGCTTGCTGGATGAACAGGGGCAGGTCGTGCTCGACCCGGCCCTGTCCGCTCAGACATCCGCCGGAGTGGTGGAAGGTCAGTTGGTTTATCGGCTGGTCGTGAGGTTGCCCAACGCGCGGCCGGCGCCGCCGCAGCAGGGCGACGAACTGGAGTCGCTGGGGCTGTGAGGAGAGAGTTGGCAGGCGTGAGTGGGCAGTGGGCAGTGGACGTTTATCAGTTGTCTGTGGGCGGTGGGCACGAGAGCAAACAATCAGTTACCTCTGGCCGCATCGAGATTGTGCAGTTCTTAAGTTGCTTTGCCGAGCGAATCTGGCGTTACAACCGAGGGAAACTTGGACGGCTTGGGGTTCGGCGAACGCTTCCCCTTGAAATCCCTCCGGCTCCCTCCCCGCTTCGGGGAGGGCTGGGGAGGGGCCTGCGGGGTTAAAGCGGTCAACCAGGTGTTCAACGCGCAGAATGGACGGGAAGGCACGCGGATTCTTTGTAATTCGGGTTTGGAATCCGGGACCGGATGTATGCGTTCAGAGGGTAATAGAGCGGATCTGTTGGGCGCGGGTTGAGTTTGGAAGTGCCGGAAGAGCCCCTCCCCAGCCCTCCCCGGAAGCCGGGGAGGGGGCCAGAAATGATTTCTTGTTGGGTAGGTCGAAGCCGCGATGGGACCCGAAGTGATTTGTGGCGTAGGTCGCAGCCACGATGGGACCCGAAGTGATTTGTGGCGTAGGTCGAAGCCGCGAGGGCGGCCGGATCGACCAAACGATCAGAGTGTCGTGAATCCTGAATAATAAGAAGCTTAGAAACCGTCACGATTTCCCACGGTGGTGTTATCTCGACACGGGAGTCCCACGTCGATGGGCAAAACCGCATTGAGTGCGCGCGGCGCGAAACCGGCGGCCAGCCAGCGACGGCGGCCGGCGATCGTGCTGGTGATCGTCCTGGTGGCGGTCGTCGTCTTGTCGCTGGCGGCGTACACGTTCAGCGACTTGATGCTGGCGCATCACGAAGCAGTGCAGCTCAGCGGCCGGCAGATTCAAGCGCTGGCGCTGGTCGATTCCGGAGTGGACGTGATTCGCAACTATCTGCTCAACGAGGAAGCACTGCGGATCGAGCTGGGGGGCCACCTCGACAATCCGGCGCTGTTCCAGGCGGTGCCGATCAAGGAGGACATCGAGCCGTCGGAGCAGGGCAACGTGAGCATCCTGTCGCCGCTGATCGACCTGGACGGCAACCTGGCGGGCGTGCGGTTCGGGTTGGAGGACGAATCGGCGCGGGTCAACCTGAACGCCCTGCTGCTGGCCGACCAGGTGCAGGAGAACGGCGGGCGGACGCTGCTGATGAACCTGCCCGGGATGACCGAGGACGTGGCGGACTCGATCATGGACTGGATGGACGAGGACGATGAGCCGCGGGAGTTCGGCGCGGAGGTGGACTATTATTCGTCGTTGAGTCCGCCCTATGCGCCCAAGAACGGGCCGTTTGAATCGATCGAGGAGCTGCTGCTGGTACGGGGCGTGTGGCCCGAACTGCTGTTCGGGCTGGATACGAACCGCAACGGGGTGCTGGATCCGCACGAGCAGTCCGGCAGTTCGCTGGCGGGCGGCGGCGCGGGCGGCACCGCGGGTGCAACCACGGGCGGTGCGCAGCCCAACCTGGCGGCCAGCGGAACGCTCGGTTCGCTCGATCGCGGTTGGGTCGGCTATGTCACGCTGTACAGTCAGGAAGCCAACTTGAACCGGGACGGACTGCCGCGGATCAACGTCAATGGAGACGACTTGCAGGCGTTGTACGATGAGTTGAGCGAGGTGTTTTCGGACGACGTGGCCGTGTTTATTGTGGCCTATCGCCTGTTTGGCCCGTTTACAGAAGAGGGGGGCGATACCGGTTCGATATCGATCAACCAACTGGATTTGACTCAAGAGCCGCAGTTCCCGATCAACCAGGTGTTGGACCTGGTGGGGACGCGCGTGCGGGCGGAAGTGGACGGGCAGCAGATCGTGCTGGGCGAGGTGTTTCCCAGCGGGATTGGTGAGATGAACGGTTACCTGCCGGTGTTGATGGACAACGCCACCGTCAACCCTTCGCCGGTGATTCCCGGCCGGATCAACATCCATGAGGCGCCGCGGGCGATCCTGGCGGGCATTCCCGGCATGACCGAGGAGATTCTGGAGGCGCTGCTGGAACGGCGGGCCGAGGAAAGTGTGATTGACGACCCGAACCGCAACCACGAGACGTGGTTGTTGACCCAGGGCCTGGTAACCCTGGAGGAGATGCGGTCGCTGATGCCGTTTGTGAACGCCGGTGGTGACGTTTATCGGGCTCAGGTGGTGGGTTACTTCGAGGACGGAGCGGCGTCGGCGCGGGCGGAAGTGGTGATTGATGCTACCGCGGCGCTGCCTCGCGTAGTATTTTGGAGAGATATGAGTCATCTGGGGCGCGGGTATCCGTTGGAGGTGCTCGGAGTGCGCCTGGTGGACGGCCTGTAGCGGTTGGGACGCTGGAGCGGACCTCAGCCGGGTCCGGCCAGTCGGCCGGGGACCGGAGTGAACTAGGCGAACGAGGCAGAGAGTATGGCTCGACTTGTGGCGTTGGAGTGGGACGCGCGCGAGGCGCGGATCGCGGTTGGCCGCACCCGCGTCAAGGATCTGGTGATCGAAGACGCGTTTACCGTGGAGTTGTTGCCGCGCGATCCGGGGCAGACGTTCGCCGACGTCAACGTGGGACAGAAGGTGGCGGCCGCCTTGGCCGCTCGGGGGATTCACAAGCCCGAAACGCTGGTGGCGGTGGGCCGGGCGAACATCGAATTGCGGCTGCTGCAGTTGCCTCCCGCGCCGCCCGATGAGCTGCCGGATCTGGTGCGTTTCCAGGCGATGCGGCAGTTCGCCACGATCGGCGAGGACTGGTCGCTGGACTTCGTGGAGTTGAAGGACGGCGACGCGGGGAATGTGAGCGTGCTGGCGGCGGCCATTTCGCCGGAGCTGGTCGAACAGATTCGCGACACCTGCCGGGCGGGCGACCTGCAACCCAAGCACCTCGTGCTGCGGCCGTTCGCCGCCGCGTCGCTGTTGCGGCGCGCGTTCAAGACGGGCGACCAGCGGTGCCGCCTGGTGGTGGACGTGCTGGCGGACGAAGCCGACCTGAGCGTGCTGGTGGAGAACCGGGTGGCGTTCCTGCGCACGGTGCGTCTGGCGGCCGATTCGGACGATCAGGCTCAGGCCCGCGTGTTGCTGGGCGAAATCCGGCGGACGATCGGGGCCGCTCAAAACCAGTTGCGCGACCAGCGGGTCGAAGCGATCACCTTGTGTGGCGAAGGCGCCGATTACGCCGCCATCCAGGACGCGATCGAGCAGTCGCTGAAGCTGCCGGTCGAGACGTTCGATCCGTTCGCCCAAGTCGCGCTGGGGCGGGAGCTGCGCGATCGCAAGCCGGCCAATTCGGGCCGCTACGCTCCGTTGCTGGGCCTGCTGACCGACGCGGCGGATGGCCAGCGGCACGACATCGACTTCCTCAACCCGCGGCGCCGTCCGGTGCCCGAAGGCCGAGGGCGGCGCACGGCCTTGCTGGGCGCCGCGGCCGCCTGCCTGTTGCTGTTGCTGGCGTTTTTGCTCGTGCAGCGGCTCTGGTCGCTGGATGCCGAGATTGCCGAGCTGAAACAGCAGTCGCGCGGCTTGGACAAGTCGGTCACCTGGGCCAACGAGCGGTTGACTCACGCGCAGTTAATCGAGGAGTTCACCCAGGGCGATGTGTCGTGGCTGGACGAACTGCATCGGTTGTCCGATCGGGTGTTGCCGCCCGATGAAGCGCGGGTGACCAAGCTGAACTTCAGCGCTCGGCCGACCGGCGGCCGGCTGACGTTGGAGGGTTACGTGGCGCAGTCGGCGTACATCAGCGCGCTGGAGGAACGCCTGCGCGACAAGTCGCATCGCGTCGTGGGCAAGGGCGGAGCGTTTGACGACCTGCGGCCGCAGTTTCCCTGGCGATTCAATGAAACGGTCACGATCGAACCGGGCCAGGAGGATGCGGCGGGAACGGAAGAAGAAGCGGAACAAACTGTCGAGGCGGTCGACGCGGAACCGTCCGAACCGTCGGGAGACGCTCCATGATGTCGCGCCGTGAAAAGTTGCTGCTGGCCGCCGTGGCGCTGCTGGTGGTGGTCTTTGTGGGGATCTGGGCCGTGCAGCAGGTCAGCGGCTGGTTCAGCTTGCGCGAGGACCAGATCGCGACCCTGGAGGAAGAGATCCGGACGAAGGAGTTCACCCGGCTGCGGGGCACGCGCGCGGCCGAGCAACTGGCGGTCTGGGAAAGTCAGGCCCTGCCCGAAGATCGCGAGCTGGCCCGTTCGATGTACCAGAGCTGGCTGCTGCAGGCGGTGGAGAATGTGGACCTGCAGGACGTGAAAGTCGACCCCGTGGGCGGGCGGCCGGTGGGCGATGTCTATTTCATCCACCCCTTTAATGTCAGCGGACGGGGAAACCTGGAGCAACTGGTGGCCTTCCTGTACGACTTCCACGCGGCCGACCTGCTGCATCGCATCGAGCGAATGACGGTCACGCCCATCCGCGACAGCAAGCTGCTGGACATCGTGTTCACGGTGGAAGCCGTCTCGTTGCCCGGCTCCTCGAACGTCGATAAACTGCCCGTCGAACGCCGCAGCAGTCGTCTGGCTTGGGATTCGCTGGAGAAATACCAGGCGCCGATTCTCCGCCGCAACCTGTTTGGACCACCCAACAGCTCTCCCAGGCTGGAAAGTCCGCGCACCCAGGAGGCGATCGTGCACCAGCCGTTCCGCATGCGGGTGCGGGCCAGCGATCCGGACGAGAAGGATTTGCTGCAGTATTCGCTGCAGGCCGACGAGAAGCTGGGAGCGCGGATCAACTCGGCCACGGGCGAGCTGGAATTCACTCCGACCGAGCTGGGCGAATATGAGTTCACGGTCAGCGTGCAGGACAACGGCCTGCCTCAGGCCAGCCACGAGACGCAATTCACAGTCCGGGTCGTGGAACCGCCGCCGCCCCGCGAAGTGGCTCAGCCCGTGCCCAGTCCTCCCCGGTTCGACGAAGCCGGCTATGCGTACGTGATCGGGGTGGTCGAAATCAACGGCCGCCCGCAGATCTGGGTTTCGGTCCGCACCAGCGGCCAGTTGCTCAAGTTGCACGAAGGAGAGCGGGTGACGGTGGGCCAATTCGACGGAGTGATCCGGCGGATCCATCCCAAGGCCATCGAATTCGAGAGCGGCGACCGGAACCTGTTCGTCAAATTCGGCGACCATCTGGGCCAGGCCACCGAAGTGAACGCGGACGACATTTAGTCGCCCGTCGCCACCTTTACTCCGCCGCGGCGACGCGCAACGATTCCGCCAGCGACCGCAGGCAGGACTGGCAGCCGACGTCGACCAGAGCCACTCGGCGAGTGACCGGGATCGGCTGGATGCCCGGCTGGTCGCGCCGCAGCCGCCGCTCGCCTCCCCCCGTGATATTCAGCAGAATCGTCTCGCGGCGGCGGACCGTTCCGCGGGCGACGGCCTGCATCAGCGCCGCGGTCGCCACGGCGCTTTCGGCGTTGATGTCGATCCCCTCGGCGTGCTCGAACAGCAGGCTGGCGCTGGACGCCTCCTGGTTCGTGACCGCGTACATCTTTCCCTGGCTTTCCTGGAGCGCGTCGAACAGGCCGCCGCGGATGGCGTAGGCTGGACGCCGGTTGGACAGCACCTTGGCGGTGATGCCGTTCAAACGGCGTTTCAAATCGGCTTCGTCGTAGTCCGGAATCTCGGGCAGCCCCTGTTGCCAGGCATCGACCATCGGCGTGAAGGGAACGTTCTGGGCCAGGTGGAGCTGCATGCGGGTGGTCCCGAAGCGGCCGTCCTCGATCAACCTCAGATTGGCCTCCCAGGCCGCGATCCCGCCGGTCCCCGAACCGACCGCTTGAAAGTAATGGTCGGGAATCCGGCCCAGCAGCGTGGCGCCGCTGAGCACGGTGGTTCCCATGCCGTCGCGCCGAGCGACATTCAGGGCGCCGCCTTCGGGAAAGAATCCCGGCTGCTGGCACAGCGACCCGGCCAGCCGGATAGCATCGAAGTAGTCGCTGTCTCCCGTGACCGCGACCAGTTCCACGTCGTCCGACAGGGGCCCCAGCGACCACAGGCTCCCCAGCCGCCGTTCGGGTACGACCAGGCAGACGGGCGAGCCGTCGGCGGAGTAGACGTGGGCGAACGCTCGGGCCGTGTTTCCGGCCGAAGCCACGACCATCGTCTGGCGATGGCCGGCCGGATAGCGCGCCGCCGCCGTGGCCGCCTCCAGCTCCTTGAAGGACGTGGTCCAGGTCTCGGCACCTCGTTCCGGCCAGTAGCCGTTGAACACGATGACCAGGTGGTCGAGCCCCAGCAGGGGCCCCAGATGCTCGCTGACAAAGGTCCGCGGACCGCTGGCGGTCCCCAGTTCGCGGCAGATCGGCAACCAGTCGCGGAAGCGGAACAGGCCGCCACGCTGCTGATCCACGTGCAACTGCCGGCTGGCATAGCGGGCCCGCAGCAATGCCGGCTCGTGGTCGGCATCACAGGTCAAACGCCCCGGCTCGCCGTCGTACGTCGCGCCGCACGCCGTACACACCAGGCTGTAATGGCTCGTCATCATCCGCTGTCGTCCTCTTCGCGGCGGGCCGGTGGCCGGCGCGTCCCAAGCCTCTGCCTCGTTCGTGGCGGCCGTTCAGACCCCGATTATGCCAAGCTCAGCCCGCCGCGCACAGCGAGGCGAGCGTCAACTGCACCGAGTTCTCGTCGCGGGCGCCTGGAATTCGTCAAGATTCCGTAAAGTTGCCCGGTTTGCCTCGTTAACGCGTTCGTTTCGAGTTGACGTCGGCCGCGTCCGATCGGTGCCTCGGGGCGGCGGTTGCCGACTCCTGGCGGAGGCACGGCCCGCCAGGCCCCTTGTTGACAAGGCCCCTTGTTGACAGCCGGCAGGCCGGGAACTACAACCATAAGGCAATGTTTACTCATTCCGGGATGCGTGCCATGTGGACGGCATCCTCTCATTTTCGGGCGTTCCTGGTTCCGCCTGCGGCGGGTTGGAAGCTCATCTTGTTGCGTCTGGTGCTGAGCCACCAGGGCTTTACGTGAGCTGGACCACGCGTGGCGGCGTAGCCGCCAGTCTGTCGTGTGTGGCGCTGGCCAATTCCGGCCGGTAGAGTTTCCGCCAGCGCTTTCCCGTGGCCTCGTTCCGCACAGGACGAAATTCCACGCCGTCGGAGGCCTGGCAGATTCGTGGCCCGACGCGGAACGGGCCGATTCAGGGCCGCCCCCGTCACGGGATTTGATGAATTCCGGCTGCCACAACTGAACCATCGGTGGCGTGCCGCGTAGTGGTTGCTGAGTCGTTGCGAGGTTTGTTTCATTTACGAGGGAGAAGCGAAGATGCTGCGAAAGATGTTGCTGGGTGTGATGGTTGCCGCGCTGACGGTGATCATCGGGCAGGCCGCGCGAGCCGAGGTGGAGGTGGGGGCAGCGGGTCCCGACTTCAAGGCCAAGGGCGTGGACGGCAAGGATTACTCGCTGGATTCGTCCAAGGGAGCGAAGGCCACCGTGTTGTGCTTTACGTGCAACAACTGCCCGGTCGCCGTGGCCTACGAAGACCGGTTCATTGAGTTCGCCAAGAAGTACGGCGAGAAGGGCGTCAAGTTCGTGGCGGTCAACTGCAACACGACCGAGGATCTGGACGCGATGAAGCAGCGGGCCGAGGAGAAGGGGTTCACCTTCCCCTACATCTACGACGAATCGGGTGCCGCGGCCCGCGGCTATGGAGCTCGCGTGACGCCTCACCTGTTTGTGCTCGACTCCAACGGCAAGGTCGCCTACCGCGGCGCGTTCGACGACAGCCAGTCGAACCCCAGCAAGAAATACGTGGAAGATGCCGTGAACGCCGTGCTCTCGGGCAAGTCCCCGGCGGTGTCCTCCACCAAGGCTTTCGGTTGCGGCATCAAGCTGAAGTAACCGCGAGCTGCTGGCTGCGGCCGGATGATCCGGGCCACCTGATCGGCAATGCCTGATCGGTACCGCCTGATCGGGAGGCCGCTACAACCAACCGCCAGCCGCCGCCGGCGCTCGTCGCCGGCGGCGGTTGTTTTCACTTGAATGCGATTCTTCGCACCGGACGGGTACTGGCATGAGCACTCAATGGAAGCATCTGCTGTCGCTCGGTGCGTTGTTCCTGGGCGGCGTCATGCTGGGCTGTACCGGTCCGCCCGCGGGCGACAGTCCACGGGCCGGTGACGGCACCACCGCGTCTCCCGTTGCCTCCTCGGAGGCCGCCGCTCGGGGTGATGGTCCAGCCGCGGCAGGCTCCGGGACGGCGCCACTTGCCGCTGACGACTCGGCTCCAACGCCCGCAGTCCGGTTGCAAGTCGGCGGAGAGGAAGAGCTGCGGCAGTTGATCGAAAGCCATCGCGGAAAGGTCGTCCTGGTGGATTTCTGGGCCACCTGGTGCATCCCCTGCGTCCAGCAGTTTCCGCACACCGTGCAGCTCAGCCGCACCAGGCGAGACCAGGGTCTGGCCGTGATCTCGGTCAGCATGGACGAGCCGTCGTCGGAAGCAGCGGTCCGTCAATTCCTGTCCCGGCAGGGTGCCGACTTCGACAACTTGCTCGGCAAGTACGGCGCGGGCACGCAGTTCGCCGAGGCGTTTGAGATCCGGGGCGACGTGCCCTGCTACAAACTTTACGATCGTTCGGGCCGGCTGCGATACCAGTTCAGCGCCGAGCCGGAAGGGCTGGAAAACGGCAAGCCAATCAGCGAAATGGACCAACATGTGGAAGAACTGCTGGCCGAAACCGACAGCTAGCGTGTGCCGGCCGGTGTCGCTCTGCCTGGCCGCGGGACTGTTTTGCCTGGGCTCGGGACTGCTCTGCCAGGGCACGGGACGGGCGGCGGAGCAGCCCGCGGCGTCCGCCGACCGCTCGCCCGTGGATCTGGTGCTGGCGACGGACGGCCAGTGGCTGGTGACCGCAAACCAGACGTCCAACTCGGCGTCGCTGGTCCGGGTGGCCGATGGCCAGGTGCTGCATGAATTGGCGGTCGGCCAACGTCCGGTTGCGGTGGCCTTGCATCCCGATGGGCGTCACGTGCTGCTGACCTGCTCGTATTCCGGCGAACTCTACCTGTTGGAAGTGACCGGCGAGCGGCTGCGAGTCGAAGCCTCGATTCCGCTGGGTTATCAGCCGCACGGCGTGGCCGTCAATGCGGCTGGGACGACGGCCTACGTCGCGCTGACGGACGCCGACCAGGTGGCCGTGATTGATCTGGCCACGCGCCTGGTGACGTCGCGGATCGACGTGGGGCGCTGGCCGAGATACCTGGCCTACTCGGATTCGCTCCAGCGGCTGGCGGTGGGCACCGGCGGCGACCGGGGAGTGTCGGTGGTCGATACGCGCACCGGGCAACTGCTGTTCGTGGACCAGTTCGTGGGACTGAACATCGGTCATCTGCAGTTGTCGTCCGACGGGCGGCAGGTCTATTTTCCCTGGATGGTCTACCGTCGCCAGCCGATCACGCCGGCCTTCATTCGGCTGGGTTGGGTCATGGCCTCGCGCGTGGCCCGGCTGAGGTTGGACGAGCAGTCGCGGCGGGAAGCGATGTCGCTGGACCCGCCCGGCCGCGCGGTGGCGGACCCGCACGGGTTGGCGTTGACCAGCGACCAGCGGCAAATGGTTGTCTCGGCGGCGGGCACGCACGAGCTGCTGGTGTTCCAGGTGCCGGGGCTGCCGTTGGAATCGCACGGCAGCACCGACCATATCGACGCGGCACTGCTGGCGGACGCGAACCGTTTCTACCGCATCGAACTGGGTGGCCGACCGCTTGGCTTGCGGATGGCCGCTGACGACCGCACGGTGTTCGTGGCCAACTATCTGGATAACAGCGTGCAGGTGGTGGACCTGGAGCAGCGAAGGCTTTCCCGCACGATTCCGCTGGGAGGATCGTCCGAACCGTCCTTGGCTCGGCGCGGCGAGGCGATTTTCTACGACGCGCGGCGGAGCCTCGACCAGTGGTACAGTTGCCACAGTTGCCATTATGAGGCGGGTTCGAACGCGGTCACGATGGATACGAACAACGACGGCTCGTCCCGCACTTTCAAGACGGTGCTGCCGCTGTTCGGGCTGACCAGCACCGCTCCCTGGACCTGGCACGGCTGGCAGGAAGATCTGGACGACGCGATGCACAAGTCGCTGACCAGCACGATGCTGGGGCCGGAGCCCAGCGCCGAGGACAAGGCGGCGCTGATTGCCTACCTGGGATCCCTGCAGCCGCCACCCAATCCGCGGCGCGACGCCAGCGGACGGCTGACGCCGGCTGCGGAACGAGGCAAACGGGTCTTCGAGGGCTCGCGCGCGGCGTGCGCGAGCTGCCACGCGGGGCCCCACTTCACCGACGGCCAAGTCCATGAGATCGGTCTGGAAGGCCCGGCGGATCGCTATCGCGGGTACAACACGCCGTCGTTGCTGGGCGTGTTTCGCAAGGTGCGCCTGCTGCACGATGGCCGTTGCGGCTCGCTGGAAGAACTGCTCACCGGCCCTCACGCCCCGGAAAAAGTCGCCGGCAGCAAGTTGGACGACTCCGAGCTGCGAGACCTGATCGAGTATCTGAAGTCGCTCTAAAGACCTCTAAAACGATAAGTTGCCGAATTGTGGCAGCTTTAAGTTGCACATTCTGTCTCCCAATCCGCTTCGAGATCATGCAGCTTTTAAGTCCTTTGCCAGCAAGTTTCAGGCTATTTTGGTCGACTATTCGATCCGGTTTCCCAACCGGCGAGGGAAACCCCACAAATCACTTCTGGCCCCCTCCCCGCTTCGGGGAGGGCTGGGGAGGGGCTCTTCCGGCACTTCCAAGATCAACCCGTGCCAAACAGACCCGCTTCTATTACCATCTAAACGCATACATCCGGTCCCGGATTCCAAACCCGAATTACAAAGAATCCGCGTGCCTTCCAGTCCATTCTGCGCGTTGAACAACTGGTTGACCGCTCTAACCCCGCAGGCCCCTCCCCAGCCCTCCCC